>DATDIE010000348.1:0-2207 GCA_036521235.1 Acidimicrobiales bacterium | reverse complement strand
CGAGCGGGTGTCGGAGCTGGTGCGGGCCTCGGGCGCCCACCTGGGCGCGGTGATCGACACCGGAGGCGAGCATCTCACCCTGGTCGACGACGGCGGCCACGTCCTCTCCGACAGCGAGGGGCTGATGGCCCTGCTCCACCTGGTCCTGGCCGCGGGCGCTAGGACCGTCGCCCTGCCGGTGTCGATCGGCCGGGGGGCCGAGGCCATGATCGAGCGGGCGGGCGCCGAGCTCCTCTGGACCAAGCTGTCCACCGCCCAACTGTTGGAGGTGGCCAACCTTCCCGGCGTCGACTTCGCCGCCGGCGGCGACGGAGGCTACGCCTTCCCCGCCTTTCTCCCCGCCTACGACGCTGTCTCCGCCTTCGTCCAGACCCTGGCCCTGCTGGCTGCCGGGCGGTCGCGACTGTCGCGGATCGTCGCCGACCTGCCCGCCGTCCGCATCGCCCACGAGAGCGTGATCACCCCGTGGGAGAAGAAGGGGCTCGTCATGCGGATGATCCTCGAACGCAGCGCCCAGGACCACGAGCTCGTGCTGGTCGACGGGGTCAAGGTGCTGCACGATGACGGCTGGGCGCTGGTCCTTCCCGACCCCGACGAGCCCGTCACCAACGTCTGGGCCGAGGGCGTCACCGAGACCGAAGCACGGGCCCGCGCTCAGGAATACGGCCGGCGCATCCGCAACCTCTTGCGGACGTGAACAGTCGGTAACCGCCCCGGCGCAGACGGGCAAACCCGGCAGGTTTGATTGCTGTAGGGTCCGGAATCATGAATGTCCCCGACGGACTCCACTACACCTCCGACCACGAGTGGGCCCGACTCGAGGACGGCAAGCTGCGCGTCGGGATCACCGATTACGCGCAGGATGCGCTCGGCGACGTGGTGTTCGTCCAGCTCCCGGAGCCGGGAACCAGCCTTGATGCCGGCCAGTCTTTCAGCGAGGTCGAGTCGACCAAGTCCGTCTCCGACGTGTACGCACCCCTGGCCGGACGTGTAGTGGAGGTCAACACCGAGCTGGCCGACGCGCCCCAACGACTGAACGAGGATCCCTACGGCGACGGGTGGCTGTGCGTCATCGAGCCGGCCGACCCGGACGCCGCGTCGACGCTGCTGGATGCCGACGCCTACCGCGCCTTGATCGAGGGTTGACGGACGGACGGGTGACGGCCGCCTTCTGCAACCGCTGCGGGCATCGCAACCCCGAAGGCGCCAACTTCTGCTCGTCGTGCGGCGCGGTGCTCGAGCGAGACCCCGAATCGGACGCCACCACCAGCATCACCCTGAGCCCGGTGGAGGCCGCGGGTGAGGTCGGCGAAGAAGACATCGTCGTCAGCGTGGACGACGTCCCCACCGGCAAGGGCGTTCTGGTGGTCAAGCGGGGGTCCAACGCCGGGTCGCGCTTCGTGCTCGGCGCCGACCTCACCAGCCTCGGCCGGGGACCCGAGAGCGACATCTTCCTCGACGACGTGACCGTGTCCCGTCGTCACGCCGAGATCCGGGCGACCAACGCCGGCTTCGTCGTGAGCGACGTGGGATCCTTGAACGGGACCTACCTCAACCGGGAGCGAATCGAGGAAGCGCAGATAGCCAACGGCGACGAATTGCAGGTCGGCAAGTTCCGGCTGGTGTTCCTCGCCGAGGTCCAGGGGGGATAGCCAGGTGCCCGAACGTACCCACCTGTCGATCGGAGAAGTGCTTTCGCTGCTGCGCGAGGAGTTCCCCGACGTCACCATCTCCAAGATCCGTTTCCTCGAGAGCCAGGGCCTGGTCGATCCGGAGCGGACACCGTCGGGGTACCGGAAGTTCTACGACCACGACGTCGACCGGCTGCGCTGGATCCTGCGTCAGCAGCGGGAGCACTTCCTGCCCTTGAAGGTGATCCGCGGCCGCCTGTCGGAGGGCGCCGACCGTCCGAGCGGCACCGGGCGGCCGGCAACGGTGGAGCACACCGACGAGCACCCGGCGCTCGCTCCGCCGCGCCCGCGCGGTGCCGGAGTCGAAGCGGAACGGCCGCCGGCGCCGGTGACCGCCCTCCGCCCACCGGCCGACGCCGACCACTCCGACGACGAGCCCGCGCCGGTTCCGCCCCTCGGGCAGACGGCGGACAACGGGCGCGCCGGGTCCGCCATCCCGTCCTCGGCACCGGGGGAGCGGGGCGTCATGGGAGAGTCCGACGCGGGCGCCGCGGGTGCCGGTGAGCGAGACCCGGG
>DATDIE010000347.1:0-7259 GCA_036521235.1 Acidimicrobiales bacterium | reverse complement strand
TCCCGCGCACCGGCAGGGCATTGACCAGCACGCGCACCGGCGCACGGTAGCGCACGCCCCTGACGCACCCACCGGGCGCCCCTGGCAATTCTCCGGGAAGCTCGGGCCACCGTTTCGCCAAACGATCGATTGGCCGCCTCCGGCCTGTTCCGGCGCGAAAAGCCTGGTGAAAAGTGGTTTACCGAGCGATCGGCCGCCACCGCGGGAGAGCCGTGAATACCCGGACAAGCACTGCAAGTTTCGTGTCCCGTGTGTGTTCTCCGTGCAGAGCGTTCTCCATTCCGGCAGAGCGCTTTTGGCGTCCGTTCGACCACCAGGGGGTGAGACCTACCGTGCCAGAGCCGTACCTACCCACGAGGCGCATCGTGGTCCATGACTACTCGGGGCACCCAGGACAGGCGCAACTGAGTCGCGCCCTGGCTCGACGCGGCTATGAGGTGACCCACCAGCACTGCCCTTCGTACGCCACGGGGAAGGGGTCCCTCCACCACCAGCACGGTGACCCCTCGACGCTCGTCTTTGAGTCCGTGTCCATGGACGGCATGTTCGCCAAGTACTCCGCCTTCACCCGCATCCGGCAAGAGCTGGACTACGGCCGGACGGCCGCCCAGCGCATCGCCGCCAAGGACCCGTCGGTCGCCGTGATCAGCAACGTGCCGCTGCTCGCGCACGCGGTGCTGGCACGCCACTTGTCCCGTCGGGGCATCCCGATGGTGTTTTGGCACCAGGACATCTACTCCGAGGCGATCGGCGTCGCCGCCCGGCGCCGTCTCCCGCTCCTCGGCCACGGCATCGCCCGCATCGCCGAACGCGTCGAGCGCACCATCGCCCGCCGCAGCAAGGCCGTCGTGGCCATCTCGCCGACGTTCCTGGAACGCTTGTCGGAGTGGGGCGTCGGCCACAAGGCAACCGTCGTCCCCAACTGGGCGCCCATCGAGGAGCTGCCGGTCCGCCCGGCCAAGAACGAGTGGAGCCGCCGGATGGGGCTCGACGGCCATCCCGTCGTTCTGTACTCGGGCACCCTCGGGCTGAAGCACGACCCGAGCATCCTCGCCCTCATCGCCGCGCAACTGCGCGACTCGCACCCCGAAGCGCGCGTCGTCGTGGTCTCCGAGGGGAAGGGCCGCGATTGGCTCGAGGCCTGGAAGGCGGAACACCAGGCCGACAATCTCGTGCTGCTCGACTTCCAGCCGTACGAGGACCTCCCCGACATGATGGCGAGTGCCGAAGTCCTGGTCGCCATCTTGGAGCCGGACGCCTCGAAGTTCTCTGTCCCCTCCAAGGTCCTGACGTACCTGTGCTCAGGCCGTCCCATCCTCGGCGTGCTTCCCTCGGACAATTCGGTCGCC
Source organism: Acidimicrobiales bacterium (assembly GCA_036521235.1). Taxonomy (GTDB): domain Bacteria; phylum Actinomycetota; class Acidimicrobiia; order Acidimicrobiales; family RAAP-2; genus Bog-473. The sequence continues at coordinate 5,910 of DATDIE010000347.1, read as the reverse complement.
GAGATCCTCAGCTCTTACCGGGCCGGCCGTGTGGTCGACCCGTCCGACCGCGACCAGGTGGCCCACGAGGCGGTCGCCCTCCTCGACAGTCCGGACAGCTGCGCCTCCATGGGGCGTGCCGGCCGGCGCTACGCGGAGGCCACCTTCAGCCCCGACGTGGCGGCCGACCAATTCCTCCAGGTGTTCGGCGACCTGGTCGCTCCGCAGCGGCGGCTCGTCCCGACGAGGGAGCACCAGCCGGCCCTCGAGTTGGTCGCCGCCGACCGGGAAGCCAGCTAGTACGGCCCAGTCACTGCGGCGGGGCGGCGCGAGCTAAACAAGGTGTCCCACGCCGGTGTCGCCGGCGGTGCTGCAGTCCAGACCGTCAACAGCAGGAGAGGGAGAACGAGACCGATGAAGAGTGTGTTGGTGACCGGTGCGGGTGGATTCATCGGCGGCCACCTGGTGGCGCGCCTGCGCGAGCAGGGCGTGGAGAACGTCCGGGGGGTCGACCGCGTCCCGCTCGACGAGTGGCACCAGCGCTTCGACGACGTCGAGAGCATCTCGGCCGACCTGCAGGACTACGGGAACTGCCAACGCGCCGCCGAGGGCATCGACACCGTGTTCAACCTGGCGGCCGACATGGGCGGGATGGGCTTCATCGAGAACAACAAGGCACTGTGCATGCTGTCGGTGCTGATCTCGACCCACATGCTCGAGGCGGCCCGCCACGCGGGCGTCCAGCGCCTCTTCTACTCGTCCTCGGCCTGTGTCTACGCCGCGGGCAAGCAGGAGTCGCCCGAGGTCGAGCCGCTGCGCGAGGCGGACGCCTACCCGGCCATGCCCGAGGACGGCTACGGCTGGGAGAAGCTCTTCAGCGAGCGCATGGCGCGCCACTTCTACGAGGACTTCGGGCTCGAGACGCGGGTGGCCCGGTACCACAACGTGTACGGGCCGCTGGGCACGTACGACGGTGGGCGTGAGAAGGCGCCGGCGGCGATCTGCCGCAAGGTCGCGGCCGCGGTGCTCGCCGGGACCAACGAGATCGAGATCTGGGGCGACGGCCTCCAGACTCGCAGCTTCACCTACATCGACGACTGCCTCGAGGGCACGCTCAAGCTCACGGCGAGTGACGTGCGCGAGCCGCTCAACATCGGCTCCGAGCAACTGGTGACGATCAACGAGCTCGTCGACATCGTCGAAGGCATCGCCGGGGTGACGCTGAAGCGCAACTACAACACCTCGGCGCCCCAGGGCGTGCGCGGCCGCAACAGCGACAACACGCTGATCCAAGAGCGGCTGGGGTGGGCGCCGTCCATCACGCTCGAGGACGGGCTGCAGAACACGTACAAGTGGATCTTCGATCAGATGAGCGAAGGTGCCACCCCGATCACGCGTTGAGCCGACCCGGCTCTGACGAGCGGCGCGCATGACCCTCGTCCTCGATAACACCTCCGCCGGCAGCCTGACCGAGGAGCTGCTCGGTACGGGAGAGCACAGTGAAGTCCTGGCCCTCCGGGACGCGCTGGTCGGGAGAGCACGTCACCGGAGGTACTTCCCCCGGTCGCTCCGGGCGACCGCGTCGCGCCAGCGCACGATGGCGGTGACGGTGGTCGACCAGGCCGCCTCCAGCGCGTCCAACTTCGGCGTGGCCTACCTCGTGGCGCACTACACCGGCGCGCATGCGCTGGGCATTTTCGCCATCGTCTCGACGACCTACATCATCACCCAGGGCATGCTCCGCAGCTTGACCAGCGACTGCCTCCTGACCCGCCACGACCCGGGGGACGACGTGATGGAGGTCTACGAACGGTCGGGCTTCCTGTCCGCCATCGTGTACGCAGCCTGCGCATCGATCCTCATGTTGGCCCTCGCTGTCGTGTTCAGTGGCGAGCTTCGCCTGACCTTTGCCATCCTCGCCCTCGCCTTCCCGCTGATGGCGGCGCAGGACTACGGGCGCTACATCGGCATCAGCCGCTATAACCCCGCCTACGCCGTTTGGCTCGACATGGCGTGGCTGATCCTCTTCGTCGTGGTCTTCGAGGTGCTGCGGCACCAACATCACGTCTCGTTGCCCTGGATCTGGGGGACCTACTGCGCCACCGGCGCCGTGGTGGGCCTCTACGCGGCGCGCACCCACATCACGTTGCGCGGCGCGTGGAGACAGCTGGCCTTCTGGTTTCGCAGCGAGCGCCATGTCGGCCTGCGCTTCGCCGGTCAATGGGCGCTGGGCGGCTCGTGGGCCTACATAGGGACCTACCTCTTCGTCCTGATCTTCTCGCTCGCGGTCATCGGCGAGTTCAAGCTGGCCCAGGTGGCCTTCGGCCTCGTGACCGTGTTTTCTCAGGGCATCGTCACCGGCATGGTCGCGATGGCGGCCCGCTACTTCCAGGTCGACGTGCGCAAGACGCTGCGCTTCATCGCGTTCGGCGGGCTGTTGACGGCGGGCGTGATGCTGGCCTGGACGGCCGTCATCTACTTCACGCCGGTCCACACGCTGACCAAGGCGCTCGGACCGGCGTGGCCGGCGGCCCGCCGCCTGGTCCCGCTCACCGGCCTGGCCTTCGCCTTGAACGGGATCTCGGCTGCCGCCGTGGCGGGGCTGCGCTCCCTGCGCGCCGCCTCGGTGAACCTGCGCCTGGCGCTCATCATGACCCCCGTGATGGCCGTCTGCACCCTGGTCGGTGGCGTCGTCTGGGGGGTCCAGGCGGCCATCGCCGGCGTGTGCGTGGGCACCGTCATTTACATCGTCGCCGCCTGGACACTCCTCATCCGAGTGGCCAACCGCCTCAAGGCCGACGGCGCCGCGGGCGCCGGAGTGCCCGCCTCTGCGACCGACGAGGACGAAGTGGTCGAGGAAGCAGCGATCGAGGCCGGGGTGACCGGGTAAGCGCCCCTTCGGAAAGGCGGAGAAGGCTCAGCCCGGACCGGGCGAGCAGATCTGGCACGGCCGCAACCCGGCGACCCCTTCGGGCCCGAGCACGCGCAGGTCGTCGGGGTGGTGCGCGATGACGGCGCAATCCGCCCGGTGGTACACGGTCCCCGCCGCGGTGGCGTAGAACGTCGTCGGCGCGGCCTGTCCCGCCGCGGCCATCCCAGACACTCCAGCGGCACCCGCATCCGTCCCCGTGCTCAGCCCACCGGCCACGCCGGCCCCGCCGCCCCGCTGCGCCAACAACGCCGCCGCGATGGTCTCGAGCACGCGTTGCGTCTCCTCGTGCTGCAGGTCCGCCTGGTCGTAGATCCGGTACAGCCAGTGCCCGAAGAACAGCAGTCCGCCGACGATCATGCAGCCGAGCCCGATGAACGAGCCCGACACCATGTACGGGATCTGCTGCTGCACCACCCGGGCGTGCGCCGCGCCGTACCACCCGAGCAAAATCAGCACGACCCCCAGCGGGATCAGGATCGCCCCCGCGATCACCTGCCAACTGTTGCGGATGTCGTACTTCTCCGCCCAGCGCGCCATCCTGGTGTGGCCGCCGTCTCCGCTGCCACCCTGGTCGTCCCGGCGGTCACCGTCCCCCGACGCGGGTCCCGCCTCGCTCGCCGGCGCCTCGGGCGCACCCGGCGGGCTCGCCGCCTCGTCCCTGAAGACGTCGGCGAGGTCCTTCTCGACGTCGATGGTCATGGTCGTCTCCTTCCGGACGGCGCGAACTGCCAGCGCGCCAGCAACAAGAGGGGATAGGCGAGCAGGATGCACGCCAATAACGCGGTAACGGTCCAGCCCAAAGGGGGCGGGATGCCGTGGATCGGGAAGGCTGTGGCGCTGGTCGGCGCGGGCACGGGCTCGGTCGACCCCCCGCCGGTGCCTGTCGGCGCCAGGCTCTGCGCGGTCCCGGTCCCACCGGTGAACCCGAAGCCCGTGTTCCCCGTGACCCCGGTGACCGCCGGCGTCCCCGCGGTCGACGGCGTCGTCGACGCGCCGCTCGCCGCGCCGGTGTTCCCGGTGGTGCCCGTGTTCGCCACCGGCGCCGTTGCGTTGGCGCTGGCCTGAGCCAGGCCGAGCGTGACCGACGTCGTCATCGTGTAGTCGCCCGCCGGAAGCCCGACGTTGCCCAACTCGGGCAGCGGGATCGTCGGCTCGCCCGGGATGTACGGGATGGCGAATTGGCGGGTCAGCGAGATCACCAGCCCGCCCGAGTTGGCGCTGGCCTGCGCGCCGTTCGACGTCTGCTGGGGATTGGCGAGCTGGATGTTGACGCCGTCCTGCCCCAGGGTGCTGTTGATCGTCTGCTGCAGCTGGGCGGGGGTGATCCCGGCCGAGGTCGCCGCGTTCTTGTCGACGTGCACGCCTGTGTTGTCGATGTAGGCCTCGGAGCCGTCCACCGTCACGTCGCCGAGGTGCACCGTCGCCGTCGGGGTGCCGGTCGTCCCGTCCGACTTTGCCGTCGCCGTCGCCGTCATCCCCGCGATGTCGACCAGCCCGGCGATGTCGATCGCTCCGAGCGTCGTCGTGGCCGTGGAGGTCACCGACGAGCCGGTGAGGGCGACCTTGTTGGTGGCGCTGATGTTGCCGACGTCGAAGACGCTGCTCGCGGTCGACGAGAGGATGCCGCCGACGATCGGCAGCGTGTTGAGACCGAGGAGGTTGGCCACCGAGACGTCGCTCACGGTGCCCGAGGCGTCACCACCGGTGCCCGACGAGTCGGCGACGCCCGTCGCCACCTGCACCGCCCCGGGCTTGGTGTTCTGGGGGAAGTCGGCGCTCGACGGGTACCCCGGCGAGGTGGGGAACTTGCTTTCGGCCAGCAGCGGGTCGTTCAGCGGCAGCGCCGGGGCGCCGAACGTCAGCAGCAGCGTGCCGAGGTTCGCCGCGATGTCGCCCGGGTAGTACGGCGCCCCGATGGAGTCCACGACCGGCCCGCCGCCCACGGTCGTGCGGGCGAACGGGACGTCGTCCTCGATGATGTTCTGATTGGGCAGTGGCAGCACCCCGGGCACGTTGAAGGCGAACTGCGTCCCGATGGCGAGCGCCGAGGCGTTGTACCCGAGGAGCGTGGTGTCGGCGCCACCCGATGCGGCGAGCGGCCCGACTCCGAGCACGCCGACCAGGAGCGGCACGGCCAGGGCGGGCAGCCACCGGCGCGCTCGCCTCGTCTGGACGGCCGACCGCGCCGTGCCGGCGCTCATGCGGCACCGCCCAGGTAGGCCGCCGCCAGGTTGCTGGCCCGCATGTCGTTGGGCTCGCCGACGTCGACGATGACGCCCTTGTCCATCACGTACACGTAGTTGGCGAGCTCGAGCGCCGTCTCCACGTACTGCTCGACGAGCAGCAGGCTGGCGCCCGTCGTCGCGATCGTGTGCAGTGCCTCGAAGAGGTGCCCGACCACGATGGGCGCTAGACCCATGCTGATCTCGTCGACCATGAGGAGGCGGGGGCGGGCCATGATCGCCCGGGCCAGCGCCAGCATCTGCTGCTCGCCGCCCGAGAGGCTGCCCGCCGTCTGGCGCAGCCGGTTGCCGAGCACGGGGAACATCTGGGTCGCCTCGTCGATGCCGTCGCCATCGCCGCCGCCCACAGCGTCGCCGCCGACCCCCGCCGCCATCTCGAGGTTCTCCCGGACGTTGAGGCTGGGGAAGATGCCCCGCCCCTCGGGGACGTGCACGATGCCCTGGCGCGCGATGCGGTAGGCGGGGACGCGGTCGATGCGGCGTCCGAACGAGGTGATCGTTCCCACCTCGGCCCGCATGACGCCCGAGACCGTCCGCAGCGTCGTGCTCTTGCCCGCGCCGTTCGGGCCCAGCAGCGCCACGACCGCGCCGCGCGGCACCGTGATCGTCACGTCGTGCAGCGCCCGCACGCCGCCGTACGAGACGCGCAATCCGCGGATGTCGAGGGCCGGCTCAGACGACACTGGCGTCCCCCAGGTAGGCGGCCCGCACCGTCTCGTTCGCCCTGATCTCGTCCGGCATCCCCCGAGCGATGAC
>DATDIE010000346.1:0-4323 GCA_036521235.1 Acidimicrobiales bacterium | reverse complement strand
GCCGCCTGCACCCCGAGGCGCTCGTGCCGACGCTCGTGAGCTGGGGCCACGACAACCGCCTCACGCTCGCCCGCGTCCCCCGCGAGCGCGGCGGCGCCACCCGGGTCGAGTTTCGCGTCGGCGACGGGGCGGCCAACCCGTACCTGGCGATCGCATCGGCCCTGTTCGCCGGGCTCGACGGCATCAAGCGCGAGATCGAGCCGCCGGCGCCGCTCGAAGGCCTGATCTACGAGCTGCCCGAGATCGAGACGATGACGCCGCTCCCGACGACGTTCGAGGCGGCGCTGGACGCGCTCGAGGCCGACACCGTCCTCACCGAGGCGATGGGCTCCGAGCTCGTGCGCGTCTTCCGGGTCATCAAGGACGCCGAGCTGGAGCGCGCCCGCCAGACGGTGACCGACTGGGAGTTCGCCGAGTACACCCACCACTTGTAGAACCGCGGGGGAACCCAGGGTTCCCCGCGAGCCCCCTCCTTAAGTTCTCTCGATTCGCGGGGGTGCTCCGGCGAGACGCGGTCTCGCCGGAGGCTGCGTGAGGACCCGCCAGGCGGGGTCAGGCCCCTCTTGGCGGGGTACCTCTGAGCGGAACCGGGGCCAGGCCCCGACTCGGGGCCTGGCCCCATCGAAGGCGCTACCAGCCCGAGCCGACGATGCCGATCACGCGGCCGCTGGGGACGAGCGCGTCCTCGTCCAGACCGCCGAAGGCGCCACGGTGGAAGATGAGCGGCTCGCCGCCCGAGCCCTCGAAGTCGACGACCTCGCCGACGACGAGGTCGTGGTCGCCTGCGACGTGGACGCCGGTGACCTCGCACCGCAGGATGGCGAGGGCGTGCATGACCGCCACGTAGCCGGCCGGGTCGACGATCGTGTGGCCGGGCGGGAACGGCGCGCCGGGCTTGGCGAAGGCGAGGGCGACCTCGCGCTGGCGCCGGTGCAGGACGTTCACGGCGTAGTGGCCGCTGCGGCGAATAACCTCGAGCGTGCGCGTCCCGTGGGCCAGCGAGACGAGCACGAGCAGCGGGTCGAGCGAGACCGACGTGAACGAGTTGAGCGTCATCCCCGCGTGGGTGTCGCCGACGCGGCTGGTGACGACGGTGACCCCGGTGGCGAATGCGCCGACGACCTCGCGGAAGTCGAGCCGGAGGCGGGGGTCGTGTTCCACGGGGGCGACCATATGCCAGCCTCCCCGACCGCGCAAACGGGTGAATACCAGGTGCCTGGCACCGGTTGTTCATGGCGCGCCGCCATTGCCGGTTCGGCAATGATGCGCGGATGCCGCCCACCGGACGACCTGCCGAGCGGCGCCTGGCTGCGGTCGAGCGGGCGCTGCGCGTCCTCGACGCGTTCCTACGCGTCCGCGGCGACGCCGGCACGACCGAGCTCTCGCGCCTGACCGGGATCAATGCGAGCACGGTCTCGCGCACGCTCTCGACGCTCGTCGACGCGGGCTACGTCGAGTACCTCCCCGAGACGGGCCGCTACCGGCTCGGCACCCATCTGCTCGCGCTGTCGAATCACGTGCTCGCGGGCCTCGACCTGCGGGTGCTGGCGCGACCGCACCTCGAGGCGCTCGAGATCGAGGTCGGCGAGACGGCGACCCTGTCGCTGCCCTCCGACCCGGACGCGATCACCGTCGACTTCGTCCCCAGCCGCGCGACCGTCGCCTCCGTCGCGCGCGTCGGCCGGGCGAGCGTCGCCCACGCCACCGCGACCGGGAAGGTGATGCTCGCGTTCGCGGGCGGTCCGCCCCGCGGCGGGCGGCTCGACCGGTTCACGGATCGCACGATCGTCGACGCCGGCGAGCTCGGCCGGGTCGTCGACGCCGTGCGCGAGCGCGGCTGGGCGCGCGCGATCGGCGAGCGCGAGGAGCACCTGAACGCGATCGCCGCGCCCGTCCTCGGCGCCCGCGGCGAACTGGCCGCCATCCTCGGACTCCAGGGCCCCGACACCCGGTTCGATGAGCCCGCCCAGGACGCGGCCGCCACGGCCCTCGTGCGCAGCGCGGTGGCGCTTTCCGATGAGCTGGGTTACCATGGCCCTGCAGTTTGGAAATAGCTTTGCCGCATCGGCAATAACCTCGAGGAGTGTGAATGGCCACTCTGCCCGACCGCGTCAAGTACCTCGTCATCGGAGCCGGCGTGCACGGGCTCTCCACCGCCTGGCACCTGGCCAAGGAGCAGCGGGCGGGGGGCGAGGAGCCCGACGTGCTCATCGTCGACAAGACCGGCATCGGCGCCGGCGCCTCCGGCATCGCCTGTGGGGTCGTGCGCAACAACTACTTCCAGCCGGCCATGTCCGAGCTGATGGCCGCCAACGTCGAGGTGTGGGAACAGGATCCGCCGGGCTTCAGCTACCACCCGGTCGGCTACGTCGCCCTCGGCTGCAGCACCCAGGTGTCCGACCTGACCGCCGTCTACGAGCGGCAGCAGCGCATCGGCTACCCGTCGGAGCTGATCGTGGGCGCCGACGTGGTGCGCAGCCACATGAAGGAGATGTTCCCCGACTGGCGGGCGCAGGGCGTCGAGGTGTGCCTGCACGAGGAGAAGGGCGGCTACGCCAACAACATGGCCTCGATGCAGGGCCTGGCGAAGAAGGCCCAGGAGGCCGGGGCGCGGCTCGTCGCCGGCGTGCACGTGACCGGCTTCGACATGGACGACTCGGGGGCGGTCAAGACCGTGCACACCGACCAGGGCGACGTCGCCGTCGAGCAGGTCGTGATCGGCGTCGGCCCGTGGATCGCCTCGCTGTGGGAGATGCTCGGCCTGTCCGACCGCATCGACGTGCGCACACCCGAGGGCGAGGTCCACAAGGATCAGGAGATGTGGACGTACTGGTATCTCCAGGAGGGCGAGATCGAGGTCGATCCCAAGCTGCTCTCCCTCCCCGACGGCTCGATGCCGCCGGTGCTGCACGTCGACTCCGACGCGCCGCTCTACGACGACGAGGGCACGCTGATCACGGACGAGCTCTGGGGCAACTACTTCAAGCAGGATCTGCACGGTGTCCAGGGCGGCGCCGCCCCGATCATCGTCGGACACGATTTCCAGGTCGACCCGTACCCGACCGCCAGCGTCGACTCGAGCTTCTCGGACATGTGGTGCGCATCGCTCTCCCACTGCATGGAGCGGTTCGCGGGCAAGCGCGGCACGTACAAGAACGTGCGCTCCGGCGGCGTCGGCTGCTTCACCGCCGACAGCTTCCCGATCTTCGATTACATGCGCCCGAACGTGTACGTGATCGCCGACTCGAACCACGGCTACAAGATGATCGGCGTCGGCCGCGAGGTGGCCCAGGTGGTGACGGGTGGCCACTCGAGCGTGCTCCACCCGTTCCGGTTCGAGCGCTTCGTGACCGGCGACCTGCACCCGGTGTCGAACAGCCCGTACCCCTGGAGCTAGCGGCCGCGCGCACCAAACCGCTGATCGGGGTCTCGGCCGGCTTTCACGGCTACGGCGACTATGCCGGGGTCGGGTACCAGCGTGCGCTCGTGATGGCCGGGGCGGTGCCGATGGTGTTCTCGCGCGTCCCCGGCGGGCTCGACGACCAGCTCGACCGGGTCGACGGTGTGATGCTGGCGGCCGGGCACGACATCGACCCGGCTCGGTACGGCCAGGCGCCGCACCCGTTACTCGGGACGGTCGACGCCGCCCGCGATCGCTTCGAGATCGAGCTCGTCGAGCGGGCGGTCGACCGCGGCCTGCCGATCGTCGGCACCTGCCGCGGCATGCAGATGCTGAACGTCGCCCTGGGTGGCTCGATGGTGCAGGACCTGAGCCTGGCCGAGGCGTGGCGCTCGCACCCGTCCGACCCGACCGGGCGCTACTGGCGCCGGTTCCAGGAGGCGACCATGGCCGACCTGCCGGCGCCCGACCATCCCCGCCATCCGATCGCGCCCGTGCCGGGCACGCGTCTGCACGAGCTGCTCGGCGACGAGGTCTGGGTCGACAGCTTCCACCACCAGGCGGTGGACGAGGTCGGTCCGGGACTGGTCGTCTCGGCCCGCGCGCCGGACGGCGTGATCGAGGCGATCGAGATGCCGGGGCAGTTCGTGCTCGCGATGCAGTGCGAGCTGCACGAGGAGTGGCGGGTCGAGCCGCGGGTGCAGGTGGTCGTCGAGGCGTTCGTGGCAGCGGCCGGCGAGCCCGTCGCCGCCTAGCCGCCCCGGCGCGGCCCGCTGCGGGCATGCGCGGCCAGGATGACGACCGCCGCGCCGGCCGCGGCGACTGCGGTGCGGGTCTCTCCCAGGGCGGCGGCGGCGCCCGGCGCCGTAGCGACGCCGGCCAGACCGGCGATCGTGAACGCCCGGGTCGCACGACGTCGGCAG
>DATDIE010000345.1:0-5588 GCA_036521235.1 Acidimicrobiales bacterium | reverse complement strand
CTCCGATCGGTCCGGCGATGTTCTTCGGACCCTACCGGCGCGCCGTTGGCGCCGACGCGGTTGCGTCAGGTGATGGCGAGCATGCGCTCGAGCGCGACCTTGGCCCACTCGGCCGTGTCGGCGTCGACGACGATCCGGTTGCGCACCTCGCCGGCGACGAGCCCCTCGAGGATCCACGCCAGGTGCTGGGGGTCGATGCGCGACATCGTGGAGCACGGGCACACGAGCGGGTCGAGGCAGACGACGGTCTTGTCGGGCGACTCGTGGTCGAGGCGGTTCACGAGATGGATCTCCGTCGCCACGCCGATGACCGAGCCCGTGGGCGCGGCGTCGACGGCGCGGATGATCGCATCGGTCGAGCCGGTGATGTCGCCGAGCTCCACCACCTCGTGCGCGCACTCGGGGTGGACCATGACGATGCCGTCGGGGTGCTCGGCGCGGAACGCCTCGACGTGCTCGGGCCGGAAGCGCTGGTGCACCGAGCAGTGGCCCTTCCACAAGAGCAGCGTCGACTCCTTCACCTCGCGGTCGGTGAGGCCGCCGAGGTCCTGGCGCGGGTTCCAGACGCGCATGTCGTCCGGTCCGTAGCCGAGTTGGTAGCCGGTATTGCGGCCGAGGTGCTGGTCCGGGAAGAAGAGGACCCGGTCCCCGCGCTCGAGCGCCCAGGTCAGGACGGCCCGTGCGTTGGACGACGTGCAGACGGCGCCGCCCTTGCGGCCCACGAACGCCTTGAGGGCGGCGGCCGAGTTCATGTACGTCACCGGGATGAGGCGGTCGACGTCGACGATCTGGGCCAACTCGTCCCAGGCCTCCTCCACCTGGTCGATGTCCGCCATGTCCGCCATGGAGCAGCCGGCGTTGAGGTCGGGCAGCAGCACCTGCTGGTGCGGACCGGTGAGCACGTCGGCGGACTCGGCCATGAAGTGGACGCCGCAGAAGACGATGTACTCGGCGTCGTCCTGGCCGGCCGCGATGCGAGACAGCCCGAAGGAGTCGCCGCGGGCATCGGCCCACCGCATCACGTCGTCGCGTTGGTAGTGGTGGCCGAGGACGTATAGCCGCGCACCGAGCGCGGCTTTGGCGTCGCCGATCATGTCGGCGAGCTCCTCGTCGGTCGCGGCCGCGTAGCGCTCTGCGAGGGGCGCCTGGAGCCTGAGCATTCTGTATGCCCCCTTTTCGGGAGAGGCATCGATCTGGCCGGCGGGGACAGCCTGGTCGCCCATCCGCGGGTATGTCGGCCTCGATGCAAGGTTGTGTGCCGGATACCAGGCCGGCCCAGACAGTGTACCGTCCGGTCTCAGCGCTGCGCGAGAGTGGGATCGATGCAGGACAGGCCGCCGACCGGCTCGATTCCCGACGCCCCCGGCGTCTACCAATTTCTCGACGCCGAGGGCCGGGTCCTCTACGTGGGCAAGGCCAAGTCCCTCCGCCACCGCCTGCCCAATTACTGGCAGGACTCGGCCAGGCTGATGCCCCGCACGGCCCAGATGGTGGCCCAGGCCGACCACGTCGAGTGGGTCGTCGTCGACACCGAGGTCGACGCGCTGATCCTGGAGCACTCGCTGATCCAGGATCACCTGCCCCGCTACAACGTCCGGCTGAAGGACGACAAGAGCTACCCCTGGCTGGCCATCACGCTGAACGAGGAGTGGCCCCGGCCGGCCGTGGTGCGGGGGCGCAAGCGCAAGGGCGTCCGCTACTTCGGCCCCTACGGACACGCCTACGCCATCCGCCAGACGCTCGACCTCCTCATCCGGAGCTTTCCGGTCCGCACGTGCTCGGACACCAAGTTCGTCCGACACAAGCGCCTGGGCCGGCCGTGCCTGCTCTTCGACATCGACCGCTGCTCGGGACCGTGCGTCGGCGCCGTCGATCACGAGGCGTACGAGGGCTACGTCCAGGACCTGATGCGCTTCCTCTCGGGCGACACCGAGCCGATCCTGGCGAGCCTGGAGGCGGAGATGCTGGCGGCCTCAGAGGCGCTGCAGTTCGAGCGGGCGGCCCGCCTGCGCGACCGGATCACGGCGGTGCACAAGGCGGCCGACACGCAGCAGATGGTCTCGGACCGCCCCGAGGACTTCGACGTCGTCGGGCTCGCCGAGGACCCCCTCGAGGCGTCGGTGCAGATCTTCCGCGTGCGCCGCGGCCGGGTGGTCGGCCACCGCGGTTTCGTGGCGGAGAAGGTCGAGGATCTGTCGGGCCCCGAGTTCATGTCGGCGGTCGTCTCACAGGTCTACGGGGCCGAGGGTGCCGAGGTGCCGCGGCGCGTCCTGGTGCCCGAGGAGCCGAGCGACCGCGACCTCCTGGAGCACTGGCTGCGCAACGTGCGCGACGGGCCGGTCAGCATCGCCGTGCCGCTGCGCGGGGCCAAGCGCGCCCTCCAGGAGACGGTGACACACTCGGCCAGCGAGGACCTGGCCCGGCACCGTCTGCGCCGTGCGTCCGACCACAACGCGCGGTCGAAGGCGTTGACGGAACTGCAGAGCGCGCTCGAGCTGCACGAGGCGCCGCTGCGGATCGAGTGCTTCGACATGAGCCACTTGCAGGGGACCGACTACGTGGGCTCCATGGTCGTGCTCGAGGACGCGTTGCCGAAGCGCTCGGACTACCGCCGCTTCAAGGTCAAGACGGTGCGCGGCAACGACGACTACGCGGCCATGGAGGAGGTCCTGACGCGGCGGCTCACCGCGTTGAAGGTGGCGGAGAAGCAGCCCGTGGGGGAGCGGCCGAAGCGATTCGCCTACCGCCCGAACCTCTTGCTCGTCGACGGGGGCAAGGGCCAGCTCCACGTGGCCGAGCGGGTGGTGCGCGAGCTCGGCCTCGAGGGCGAGATCGAGCTGGCGGCCCTGGCCAAGCAGTTCGAGGAGGTCTACCGGCCGGGCTCGCCCGACCCCGTCCGGCTGCGGCGCGGCTCGGACGGGCTGTATCTCCTCCAGCGGGTGCGGGACGAGGCGCACCGCTTCGCCATCACGTTCCACCGGGAGCGGCGGGGCAAGCGGATGACCAAGAGCATCCTCGACGACATCCCCGGCCTGGGTCCGGTCCGCAAGACCCGGCTGGTCAAGGAGCTCGGCGGGGTCAACGCCGTCCGGGCGGCCTCGCTCGAGGAGCTCCTGGCCCGGTCGTGGCTGCCCGACGACGTCGGTCTGGCCGTCTACGAGGGCGTGCGCCAGGCTGGGGGACGATGAGCGAGTTCGCGGTGGTGACGGGGATGTCGGGCGCGGGCCGCTCGACGGCGGCCGCCGCGCTGGAGGACGTGGGCTGGTTCGTCATCGACAACCTGCCCGCCGGGCTGATCATGAAGATGGTCGAAATGGTCGACCGCCCGGGGTCGGGCATCGAGCGCGTGGCGCTGGTGATCGGGCGGGGAGGGCGCGACACGGGACCGGAGTACTTCGACGACCTGCCGGCCGTGTTGGACGAGCTGCGCGGCACGCGCAAGCGGGTGCGCATCGTGTACCTCGACGCGCCGGACGACGTCCTGGTGCGCCGCTACGAGGGCACGCGGCGCCGGCACCCGTTGCCGGCACGGGGGGTCGAGGCGTCGATCGCCCGCGAGCGCGAATTGCTCGAGCCGGTCCGCGAGCGCGCCGACCTGCTCGTCGACACGACTGAGTTGAACTCTAACCAGCTCCGGTCCCGCATCCTCGAGGCGTTCGGGTCCGAGGACGTGCCGCGCATGCAGACCTCGGTCGTCTCGTTCGGCTACAAGCACGGCATCCCGCTCGACGTCGACATCGTGTTCGACTGCCGCTTCCTGCCGAACCCGTTCTGGATCGAGGAGCTGCGACCGTACAGCGGGCTCGACGAGCCGGTCCGGGAGTGGGTGCTGGGCCAGCCCGAGTCGGAGGCCTTCTTGGAGAAGCTCGACGACCTGCTGACGAGCATCCTCCCGGCGTTCGTCCGGGAGGGGAAGTCGTACCTCACGATCGCCATGGGCTGCACGGGGGGCCGGCACCGTTCGGTGGCGCTGGCCGAGGCGTTGGCGAAGCGCCTCGGTGGGCAAAAGGAAGGGGTGTCCGTGTTCCACCGCGACATCGATCGTGACTGAGGCGCGCCCGTCGGTCGTCGCCATCGGCGGGGGCCACGGCACGGCCGTGACGCTGAAGGCGGCGCGGCGTTACGCCGGGCAACTCACCGGCGTGGTGTCGGTCGCCGACGACGGGGGCAGCAGCGGGCGCCTGCGCGAGCTGTTGAACGTGGTCGCCCTCGGCGACATCCGCAAGTGCCTCGTCGCCCTGGCCGAGGAGGACTCGGCGCTCGCCGCGGCGTTCGAGCGGCGTTACGACGAGGGCGAGCTGGCCGGGCACGCGCTGGGGAACCTGATCCTGCTGGGGCTGATCGACGCCACCGGCGACCTCGTGCAGGGCGTGCGCGAGGCGGCGGTCCTCCTCGGCGCGCAGGGCGAGGTGCTGCCGGCCACGACGGAGCCCGTCGTCCTCAAGGCCGAGTCGGCCCACGGCACGGTCGCGGGCCAGGTGGCGGTCATGGGGACCGAGGGCCTGTCGGCCGTCTCGCTGGTGCCCGATGACGCCCGGCCGCCGCCGTTGGCGGTCGAGCGGATCCTCGGGGCGGACCAGGTCGTGATCGGCCCGGGGTCCCTGTTCACCAGCGTGTTGGCGACCGTGGCGGTCCACGGCATCGCCGAGGCGGTCGCCGCGGCCGACGCCCAGGTCGTCTACGTGTGCAACCTGCGTCCCCAGGTCCCCGAGACGCAGGATTATGACGTGGGCGCGCATGTCGCGGCCCTGGCCAGGCACAATGTCACAGTGGACGTGGTGGTCTGTGACACGATCCAGGGAATGGCGATCGGTGCGACGGATGTGCCGGTGCAGGACGTTCCCCTGACGGGCGAGAACCGGCTGGTTCACAGCCCAGCCAAACTGGCGCAGGCGTTGTCCGGTCTGCTGGCATAGGCGCCCGCCGACCGAGAGAGAGGGACACATGACCGTGCGGGTCGGGATCAACGGCTTCGGCCGCATCGGGCGCAGCTTCTTGCGCGCCGTGCTCGACACCGGGGCCGACATCGAGGTGGTCGGGATCAACGACCTCACGTCGCCCGAGATGCTGGCGCACCTGTTGCGCTACGACACGACGCAGGGGCGCCTCTCGGTGCCGGTCGACGTCGAGGGCTCCGACCTGCTGGTCGGCGACCGCCACATCAAGGTCATGGCCGAGCGCGAGCCGGGGAAGCTGCCCTGGGACTCGCTGGGCGCCGACCTCGTGATCGAGTCCACGGGCATCTTCACCGACCGGGCGCACGCCGCGGAGCACCTGGGGGGCTCGGTCAAGCGGGTCATCATCACCGGGCCGTCGGGCGACGCCGACGCCACCTTCGTCGTCGGCGTGAACGACGGGGACTTCGACCCCGACAAGGACGTGGTGATCTCGAACGGGTCGTGCACGACGAACTGCCTCGTGCCGATGGTGAAGGTGGTCGACGACGCGTTCGGCATCGTGAGCGGGCTCATGACGACGGTGCACGCCTACACGAACGACCAGAACCTGCTGGACCTGCCGCACACGGACCCGCGTCGCGCCCGGGCGGCGGCGGCCAACATCGTCCCCACGTCGACCGGGGCGGCCCG
>DATDIE010000344.1:0-22861 GCA_036521235.1 Acidimicrobiales bacterium | reverse complement strand
TCAGCAACCAGGGCTCGCACGCCTGGGGTTACACGTTGTCCCTCGCGAGCGCGTGGTCGTCCCCGCCGGCGGTCGCGGTCTTCCTCCTGGTCCCGCTCGGCCTCGTTGCGTGGATGAGCAGACGGAGGCCCACCGAACTCTCCGAGAGCCGCGCCGTTCTGGTTCTGCGGCTTGTTCTGACGCTCGCCCTGCTCACCGTGTTGGGCGGGATCCTCTCGGTCGTGGGCCGGGTGCTCCAATACTCGCCGTCGGAGTCGTGGAGCAGTTTCTTCTTCACGCTGGGCGCCGGTGTCGGCTCCGTAGGCATGGGCGTCCTGGCGCTCGTCGTCGTCCGATGGCTCGCCGAGGACGTGCCACTGTCCTGACGAGGGACCGGGGCGGGGCATAGGCTGTACCGCCATGGCGTTCCTCGTCGCTCTGGTCCTCCTGTTCTGTGCGACCGTCGTCCCGATCTGGGCCCTCGTCGACGCCGCCAACCGCTCGGCGGTGGCGTTCTACGCCGCCGGTTCGAACAAGACGGCCTGGATCGTCGTCATCGCCGTCTCCTGGTTCCTCGGCATGGGCTTCTTCCTCGGGGGTTACTACCTGCTGTTCACCCGAAAGAAGCTGCGTCATCTGCAGACGGCGCAGCTGCGCTGAGTCGACGCGGTCCCGGCGCGCTCGACCCCCCGCGCCCTAGCCGGCCGACGACCGCCAGCGCCGCTCGAACGGCAGGCGCCACGTCCGCGGCGCGATCAGGTCACCGATCGCCGGCACCGGGCCCCACGTCCCCTTCGCGTACGGCTGCGCCGCAGGCGGGTGCTCCAGCAGGGGCGTCGACACCTCCCACAACCGCTCGATCCCCTCGGCCGTGTTGAACAACGTGTGGTCCCCGATCATCACGTCGTGGATCAGGCGCTCGTACGCCTCGAGGACGTCGGCGTCCTGGCCGGTGTCGCGCAGGGCGAACTGCAACGACAGCTTCTCGAGCTTCAGGCCCGGCCCCGGCTTCTTGCCGTAGAAGGAGAGCGAGAGCTTCGACGAGTCGGCCAGGTCGAAGGTGAGATGGTCGGGGCCCTGCCGGCCGAACCCCGAGTCGTCGGGGAACATCGACTTAGGCGGCGCCCGGAAGGCGATCGAGATGATGCGCTCGCCGCTGCCCATCTCCTTGCCCGTGCGCAGGAAGAAGGGCACGCCGGCCCAGCGCCAGTTGTCGATCTCGCACTGCACCGCCACCAGCGTCTCGGTGTCGGAGTCCGACGCCACGCCGGGGATGTCGCGGTAGCCGTCGTACTGCCCGCGCACCACCTGGGTGACGTCGAGCGGCCGCAGGGAACGGAAGACCTTGTCCTTCTCGTCGGCGATGGGGTCGGGGGCGAGCGACGTCGGCGGCTCCATGGCCACGAAGCCGAGGATCTGGAACAGGTGGGTGACCACCATGTCCTTGAAGGCGCCGGTCGCCTCGTAGAAGCCGACCCGGTCGTCGACCCCGAGCGTTTCGGGCACGTCGATCTGGACGTTGTCGATGTGGTCCCGGTTCCAGATCGGCTCGAAGAGCCCGTTGGCGAAGCGGAAGGCCAGGATGGTCTGCACCGCCTCCTTCCCGAGGAAGTGGTCGATGCGGTAGATCTGGTCCTCGTCGAAGTACCGGTGCAGCATGTCGTTCAGCGCGATGGCGGAGGGCAGGTCCGTGCCGAACGGCTTCTCCATGACGATCCGCGACCGCTCGATCAGCTTGGCGTCCGCCAGCATCTGGATCACGGACTCGTCCGCCGCCGGCGGCACGCTGAGGTAGTGCATGCGCTGCACATTGCCGTTCCCGCCGATCGACTTCTCCACCTCGCCGACGTGATCCGCCAGCGCCTGTGCCCCGTCCGACGTCGAGACGAACGACAGGCGCTTCTCGAAGTTCGCCCACTCGAGCAGCGAGATCTTGCCGGTGTAGAACTGGTCGCAGGCGTGCCGGGCCAGGTGGCGGAACTCCTCGTCGGTCATCGGTCGCGTCGAGCTGCCGACGATGCGGAACTCGGGCATCATCCCGAGCACGGTGAGGTGCAGCAGCCCCGGCAGCAGCTTGCGCGCCGCCAGGTCGCCCGTCGCCCCGAACAAGATGATCACGTACGGGTCGATCTGCGCGCCCGACGCGACCGAGGCCGCCGTCTCGCTGCTGTCGACCACCTCGGTCATGCCGGCCTCCGGACGTTGAGTTCGGACGTGTTGGCGCCCATGATCCTGGGCACCGCCTCGGGCGGGAGCTTCTGCAGCTCGGTGACCCAGTCGGTCGGCTCGGGCAGCCCCTCGACGTGCGGCCAGTCCGAGCCGAAGATCACCCGGTCCTCGCCGACCAGCGAGACGATCTCGTCGACGTCGTCCTCCCAGAACGGGTTGATCCAGACGTGGCGGCGGAACGTGTCGACCGGGTCCTCGGAGAAGTAGCCCGGCATCCGGCGCGCCGTCGTGCGCAGCTTGCGGAACAACGGCGCCAGGAACTCCGATCCGTTCTCCACCGAGGCGACGCGCACGTTGGGAAAACGGTCGAACAACTTCTCCAAGATGAGCGTGGCCAGCCAGTCGTGGGCGGCCCGCTCGATGGCGAACATCTTGACGCTCGGCCGCCCGTAGCCGCCGCCCCCCTTGAAGGCGACGCGGAAGCCGTCGGCGGCGTAGCCGTTCGAGGACAGGCCGGCGTCGCCGGCGTGCACGACCACGGTGATCCCCGCCTCGTTGGCCCGCGCCCAGAACGGGTCGAACTCGTCGGCCGCCGGTGAGAGCGGCCCGTTGGCGGTGAACGCCGCCGCCGCCCGCAGCACCACCGTGCGGGCGTCCTGGTCGATCGCCCATTCGAGCTCGGCCACCGCCGCGTCGACGTCGGCCAGCGTGATGTACGGGGCGGCGAAGATGCGGTCCCGGTACGCCATGCCCCAGTCCTCGGCCAGCCAGCGGTTGAACGCCCGGAACAGCAGGACCACGGCCTCGGGGTCGTCCTTGAGCAGCTCCTCGTAGAGCATGCCGAGCGTCGGGAAGAGCCAGACCTGGGCGATGCCCTGCGCGTCCATCGTGGCCAGACGGGCGTCGCGGTCGCGGTACTCGGGGCGGATGGGCTCGGGCTTCCCCATCAGCTGGTGCATGGGCACGCCGTCGGGGTTGCCGCGGAAGTAGTCGAACAACGCGCCGGCCGGCGAGATCGGGTCGAACGTCGGGTTGGTGACCGCCCGGCTCACGCGGCCCCCGATGGAGTGGTAGCGCCGGCCGCCGATCTCGACCCACTCGATGACCCGGGGCCCGAGGGCGGGATCGAGGTGGCGGGTGAACGCGTCGAGCGCCTCGTAATAGTGGTTGTCGGCGTCGAAGACGGGTGCGTCGAGCGTGGTCATGTCAGCCTTCCCCATTCGGCGTGGGCTACGTGGTGTGGCGCAGCACCCAAACTGTATTGGCTGGCGCCCGGGCTCCCGTCAGGCCGAGGGCGCCGGGCGGGGCGGGCCGGCGGCGGTGTGGCGCACGCCGTCGGGGTCGACCGCCCAGGCGGGGGGCTGCCCCCACTGCTCGCCGAACACCAACTCGGGGAGCGGGCGTCGGCGCACCGGACCGTGGTGCCCCAGCGGCCGGCCGAGCGTGATAGAGGCCATGACCTCCACGTTGTCGGGGATGCCCAGCAACCCCCGCAGGTCGCCGTCGGCCATGTGATGCAACCCGGTCAGCACGCCCCCGTAACCGAGGGCGCGGGCGGCCAGGAGCAGGTTCTGGCACGCCGGGTAGACGGAGGCGCCGTCGCTGCTGTGGGCGTCGGCGCGGTGGCGCACGAAGCAAGCCAGGATGAGCACGGGCACCGACTCGTACTCGTCGACGTAGCGCTGCATGACGCGGGCGAGCCGCGACTTGGGCGAGTCGGCCTGCGTGCCCGACCCCTTGTCGTAGCCGTCCTCGGCGCGCTTGGCGTCCCAGAACCGGCGGGCGCCCGCGCCGATCAGCCGCTTGGCCTCCGCGGCGACCGGCCCGTCGGTGAGCACGATGAACCGGAAGGGCTGGCGGTTCGACCCGCTCGGCGCCCGCGTGGCGGCGAAGAGGATGTCGCGCAGCGCCTCGTCGGGGACCTTCTCGTCCGCGTAGCGCCGGATGGCACGCGTCGTGAGCAGTCCCTCGTAGAGCGAGACCGGTTCGGGTTGCGCCGCAGACACGGCGGCGACCCTACCAACGCGGGCCGCCCCCGCCGGCGCTCAGCCCGCCACTTCGACCCGCTCGACCAGCTCGCCGTAGAGGTCGGGACGCCGTTCGTCCTCGAGCAGGGCGGCCTCGCCCTCGCGACGCAGAGCGAGATGCAGGTCGATGCGGTGCACGACGAGCTCGGCCGGGCTGGGCCGGCCCGGCACGGCCGAGGTGGCGGTGGCCACCACGGTGCCGGTCGGGGCGATGATGCGGCTCGCCCCGAGCAGCGTCGACGCGGCGTGCGTGCCCGCCTGGTTCGCCTGGAGCCACCATTGGCTGTTGGTCAGCGCCAGCGCCGGCGGCAGGAGGTCCCATCCCGCGGCGGCCTCGATCTCGCACGCACACGGAGCCAGCACGAGGCGGGCGCCGCGCAGCGCCAGCGACCGCGCCACCTCGGGGAAGTCGCCGTCGAAGCCGACCACGATCCCGACGCGGCCGAGCGCGGGGTCGTCGAACGTCGTGAGGCGCTGACCGGGGGAGAAGACGGTGTGCTCGAGCGCGGGCCGGTACAGGTGCGCCTTGCGGTGCCAGGCGACCAGCCGGCCGTGCGGGTCGAAGACCAGCGCCGTGTCGTACACGGCGCCGTCGTCCCCGGCCTCGGGCACGCTGCCGGCCAGGAAGAGCCCGTGACGCCGCGCCGTCTCGGCCAGGCGCGCCGCGCGCGCCCCGTCACGCGGCTGCGCGTCCCGCCGCGCGTCCTCGGCCAGCGTCGCCGGGTTGTAGCCGCACGACCAGAGCTCGGGCAGCACGAGGAGCTCGACGCCGCGCGCGGCCGCCCCCTCGATCATGCCCAAGGCCACCGAGAGATTCTCTTTGGGCTCACCCGGCGTCGACAGCCATTGCGCCACGCCGACCAGCAGGTCCCGCTTCACGTCCACACCAGGCCCGTCGACTCCTCTCGTCGCCGTCCCCTGCAACGTAGGAGGGCAACGTTCGGGGAGCGTTTCCCGGTTGTGAATGGACTGTTACAACGGCGCGACCCGGAGCGCCGGCGGGCGCCGCCGGCTCACCGGCCGCCCAGCGCCATGACGGTCACGAGCTCGTAGAGCACGTGGGCGGCGGCGACCGCCGTAATCTCTGCGTGGTCGTAGGCCGGCGACACCTCGACGACGTCGCCCCCCACGACGCGGGCCGGCGCCAGGCCCCGCACCATGGCCAGGAGCTCGCGGCTGGTCAGCCCGCCGGCCTCGGGCGTCCCGGTCCCCGGTGCGTGCGCCGGATCGAGGACGTCGATGTCCACCGAGACGTAGAGCGGTGCGTCGGCCACCCGCTCCAAGAGCCCGGCCGTGACGGCGGCGGCGCCGCGCGCCGCCACGTCGTCCGTCGTGACCTGCGCGAAGCCCATGCCGGCGTCGTCGACGAGGTCGGTGCCCGAGTACAGCGGGCCGCGCAGGCCGACGTGCACGCTGTGGTCGCGCCGCAACAGCCCCTCTTCCCAGGCGCGCCGGAACGGGGTCCCGTGCGTGAAGCGCTGGCCGAAGTAGGTGTCCCACGTGTCGAGGTGCGCGTCGAAGTGCACCAGCGCCAGCGGGCCGTGCCGTGCGGCCGTCGCGCGCAGGAGGGGCAGGGCGACCGTGTGGTCGCCCCCGATGGCGACCAGCCGCCCACCGCCGCCCAGCAGTGCCTCCGCGCCGGCCTGGATCTGCGCGACCGCCTCCTCGGGGCCGAAGGGCGTGCACGCGATGTCGCCGGCGTCGACGACCTGGGCCAGCTCGAAGGGCAGGGCGTCGAGCGACGGGTTGTACGGGCGCAGCAGGCGGGAGGCCTGGCGGACGGCGGCGGGCCCGAACCGTGCGCCGGGTCGATAGCTCGTGCCGCCGTCGAAGGGGACGCCGGCGACCGCGATCTCCCACTGCGGCACGGCGTCAGCCGTGGGCAGGCGGGCGAACGTGGCCGGACCGGCGAAGCGCGGCACGACCTTGGCGTCGGTGGGGCCGACGGCGCCGGCGCCACCCTCCGTCCCGGCGGGCCCCGCGCTCGGGCCCATCAGTCGTCGATGGCTTGGTATACCAGGGCGCGCAGCTGGGCGCGGAAGGGGTAGGCGATCGACGGGAAGAGCTGCGTCATGAAGACGACGAAGAGGTCCTCCGTCGGGTCGATCCAGAAGGCCGTGCTGGCCGCGCCGCCCCAGTAGTACTCGCCGGCCGACCCCACGACCGCCGTGGCGGCGGGACCGAGCCCGACCGCGAAGCCGAGCCCAAAGCCGACGCCCTCGAAGCCGGCCTCCCCGAACCCACCGATGGCGAGCTCCTCGAGCGTCGCCCCGCCCGGCAGGTGGTTGGCCGTCATCAGCTCGATCGTCTTGCGCCCGAGCACGCGCCGCCCGTCGAGCTGTCCGCCGTTCGCCAGCATCTGGCAGAAGGCGACGTAGTCGTGCGTGGTCGACACGAGCCCGCCGGCACCCGAGAGGTACGGATGCGGGCGGGTCACGCGGTTGGCGAACTCGCCGTCCATCAGGCGGGGCGTGTTGGCGGGGCGGTACTGGTAGCAGGCCGCCAGCCGGCGCTGCGACTCCTCGGGGACGTAGAACCCCGTGTCGGTCATGCCGAGCGGCTCGAAGAGCTCCTGGCGCAGGTAGTCGTCGAAGCGCTGGCCCGAGAGGATCTCGACCAGGCGCCCCACGATGTCGGTGGACAGCCCGTAGTTCCAGTGCGTCCCGGGATGGAACTTCAGCGGGTGCTGCGCCAGCAGGGCAGTGACGCTCTCGAGCGTCTGCTCGCGCCCCAGCGCGCGCCGGGCCTCGGCGAACGCCTCGTCGATCGGGTTGTCCGGGAACAGGCTGCCGGGCAGTCCCGTCGTGTGCATGAGGACGTCGCGCATGTTCATCGGGCGCCGCGGCTTGACCAGCGCGATCGACCCGTCGGCCTGCTCCTCGCCCACCTGCAGGGTGCGCCACTCGGGGATGTAGCGGTGCACGGGGTCGAGCAACTGGAACATGCCCCGCTCGTAGAGCTGCATCAGCGCCACCGAGGCGATCGGCTTCGTCATCGAGTAGATGCGGAAGATGGAGTCGTCGGCCATCGGCACGGCGTCCTCGCGGTCCATCAGCCCGAGGGAGCGGTGGTAGGCGACGTGTCCGCCGCGCACCACGGTGATCTGGCAGCCGGCGATCTTGCCGGGGTCGACGTAGTTGTGCCCGAAGTGCTCGGTGATGCGCTCGAGGCGGTCCTCGCGCATGCCGGCCGCGTCGGGCTCCACCTTCATGGCGGTGTCCATGTCCGTGTACCTGCTCCCTTTTCTCGGCTACTTCTACTGCTGGGACTGCTTTTCCCTCTGCTGGCGCATGTAGTCGGCCGTCCCCGCGAGGAACGCGCCGACGTCCTTCTCCTTGTTGGCGACCACCCCGTGGAACCACTCAGGCACGTACACCTCGGCCGCACCCGCCTCCAGGCCGGCCAGGATGGCGTCGACCGCCACCGAGACCGGCTCGGCCGCCACCGGCAGGTCGGGGACGTCGTTGTCGGGCAGCGTGAAGAGCTCGGTGTCGATGACGCCCGGGTACACGACCATGAGCTTGATCCCGTCGTCCCACAGGTCCACGGCCATCGCCTCGGAGAACGCCGTGAGCGCCGCCTTCGACGCGTCGTAGGCCGATTCGCCGGGCGCGCTCAGCTTGGCGGCGATGGACGAGACGTTCACGATGCTGCCCGAGCCCCGCGCCAGCATCTGGGGCAGCAGCGCCAGCGTGAGCCGCATCGGCGAGAGATAGTTGACGTGCATCACCGCGGTGATGGTGTCGATGTCGAGCGCGGTCACGTGCCGGCGCTTCGGGATCCCCGCGTTGTTGATCAGCAGGTCCACGCCGCCGAAGGCGTTGACGACGTCGACCGCCAGCTGGTCGACGGCGTTGATGTCCGCCAGGTTGACCACCCACATGCGGCTGTCGGGTGAGTGCTCCATGCACCGACCGACCACCTCGGACAGGCGGTCCGCCCGGCGGGCGCAGATGCCGACGATCGCCCCCCGCTCCGCCAGCGCCTCGGCCAGGCCGGCCCCGATGCCCGAGGAGCCACCCGTCACCAGGGTGCGACACCCCTCCAGGTCCAGCGCCATCGTCCACCCCACTTTCGTTCAACCGACGGCCTCACCTTACGCAGCGGGGGGCCCGTTGACGATTTGTTAAGAGCGCCGCCCGGCGCGTTGACATCGGGTTCACACCCCCGGCGCAAGAGTGGTCCTCGATGGCCGATTTCCTCGCAATCCTGAGCTTCATCGCCTTCATCGCGGTGTTCCTCGCGTACATCTGGTGCTTGGAGCGGGTGTGACCCCGGTCCAAGGCTTGCTGCTCGGCGTGTCGATCCTGGTGTTCATCTACCTGGGTATCGCCATGTTCAAGCCCGAGTGGTTCTGACCTGAATGGGTTACTTCTGGACCATCCTGACGCTCGCGGTCGCGCTCGGACTGTCCTGGCGCTACCTCGGCGCGTACATGGTCGGTGTCTTCGAGGGCCGCATCACCTTCCTCTCGTTCATCGAGCGTCCGATCTACCGCCTGCTCGGGACGGGCCCCGACCGCGAGCAGTCGTGGAAGCGCTACGCCGGCTCCCTCGTCATCTTCTCGGGACTCTCGTTCGCCCTTACCTACGCCATCCTGCGCCTTCAGGGCTCCCTTCCGCTCAACCCCGAGCACTTCGGCGCCGTCGGGCAGGGACTCTCCTGGAACACTGCCGCCTCGTTCCTGACCAACACGAACTGGCAGAACTACGGCGGCGAGACGACCCTGTCGTACCTGTCGCAGATGTGCGCGCTCACGGTGCAGCAGTTCGTGACGCCGGCCGTCGGCATCGGTGCCGCCCTCGTCATCACCCGGGGCTTCGCCAAGCGGGGATCGCCCACCGTCGGCAACTTCTGGGTCGACATCACGCGGGCCATGCTCTACGTGCTCGTCCCCATTGCGACCCTGGCCGGGCTCGTCTTCGTCGGGCAGGGCGCGGTCGACACCCTCGGCGGGCCGGTCAACGTCCACAACGCCCTGAACGGAGCGTCCCAGACCATCGCCCTCGGGCCGGTCGGCTTCATGGAGGCGATCAAACAGCTGGGCACCAACGGAGGTGGCTTCTTCAACATCAACTCCGCCCATCCCTTCGAGAACCCGAGCGCCCTCACGAACTGGCTGAGCATCTACCTGCTCCTGGTGATCCCGTTCTCGCTGACGTACGTCTTCGGGAAGATGGTCGGCTCGATCCGCCAGGGCGTCGCCCTCGTCACCGCCATGATCATCCTCTTCGGCACCTGGGTCGCCATCGCGACGGTGGCCGAGCACCAGCCCAACCCCGCGGTGCAGCAGGCGGGGCTGCTCCACCAGCCGACGGGGAACACCGTCGGCAAGGAGGTGCGCTTCGGCGTCCCGTCGTCGGCCCTGTTCGGCGTCGCCTCGACCCAGACGTCGACCGGTTCGGCCGACTCCGCCTACGACTCGTTCACCCCGATCGGCGGCGGGGCGCTCCTCACCGGCATGATGATCGGTGAGGTCACCCCCGGCGGTGTCGGCAGCGGTCTCTACACGATCCTCATCTACGCCATCATCGCGGTGTTCATCGGCGGCCTCATGGTCGGGCGAACACCCGAATACCTGGGGAAGAAAATTCAGGCGACCGAGGTCAAACTCGCCGGCCTCGGGACCCTGGTCATGCCGATGGCCGTGCTGATCTTCACCGGCATCGCGGTATCGCTCCATGCCGGGCGGGCCGGCCCGCTCAACGCAGGACCACACGGGTTCTCGGAGATCCTCTACGCGTTGACGTCGCAGGGCAACAACAACGGTTCGGCGTTCGGTGGCCTGACGGGCAACACGACCTTCTACAACGTCATCGGCGGCATCGACATGCTCATCGGCCGCTTCGGGATCATGATCCCGGCCATCGCGCTCGGCGGAATACTCGCGGCCAAGAACGTCGTCGCCGAGGGCGCCGGCACCTTCCGGACCGACAACCCCATGTTCATTGGCTTGCTCGTCGGCGTGATCATCATCGTCGGCGGCCTGACCTTCTTCCCGGCCGTCTCCCTCGGTCCCGTTGTCGAACAACTCAGCCACGGAAAGTTCTTCTGATGACCGTCGTCGAAGCAGACGCCCCGCCACCATCGCAGCACCCGACGGCCCCGCACGGCGTTGCCGAGTCGCGCGGCCTGTTCGACCGGGAGATCCTGCTCGAAGCCCTGGGAGGGTCGTTCACCAAGCTCGACCCGCGGGTCCAGGTCAGGAACCCGGTCATGTTCGTCGTCCTGATCGGGTCGGTGATCACGTTCATCGAGTCCTTGTCGCACTCGGACCTCTTCAACTGGTCGATCACGGCGTGGCTCTTCGCCACCGTCTTGTTCGCCAACTTCGCCGAGGCGATGGCGGAGGGCCGGGGCAAGGCCCAGGCGATCGCGCTGCGCAAGATGCGGTCCGAGACCGTGGCCCGGCGGCTGAATCAGGACGGGACCGAGGAGGTCGTCGCCGCCTCGGAGCTGCGCAAGGGCGACCGGGTGGCGTGCGAGGCGGGAGACGTCATCCCGTCCGACGGCGAGATCATCGAGGGCGTCGCCTCGGTCGATGAGTCCGCTATCACGGGAGAGTCGGCTCCGGTCATCCGCGAGTCGGGCGGGGACCGTTCCGCCGTCACCGGCGGCACGACCGTGCTGTCCGACCGCATCGTCGTGGAGATCACGGCCGAGGCCGGCCACACCTTCCTCGACCGCATGATCTCGCTCGTCGAGGGGGCCAACCGCCAGAAGACTCCGAACGAGATCGCCCTCACCATCTTGCTGGCCGTGCTGACGATCATCTTCCTCCCCGTCGTCGTCGTGCTCCAGCCCTTCGGCCATTACGCCGGCGCCACCGTGTCCGTCGTCATCCTGGTCTCGTTGCTCGTGTGCCTCATCCCCACCACGATCGGCGCGCTGCTCTCCGCGATCGGCATCGCCGGCATGGACCGGCTGGTCCAGCGCAACGTCCTGGCCATGAGCGGCCGGGCCGTCGAGGCCGCCGGCGACGTGCAGACCCTGCTCCTCGACAAGACCGGCACCATCACGCTCGGGAACCGCATGGCCTCGGACTTCTTCCCGGCCGCGGGACACACCGAAGAGGAGGTGGCCGACGCCGCCCAACTCGCCTCGTTGGCCGACGAGACGCCCGAGGGACGCTCGATCGTCGTGCTGGCCAAGGACCGCTTCAATATCCGCGAGCGCGACCTCGCCGGTCCCCACGAGTTCGTACCCTTCTCCGCCACGACCCGGATGTCCGGCCTGAACGTCGACGGTCGGCAGATCCGCAAGGGCGCGGCCGAAGCCGTCCGGAACTGGGTCGTCGAGCAGGGCGGGACCGTACCCGAGGGCTTGCAGGACATCGTCGACCGCATCGCGCGGGCCGGCTCCACGCCGCTCGTCGTGGCCGACGGGCCCAACATCCTCGGCGTCATCGAGCTGAAAGACGTCGTCAAGTCGGGCATCAAGGAGCGCTTCGCCGAACTGCGCGCCGCGGGCATCCGCACGGTCATGATCACCGGTGACAACCCCCTCACGGCCGCCGCGATCGCACAGGAGGCCGGCGTCGACGACTTCTTGGCCGAGGCGACCCCCGAGAACAAGATGGAGCTGATCAAGGCGGAGCAGGAGGACGGCAAGCTCGTCGCCATGACGGGAGACGGCACCAACGACGCGCCCGCCCTTGCTCAGGCCGACGTGGGAGTGGCCATGAACACCGGGACGACCGCCGCCAAGGAGGCCGGCAACATGGTCGACCTCGACTCCAACCCCACGAAGCTGATCGACGTCGTCGAGATCGGCAAGCAGCTCCTGATCACCCGGGGCTCCCTCACAACGTTCTCCATCGCCAACGACGTCGCCAAGTACTTCGCCATCATCCCGGTCATGTTCGTGGCGACCTATCCGCAGCTCCAGGCGCTCAACATCCTGAAGCTGCACAACCAGTCGTCCGCCGTGCTCTCGGCGGTCATTTTCAATGCGCTCGTCATCGTCGCGCTCATCCCTTTGGCGCTGCGCGGGGTGAAGTGGCGTCCCTCGGGCGCCGCCTCCATCTTGCGGCGCAACGTCTTCATCTATGGCGTCGGCGGGATCATCGCCCCGTTCATCTTCATCAAATTGATCGACCTGTTCCTCACAGCGGTTCACTGGTACTGAGGAGGGTGAACACGTGAATGCAATGCTGACCCAACTCCGCCGTGCCGCCGTCATGGTGCTCATCTGCCTGGTCCTCTTCGGCCTCGCCTTCCCGCTGCTCGGCGTCGGCCTCTCACAATTGTTCTTCCACGGTCAGGCCAACGGCTCCATCACCGCCAACGGCTCGAACCTCATCGGCCAGGACTGGTCACAGACCACGTGCCCCGGGCATCTGCGCGGCAGCTGCGTCTTCCAGGGCCGACCCGACAACCTCGGCCCCTATTCCGACACCGGCAAGTACAAGGGGGACAACCCGGCCGGGCACCCCGGCGACGATCCGCTGGTGGCCAACGGCGTGGCCGGCGAGTCGGGGGCCACCAACCTCGGGCCCCGCTCCCAAGAACTCGTGACGTACACCCAGGACCTGATCAAGTACTGGAAGGCCCGCGGCGTCAGCCCCACATCCGACCTCGTCACCACCTCGGGCAGTGGCATCGACCCCGACATCACACCGCAGGACGCCACCGCCGAGATCCCGATGGTGGCGCGGGCGACAGGCCTTTCCCCGGGGCAGCTCCAGAGCCTGATCAACCGGGAGACCCAGGGGATGGAGCTCGGCTTCCTGGGCTCGCCGACCGTGAACGTCCTGCAGCTCAACGAAGGGCTGGCCAAGCTCGAGCATCCGTGAGCATCACCGCCATCGCGTCGCTGGAGCCGCGTCGGCGGGCGATCGTGGCGGGTGCGATCCGCTCGGTGAGGTCGTACCGGCGGCCGTATCCACGCACTGAGGTCGAGCTCGAGGACGGCTCGGGTGTCCTTCTGCTGCGTTTCATGGGCCGCCACGAGGTACCCGGGTTGGCTCCCGGCTTACGCCTGCGCGCCGAGGGCGGCCCGAGCGCGGCGCATTCGTGATGTTGAACCCGCTCTACTGCTTGGGGCGCGCCGGATGAGGCGACGCCGGCCCACCGGCCTCCGCCACCAGCTGGTAGCCGATGCCCGGCACCGTCTTGAGCATCGTGGCGTCGTCGTCGCCGAGCTTCTTGCGCAGGCGATGCGTGTAGACGCGCACGTAGTTGGACTCGACCCCGTAGCCCGGTCCCCACACGTCCTTGAGGATCATGTGGTGGGTGCAGACCTTCCCGGCGTGCCGCGCCAAGTACGCCAGCAGCTCGAACTCCTTGGCCGTGAGTTGGAGCGGCACGTCGTCCAAGGCCGCCATGTGGTGGACCAGGTCGACGTGCAGGCGGCCGACGTCCAGCTCCGGCGCCGGCTCGGCCCCCTCCGTCTGACGGGCGGCACCGTGGCGCAGCGCGACGCGGAGGCGCGCCTCGAGCTCGGCCATCCCGAACGGCTTGGTGACGAAGTCGTCGGCGCCGGCGTCGAGCGCCTCCACCTTGCGCCGCTCGTCGCCGTAGGCGGACAACACCACGATCGGGACGTTGGAGAAGGCACGGAGGCGCCGGCCGACCTCGATGCCGTCCAGGTCGGGCAGGCCGAGGTCGAGGATCACCAGGTCCGGGGCGGCCAATGCGACCTGGTTGATCGCTTCGGCGCCCGTGTGGGCGGTGATGACCTCGTCGCCCCGGGCGCTGAGCCCGATGCGCAGCGCCTTGAGCAGGGACGGGTCGTCGTCGACCAGCAGGAACTTCGCCATCGTCCCGCCTCAGGCCGACGTCGCCACGACGGGGCCGGTGTCGGCGGCGGTGGTATCGGTGTCGGTGTCGGCCGGAACGGTGAAGACGATGCGCGCGCCTCGCTCGGTGTCCGGGTCGACCCAAATGGCGCCGCCGTGCGCCTCGACGAACGCCTTGGCGATGGCCAGCCCGAGGCCGGCACCCCCGCCGCGCCCGGATTGGGTGAACATCTCGAACACGTGCGGCCGTTCGCCCGGCGGGATGCCCGGCCCCTCGTCGGCCACGCCAATCTCGATGCAAGCGCCCGGCACGGGCGCGACGCGGGCCGAGATCTCGATCGTGCCGTCCACCGGCGAGACGCGCTCGGCGTTGTCGAGCAGGTTGGCCAGGACCTGGCTCACCAGCACGTGGTCGATACGCAGCATCGGCAGGTCTGGTGGCGCGTCCATCCGCACTCGATCGCGTCCGACGATGCCGCCGAGGTTGCCGAGCGCCTCGTCGACCAGCTCGTCGAGCGGCATGACGGTGGGCCTGAGCTCGAGAGCGCCGGATTCGATCCGCGTCATGTCCAGCAGATTCGTCACCAGACGGGCGAGACGATCCGACTGCTGCTCGATCAGCTCGAGCAACTCGGCGCGATCCTCGGCGCTCAACCGAGCGTCGGCTTGGCGCAGGCTGGAGACGGCGGTCTTGACGGCGGCCAAAGGTGTCCGCAGGTCGTGCGACGCCGCGCCCATCAACGCCCGGCGCCAACGGTCGATTTCCTCCAGCAGGCGCGTCCGCAAGACCTCCTCGCGCAGTCGGGACCGGTCCAGAGCCAACGCGGCCTGGTTGGCGAAAGTCCCGAGCAGGCTCTGGTCCTGGCCTTCGAGGGCGACGTCCTGCAGCACGAGCATGCCGACCGGCCGCTCGTCCACCACGAGTGCCACCGAGACCTTGCGGGGGCCGCCGGCGACACCGTCGCCGACGAGCCCCATCGATCGCGTCTCGCCTCGGGCCAACGTCAACGACGCGACGTCCGCCTCGGCCAGCGGCTGCCCCGCGGTCGCCGCGAGTTGGAGCGTCTCCCCGGGCGCCGGGTCACCGTGGTCGCCCGGCGGCAACACGAGCGCCGTCCAGCGCGGTTCGAAAGCCGCCTGCACGGTGTCGGCGATGTGGGTGAGCAATTGTGGCCACGAGAGGTCGCCGATAAGGGCCTGGGACAGTTCGAACAGGCGTTGCGACTCGAGCGTGCGGCGCCGAGCCTCCTCGCGGGCGTCGCGCAATTGCGCCACGACCTGCGCCACGATCAATACGACGGCGATGTACACACCTACCGTGACCCAGTTCTGGGCCGATCGCACCGTCAAGGTGTCGTAGGGCGGGAGGAAGAACCAGTCGTAGACCAAGAAGCCCACCACCGCTCCGACGACGCCGACCCAGAAGCCGCCGATCACGACGCCGACGACGACTGCCACCACGAACACCAGGGCCGGGATCGTCGGACTCAGATGCGCCCGGAACGGAAGGAGGATGGCCATCAGTACACCGACGGACGCGAGCATCGCGATCACGCCGACCAGGACGCGCTGGTACGTTCCCTTTGTAGCCAGCCTGCCCTGCGTCACCTGGTTCACGACTTCCCATCCGGCGGCTTCTCGCCGCCGATCGAAGTGTACCGACGAGTCCGTGCCGGCAGGCCAAACGAGATGACATGAGCACCAACGGAGAAGACGAAGGAGTAGAGCCGACCGGGCGCTTCCGTGTGTACCTCGGCGCGGCGGCCGGAGTCGGCAAGACGTGCGCCATGCTCGACGAAGGATGGCGGCGCTTCCAACGCGGAGCCGACGTGGTCGTCGGGTACGTCGAGACTCACAAGCGCCCCTACACGATGGAGCAGCTGCGCGACCTGCCGGTGGTGCCCCGGAAGAAGGTGGACTACCGGGGCTCGGCGTGGGAGGAGATGGACCTCGACGCCGTCTTGGCCCGCAAGCCCGAGGTCGTACTCATAGACGAGCTGGCCCATACCAACGTCCCTGGATCCGGCCGCCACGAGAAACGCTGGGAGGACGTGATCGAGATCCTCGAGGCGGGCGTCGCGGTCATCACCACGGTGAATATTCAGCATCTCGAGTCTCTGGCCGACCCGGTCGAGCGGATGACCGGGGTGGTGGTCCGCGAGAGGGTGCCCGACTGGGTGGTGCGCAAGGCGAACCAGCTCGAGCTCATCGACTCGTCCGCCGATCAGCTCCGCCGCCGCATGCTGCACGGGAACATCTATTCCAGCGACAAGGTCCCGTCGGCACTCAACGGCTTCTTTCGGCCCGAGAACCTCGTCGCGTTGCGCGAGCTGTCCTTGCGCTTCGTCGCCGACGAGACCGAGGAGGAGTTGCTGGAGTATCTGCGGTCACGTGGCGCGGCGGGGGAGTTGTGGGAGACGACGGAGCGGATCATGGTCGCCGTCACCGGGGCCCCGGGGAACGCCTCGGTGATCCGCCGCGCCGCGCGCATTGCGGCCCGACTCAAGGCGCCGTTGATCGCCGTCCATGTGATGAGCGGCGACGACGCTCGAGAGGCCAGCACAGAGGAGTTGAAAGAGCTCGTCGAGGCCGTCGGTGGCAGGTGGCAGACGCTCGAAGGCGATGACGTGGCCAAGACGATCTTTGCCGCCGCGGTCGACCAGCAGATCACCCAGATCGTCGTCGGGACCTCCCGACTCACGCGTTGGCAGTCGATGACTCGGGCCTCGGTGATCCAGCAGATCCTCCGCCTGGCCTCCGAGAACGACATCGACGTTCATGTGATCGCTCGGCGCGTCGTGGTGTCGGGTGATCACCCCAGCGCCGACGACGTGGGTTAGCTCCCGGCGAGATCTCCGAAGGCGGCGTCCGCGGCGAGGCTTGCCGCCTCCTGCATGCACCGGTTGAGGTGCGCGAGCGCTTTGGCCCGCCGGGGGTCGCGAGCCAGGTACTTGGCAACGGCGACCGGGTCGGCCGAACCGTCGGGCTTGCTGAGCGAGAACACCGCCTGGTCGACGATGTGTTCGTCGGGGCGGTCGCTGATCCCCCGATAGACCGACCAGCCGACCTTCTCGGCCTCGCACACCTCGGCCGTTCCCGCCGCCTCCATGTCGACCGCGCCGAATCCACGCTCGAGGATCGGACGCCAGACCTGGTCGTTGTCGAACAGTCCGTCGGTGGTCATCAAGCCGCCCGCGGCTTCACGCGGTGGAATCGGATGGCTGGTGAACTCGGGGCCATCGGGATAGAGCGCCACGCGGCTCGGAACGAACAGCGATCCCACCGGGAAGGCGGGATCGAGCCCGCCCGCGATCCCGATGACCATCACGTGGTCGAAGGACCCGGCGGCCAGGGCCCGGCGCGTGGCGTCGCGGGCCAAGGCGGGTCCCATGCCGGTGACCAAGGCGGAGACCCCCCACGAACCGGCCGTACCCGTGTGCGAGAAAACGGGGTCCCCGGAACAAGGCTCGAGTGCGAACGCCTTGACGATCGCCTTCAGCTCGGGCTTCATCGGCGCCAGCACGACGACTCGCCGTTCCGGGGTGCTCACCCACTCATCATGGCGGATCGTTGGTTAGCGTGTGCAGCCCAGCCCGCCGACCAGAGGAGTGCCATGCCCAGCGCCGAGCAAGTTGTCCGTGACTTCTGCGCCGCAGCGAGCCGCCGGGACCCCGAGGAGCTGCGCTCCTTCTTCTCTGAGGACATCGTGTACCACAACATCCCCATGGAGCCGGCAGAGGGCATCGAGGCCACCATGGCCGTGATCAACATGTTTGTCGCGATGTGTGACGCGCTGGAGTTCGAGGTGCATCACCTGGCGACCGACGGTTCGACGGTGCTGACCGAACGGACGGATACCTTCACCATCAAGGGGAAGACGGCCCCTTTGCCCGTCATGGGTGCCTTCAACGTCGTCGACGGCAAGATCACCGCGTGGCGGGACTACTTCGACATGGCGCAGGTCACCGCCATCTTCGAACTGGGGTAGAAGCCTGGCAGCACTCCCGCGGCAAACGGGAGCGGGGTCAGCGGCTCAATAGCTGTGGCACTGCCCGGGCGCGTCGGGCGGGCCGCCGATGTACTTGGCTTCCCACGCCAGCTGGACCGACAAGGGGGCGCTCCCGGCGGTCGGGTAGCCGTCGAAGCCGTTCCACTCCTTGATGCCGAAGTAGCCGGCGTTGGGGTCGTCGCGGCCCCCTTCTTCGCAGATTGCCGTCGGGAGCCAGGCCGACGGCATGGTGTTCTCGGCCTTGGCGACCGCGGCGAGGTAGGCGCCCAATTGGAGGTACTTCTTCACCTCGTCGGCTTGGACGGCGTCGGTGAACGCCACGAGCTTTGCGGCCTCCTGGTAGGACATGAGCTTCGTGCTCAGGTGCTGAACCCGGACGGCGCTGGACGCGGTGTGGCGTTTGCCTGACGCGGCGGCAGCCCCCTGGCTGTTGCTGGACGCCGCGACGAATGAGAGCGGCAGGGCGACGACGGCCACTGCCGCGCCGAGTGCGAGACGGAAGCGCATCACAGGCCACACACGTAACGAGTGGTCCAGGGCTCCCAGCCGCGCTGCGCGTACAACCTGAGCGCGGCGGCATCTTGAACCGCCGGCGGGGAGTCCTGTGCCGGCGTGCCGAGCCCGGTCAGGCCCTCCCACGTGCCCAGCGCGAACTGGTAGGCGCCACCGCCACCCTCCGAGTAGTTGTTGCCGGACTCGTGGGCGCGGATGCAGGCCCAGTCGGCCGTGTTGGTGCTCGTCGCATCGCTGGCGGTTCCGGCCGGAGCGGGAGCTGGTGCCGGTACAGGTACGGGCGTGGCGGCGGCTCGGGCGCGGGCAGCTGCGGCAGCTGCCGCGGCCTGTTGAGCGGCTGCCTGCTGCGCGGCTGCTGCGGCGGCCTGCTGCGCCGCCACCGTCTGGACATAGCTGATGCCGCGGAGGTAGTTCTGCTCCTCCGCCTTGATGACAGCGTTGTAGTAGTCCGCGAGCTTCGCGGCCTTCTGCGCCTGGGCATACGACATCAGCCGCATGTCGACTCGGGCGGCCCGGTGACGGGTACCCGCCGTGTGGCGGACCCGCGCCGAGGCGGTCGTACTGCCGGTGAATAACGCGAAAAGTAAAGCTGGAATAACAAGGACGGCCACTGCCGTCGTGAGTGCAATGCGGATCCGCACGGCACCTCCCTTCGTCGGGCGCAACTTCACGCCTGGCTCTGCTCGGTGTAGGCGGGCTCCGGCCATTGCATACGCGCCCCGATCGGAGAGCAGGAAGGCATCGTCCGATCTGGCTTGTCGCCACAGGGTGTGCGGCCGGTTCATACAGCCCAATGAATGGTCTGTCGGGTGGTCCTCGATTCGTCTTGTGCTCTGGCGTACGTGCGCGGCAGGACCTGCGGGCTGGCAGGCGCGCCGAGTCACAATTCGTTCTCGGTGGTCCTGATCAGGCCACCTATTTCCGTCTGCAGCCGGAGCATCTGCTCACGGCATCTTGCGGAAAGGCCGATCAGGCTTTGCGGTGAACAACCTAGCAGTCAGGTGAACGGAACCGGTGTTCATCCCGGAATCACGGCTCTGAACTGGAACTTCGCGAGCAGGGTTTGTGATGTAAATCACAAACTCCCAGGTCGGAGGGTAGCTTTTAGATCAATGGTCAATATAAAAATCGAATCAATTCCCAAAAAAGCTTGTGACCAGTGCCAATGCGACAGCTCCCAAGGGAGGCTCGCGGGTATTGCGGTCCCACGCTGGGCCGACGCGATCCATCTAACGTCCCGTCCCGGAGAAATCGCAGGTCGAGGAGGTCGTCAGTGCCGAGCGTCGTAATCACCGAACACGAGCGCTACACCGTGGCGGGGATCATCCGACATCTGGCACAGGAACAGCCCGCTCGCGAGATGTTCGTGCTCGGTGATCAACGCCGCACGTGGCGTGAGGAGTTTGAAGTTGCGTGTCGCGTCGCACAAGCAGCGGTGCGCGAGGGTGTCGAAGTCGGCGATCGGATCGCCTTCCTTGATCGGAACGGAACGGCGTATTTCGACTTCCTCTTCGGCGGTGCGCTCATCGGTGCGGTCAACGTCGCGGTGAATTGGCGATTGGCGCCGGCCGAGATGGCCGCGATCATCGACGACTCGCAAGCGCCCTTGCTCGTCGTACACACGGACTATCTCGGCGCGCTGAAGGAGTTGCTCGGATCGTTGTCGCAGGTTCGCCGCATCGTGGTGATCGGTGACGGCGATCAGACAAGCAATGCGGACCCGAGATCGGTGACCTTCGAGCAGTGGATCGACGGTTGCCTCCCCACCGATCCCGGCCACGTGGGAACGGCCGACGAGGTCAGCATGCAGCTCTACACCTCGGGTACCACGGGGTTGCCGAAAGGCGTCATGCTGACCAACGGGAACCTCTCAACGGCGATCGCCGCGGCCAACAACACCTTCAACATCTCCGAGAACACCGTCAGCCTGGTGGCGATGCCGCTGTTCCACATCGGAGGCTCCGGATGGGCCCTTTGCGCCATGTCACGCGGCGGTCGATCCATCATCCTGCGTGACGTGGATCCCGACCTCCTGCTGCGCCTGATCGCCGCCGAACGCATCACCGAGATGTTCTTGGTCCCCGCGGTGCTCATGGTCCTGCTGGCGACGCCGTCTCTCGCCACGACGGACCTGTCCAGCGTGCGGCTGATCTTCTACGGCGCGTCGCCCATTTCCGAGGATGTCTTGGTGAAGTGCATGGCCGCGTTCGGCTGTGGCTTCTGCCAGGTGTACGGGATGACCGAGACCACGGGCGCCATCACATCGCTTGCCTTCGAAGACCACGACCCGGACGGCCCCCGACGCGGCCTCCTGAGATCAGCCGGCAAGCCGCTGGACTCCGTGGAGATCAGGATCGTCGACCCCGACACCGGGAAGATCGTCGAGGACGGCCAGGTCGGCGAGCTCCAGACGCGCTCTCCCTACAACATGGCGGGGTACTGGCGGAAGCCCGACGAGACCGCCTCGACGATCGACCGCGAGGGGTGGCTCCGCACGGGAGATGCCGGCTACTTCGACGCCGACGGCTACCTGTACCTGCACGATCGCATCAAGGACATGATCGTGAGCGGGGGAGAGAACATCTACCCGGCGGAGGTCGAGAACGTCCTCCTCTCTCATCCGGCGGTCGTGGACGCGGCCGTGATCGGGGTGCCCGACTCCAGGTGGGGTGAGACGGTCAAAGCCGTCCTCGTCCTCGCTCCCGACGCAGACGTGGACGAATCGGACCTGATCGCACATTGCCGAGCGAACCTCGCGCACTACAAGTGCCCGACGTCCGTCGACACGACCGATGCGCTGCCTCGCAATCCCTCGGGCAAGATCCTCAAGCGAGAACTTCGCGTCCCCTACTGGGCAGAGCAGGAGCGGTCCATCAACTGAGATGACGTCGCGCCGTGACGGTTGAAGCCCTGACGCGTGAAGGCGGCCGACCCGAAACCCAGGCCGGCCGCCTTCAGCGGAGAGGATGCAGCCTCGTCAGCGGGAAGAGCGAGAGTCCTTCGCCTTTGCCCCGCTCTTGAAGGCATCCTTGAGCTTCTCGCCAGCCTGCTTCAGGTGACCCGCGATCTGCTCGGCCTTGCCTTCGAACTCGATTCCATCGTCGTTCGTCACGCGGCCGACCGTCTCCTTGGCCTTGCCGCGCACCGTCTCTGCAGTGTTGTGGACCTTGTCGTTCGCTGACACGGTCGTTACCTCCTCTATCGCCGTGCACAGTTCCATACCCGATCAGGGCGGACCGAATCAGCTGCAGGTGAAACGGAGCGAACCCTCGTTCATCCGAAGGTGAAGTCGTACGCCTCGACACCCGGAGACACGGTCAGCGTGAGCACTCCCGATTGAAGGCTGGAACCGGAGAGCAGCGTGTAGAGCTTCGGGACGCCTCCGACATCGAGCGTGGTGAGATGTCGTCCGTTGTCGGCCACGCCGACCGTTCCGTGGCCGCTCATGACGAGATAGACGTCATCGGCCGTGAACTGGAGCCCCAGCGTGGCGTTGGACCCCGCGGTGGCCTCCTCGCTGTGGACCGCCCAGGTGCCCCCAAAGGCGAGGCTGTTCGAGGGGATCGAGGCCGGCGCGTGATACACGATCGACTTGTCCTGCGCGACGGAGGTCCCGACCTCGTTGTCGAGCCGGTCGTAACCGACATAGGTCTCGGGCGTCAGGGCCTCACTGGTCGGGGTCTTGTCCGGGACATCCGTGCGGGGTGGCAGGTCTGTGACGCCGTTCGCGGTGAGGAGCATCCGGATGTTGTCCTCCATGGTGCCGTAGCCGCCCTCGCCGAAGTCGTACGCACGGACGATGCCGGTGGGATCGATCAGGTATTCGGCCGGCCAGTACTCGTTGTTGTACGCATCCCAAGTGGCGAGATTGTCGTCGACGGCGACGGGGTAGTCGATGCCGAGGCCCGTGGCGGCGCTCTTCACGTTCGACACCACGTGCTCGAAGGCAAACTCGGGTGAAGAGACCCCGACGATAACCAGCCCGTCGTTCTTGTAGGCGTTGTTCCAACTCTCGACGTGAGGCAGCGCGCGTTGGCAATTGATGCACGAGTAGGTCCAGAAATCGACCAGCACCACCTTGCCCTTGAGGTCACTCAGCGAGAGGGGTTGGTTGCCAGGAGTGTTGAACCAAGCCGTGATGCCCGTGAAGTTCGGAGCCCGCCCCAAGTTGGGGAGGTTCGTCTTACTGGCCATGAAGACCGTCGGCTTTTGTGGCGGCGACGTGGCCGCGTGGGGCGCCGTGGTCGTCGTCGTGGTCCGCCCAGCGGCGAGGTGCCCACTCTGGCTGTTCCCCGCGTCGGTCACGGAGCACGTCGCCTTCTTCCCTTCGAGGCGGGCGTTCGCCGCGGCGAACTGGTTCTGTTGCTCGCCGCTCAGCTGGCGCAACTGGGTGCAGGCCGAATTGGTGGATTCGATGTGGTCTTC
>DATDIE010000343.1:0-2414 GCA_036521235.1 Acidimicrobiales bacterium | reverse complement strand
CGACGTCTGCCAGATCACGTCGTTGCCGTAGAGGTTGACGAACAGCACGGTGCCGATCTGGAAGCTGTAGAAGTTGCCCTGGAGCGTGTTCCCGTCCCAGTTGGTCAGCCCGTTCTCCGGCAACAGGTAGCGGGCCATGTACGTGCCAAGGCCGTAAGGACCGTTGTAGACGCCGCCGGCGGCACCGTGGATGTCGGTCGTGCCCGTCTCGAGCTCGTGGTTGCCGGGCACCGGCATCCACGGGAAGGTCGAGGCGGCGGGCGCGACCATCTGCGCCCACGGCGCCCAGACCGAGGGCGGGTTGGCGGTGTTGGCGTACGCCAGGTCACCGACCATCAGATGGAACAGCGGTCCGCCGGCACTGTCGCCGGGGTTGATCACGCCCGCCGTGGTGGCCGCCCCGCGCGGCGCGTTGACGCCCTGGTCCCCGAACGCGGTGAAACGGAACGAGGCACGCCCCCGCGGCGCAGTCCGGAACTGCGCCGAGGCGGCCGAGCCGGCACCGTCGGAGACCTCGTAGAAGTAGGTCGTGTCAGGCCGCAGACCCTTGAGCGGGACGTGGTAGTGGAAGGTCGTCTGTCCGGTCTGACCATCGAGGAAGCTGGTCGAGCTCGGGCCCCGGCGGGGTCCCTTGGTCAGATCGAGCGGCGCCGACTCGGGCAGGGCGAAGACCTTGCCGCGGTTCGTGGCAGAGATCGGCCTGGTCGAGTAGGCGAGCGTCGGTGCCGGCATCGGCACCGTGCCAGGCGCGCTCCACGAGACGGTCATCTCGGTCTCGGGGTTGTTGCCGAACTCCAGGCGCAGCTGCTCGGGGGCGGTGGTGGTCGGCAGCGCCGCGTCGGCCGCGGGGACACCGACGGCGAGGCCACCACTGAAGATCAGGCCGCCGACTCCGACACCGCCGGCCACGAGAGCCGTACGCCGCGTGACGCGGATGCCTTCCGACTCCTGCTCCTGACCCAGTGCACCGTCCGCTCCGGTCGGCTCCTCGCCGCCCGGCTTGTGGTCATGCTCGAGCATTCAACCGCCTCTCTCGTGCGATTCCGTGCCGCTCCGGCCCCCGTGCCGCGGCGATTCCGCGCCGTTGGAGCCGCGGACGCTGGCCCGCGATTGCCCAAGGCCTTACCGGGTGACAAGCACGGCTCAGTTAATCGGCAGGCCGCCTGGATTTGGTGTCCATGCGATGACCAACCTGTGACGATTGCGTGGCCGTGACGGCGGCGGTCAGCCACCCGCCTGACTACTGACCGCGCCTCAGACGGTGGCGGCGGGGTCGTACGCTTTGCCGGGCACTCCGCCGATCGCCAAAAGCCGGACGCCATCAGGCCCTGGCAAGATCTTGCGCCGCGCCGTCGGTCCGACCCGGATGATGTGACCGGCGTCTACCGGGTACCGTTGGCCGTCGACCTCGACGTCGGCCGAGCCGCGCAGCGCGACATAGACCTCCTCCTGGCCGAGCTGGTGAGCGGGCGGATTCCCGGGTCCCTCCGAAGAATGGTCGTGCTCCGGGTAGGCGGTCGTTTCCGGCGGCATATCGATGATCGACATCCCGAACGGTGTCACGCCCAGCTCGACTCCAGCACGGCGAAACGTAAACCCCTCCAAGAAGCCCTGGATCGGGTCGAGGTCATCGATCTTCGCATGAGTGACATCAGCCATGGCAACCTGATCCTAAAGAGTCCGTCGCGCTCCGTCAGCGCTGGGTCGGAGCGGCGAGAAATGCGATCAGCGCCTGCGCGAGCTCGTCGGGCGCCTGCTCTGCCTGGTGGTGCCCCGGTCGGCCGTGGACCCGGGCCACCGCTAGCTTTCGCGAGGGCGTCCCCCCCACCGATGATTTCTCGTCGAGTCGGTGGTCTTGGCTCACATGACACCAACCACATGCCACATGACCGTCTCTCTCGACGGCTTCGTCGCCGGCGCCAACCAGAGCCAGGACAACCCGCTCGGCGTCGGCGGCCTGGAGCTCCACCACTGGCACCTGGACGAGCCCATCCATGAAGCCGACGCCCGCGCGCGCGACGAGCTCATGAAGCCCCGCGGAGCGTACGTGATGGGCCGCAACATGTTTGGCCCGGTTCGGGGCCCGTGGGACGTGAACTGGCGCGGGTGGTGGGGCGACGAGCCGCCCTATCACGCTCCTGTGTTCGTTCTCACCCACTACCCGTACGACCCGATCGCGATGGAGGGCGGGACGACGTTCCACTTCATCACCGAAGGCTTCGATGTCGCCTTTGAGCGCGCGGAGGCCGCGGCCGGCGACCTCGGCGTCGACATCGCCGGTGGCGCCTCCACCGTGCGGCAGGCGTTCGCGGCGGGCGTAATCGACGAGCTTATGCTCGACGTCGCTCCCGTTCTGCTCGGCGCCGGCGAGCGCCTGTTCGACGGAGTGCAAGACCCCGGCCTACAGCCGGTCG
>DATDIE010000342.1:0-2340 GCA_036521235.1 Acidimicrobiales bacterium | reverse complement strand
GGGGGCCCCCCCCACCTGCCCTCCTGCTAGTTGCTGCCGAGCGTGACGCTGACGGTCCTGGTGCTGCCTTGGCGTGAGATCGTGAGTGAGATCTGGTCGCCCGGCTTGTGCTTGCGGATCAGGGCGATCAACTGGTTGGCGCTATGGACGGTGGTGCCGTCGATCGCCGTGATCACATCGCCGCCCGTGCTGAACGGCGTCCCGTCGACCGTCTGCGTGCCGCCGGAGCCCTGCAGGCCGGCCTTGTCGGCGGGCGCGCCCTTGGTCACCGTGACCACCTCGACGCCGGCGGCCATGCCGGTCGCCTTGGCCAGGGCGGGCGACACCGTGACGAGCTCGACGCCGACGTAGGGCGTGGACTTCGCGTGCTCGATCAGCGTGTGAGCGGTGCTCGCGACCATGTTCGACGGGATCGAGAAGCCGATGCCGATGTTGCCGCTCGACCCTCCGGCGCCGCCCTGCGATCCGGACTCGATCTGGCTGTTGACGCCGATGACCTGGCCCTCGGTGTTGAGCAGCGGGCCGCCGCTGTTGCCGCTGTTGATGGCGGCGTCGGTCTGGATGACGCCCACGATGGGATGGTTGTCGGGAGAGACGATGGTGCGGTTGAGGGCGCTGACGATGCCCGCGGTGACCGTGTTGCGCAGACCGTAGGGATCGCCGATGGCCACGACCGCGTCGCCCACCGTGACGGCCGAGGAGTCGGCGAACGAGAGCGGGTGAAGCTCGCTCTGCGGCGCAGCGATCCGGATCACCGCGACGTCCCGGTTCTTGTTGACGCCGATGACCCGGCCGCCGTAGGTGTGGCCGTCGTTCAGCCGCACCCGCACCGAGTCGGAGTTGGCGACCACGTGGTAGTTGGTGACGATGTCACCCTTGCGGTCGACCTCGAAGCCGGTGCCCTGCGCACTCTCGGTCTCCTGGCCGCCGAAGAAGCTCTGGCCGCTCGATCCGGTGGCGAGCACCTCGACCACCCCGTCGATCGACCGCTGATAGATCTCGGACACCGACAGCGCGCCGGTGGCCGTCGTCGACGCGGCCGGGGCCGCGTTCACCGTCACCGGCCGGCGAACGACGGTGGTCGTGGTTGAGCCGGTGCTCTCGTGAACGGCGACTCCCGCCACCCCCGCACCCACCCCGGCAGAGGCGATCAATGCGGCAACTGCGATGACGGTTCTCATGGGCGAAGACCTTTCTGAAAGTCGAGCGGGCCCACACAGAATGCCCGCGTTCGTTGGAGACGTACCCGGATAGTGCCCGAGGAGTTTGAACGCAACCGCAGATCTGCGTGAGAATTGGCTGAACGGATTTTCCCAGCGTGCTCACAGCCAACTCTCAGCCGCCGCCGGTACGGTGGTGAAAACGATGCGAGAAGGTGAGTGAGAGTGGCGATCACGGAAGGACGCGCGGACGAGCCGGCGCGTGTGCTCGTTGTGGATGACGAGGACAGCATCACCCAGCTCGTCTCCACCGTACTGCGATATGAGGGGTTCACCGTGCAGACGGCCGCCGACGGCACCGCCGCGGTGAGGGCGG
This sequence comes from Acidimicrobiales bacterium, assembly GCA_036521235.1. GTDB lineage: Bacteria > Actinomycetota > Acidimicrobiia > Acidimicrobiales > RAAP-2 > Bog-473. The sequence goes on along the minus strand of DATDIE010000342.1, from coordinate 804 downwards.
CCCGGACGTTCCGGCCCGACCTCGTCGTCCTCGACGTGATGCTGCCCGACCTCGACGGCTTCGAGGTGTACCGCCGCATCGAGGGCACAGCGGCGCGCCTGCCGGTGCTGTTCCTGACGGCTCGCGACAGCACCGAGGACCGCGTCCACGGCCTGACGCTCGGGGCCGACGACTACATGGGCAAGCCGTTCAGCCTCGAGGAGCTCGTCGCCCGCGTGCGGGCGGTGCTGCGGCGCACGCGCGGGGGAGCGACCGAGTCGGCCGTCGTCCGCTACGACGATCTCGAGATCGACGAGGACGCGCGCGAGGTGCGGCGGGGAGAGCGCATCGTCGACCTCACGCCGACCGAGTACAACCTGCTGCACTACCTGCTCACGAACGCCGGCCGCGTGCTCAGCAAGGCCCAGATCCTCGATCACGTGTGGCGGTACGACTTCGGCGGCGACTCGAGCGTCGTCGAGACGTACATCAGCTACCTGCGCAAGAAGATCGCCCGCGGCGGCGACGTCGCGCTGATCCAAACTGTGCGCGGCTTCGGGTACTCGATTCGCCTTCCCCGGGAGTGATCCCCTTTTCGGGTGCTGTGTCCTCCCCCGGACGCGGCCGAACAACCCGGGAGGCATGCCTCCCTCCGACTTCACCGACGACTCCTGGGATGGCAATCGCCTGGAGGCCCTCATCTCCAACGTGCCCGGGGCGATCTACCGCCGCTCACCCGAGAGCGACTGGGCGATGCGGTTCATCAGCGACGAGATCGAGGCCATCTCGGGCTACCCGGCGGCCGAGCTCGTGGGCTCGAGCGTG
>DATDIE010000341.1:0-2094 GCA_036521235.1 Acidimicrobiales bacterium | reverse complement strand
CGCATGAATGAACACCGCAGCGCCGTCGCCACCCGCGTCGCCGCGACCCGCCTGGAGGCCTACCGATGAGCATCGACCTCGTCTTCAACTCACCCGACCGAGTCCGCGCGCTGACGCCGTTGAATCCCTTTTCGCGCTCGGCCGACGGCAGGCCCGAAGCCCCCAGCACCCTGCTCGCGCGGCTCCGCGAGGTCACCAACGAGGAGGCCTACGGCACGCTCGAGCGAGGCCACGGTTACCGGTTTCTGTTCGAGGGCGGCTGGCAGTCCCTCCACGCCGGCGGGGTGCTGGTGGGGCGAGCGCTGACCGCCGTCTTCGTGCCCAAGCGGACCGACCTCGACGAGGTGGTCAACGCCGCCGGCGAGGACGCCGGATGGCCGGCGGGGAAACAGAACACCTGGCTCATCGACTCGCTGGCGCCGGGCGACGTCCTGGTCGTCGACCTCTTCGGGAAGGTCCGCGACGGGACCGTGATCGGCGACAACCTGGCCACGGCGATGGCGGCGCGCACCAAGGGTGGTGGGCTGGTGGTGGACGGAGGCATCCGCGACTCGCTGCGCATGGCGGCGATCGAAGGCCTCCAGGTCTTCCACCGCGGCGTCGACCCCTCGGCCATCGCCGACGTCACGCTGGCCCAGGTCAACGGTCCCGTCCGCATCGGGGGCGCCACGGTGCTGCCCGGTGACGCGGTGCTCGCGACGCCGGCCGGGGTGACGTTCATCCCACCCCACCTATTGGAGGAGGTGGTGACCCACTCGGAGGACGTGCGGCTGCGCGACGTGTTCGGCAAGTCCCGACTGGCAGAGGGTGTCTACACCACGGGGCAGATCGACGTCTCGCGCTGGTCGGACGACATCGAGGCCGACTTCGACCGCTGGCGCGCCTCCCAAACGTAGCCGCGACTCCGTCCCCGCCGCGGCCCGCGCCGCGTTGGAAACCGATGAGTTTTCTCGGCTCGCCGGTCATTACGGGTGAAGAGGCCATACCGCCGCCTCATATCCGTGACGACAGGAGGACCGAGATGACCGGTCGAGACCTTCAGGGAACCACCACCATCGTGACCGGGGCCAGCCGCGGCTTCGGTCGCGCCGTTGCCTCCGCACTGGTCGGTGCCGGCGCGCAGGTCGTCGGTCTGGCCCGCGATCGGGCCCGGCTGGAGAAGGTGGGCGCCGAACTCGGCGAGGGGTTCACTCCCATCGCCGCCGACGCGACCGACCCGGTCGTCGCCGGGGAGCTGCTCGACCTGTACCATCCTGCCACGCTGGTGCTCAACGCGGGCGCGAGCCCGCTGCCGCGGCCGCTCCAGCGGCAGACGTGGGAGACGTTCAGCCGCAACTGGGAGGTCGATGTCCAGCAGGTGTTCAACTGGACCCGCGAGGCCCTGCTGCTGCCGCTGCCACCGGACAGCACGGTGATCGCCTTCTCGAGCGGGGCGGCGCTCGCCGGATCACCGTTGAGTGGCGGCTACGCAGGAGCCAAGGCGACCATCCGGTTCATCACCCGCTACGCGAACGACGAATCGAAGCGTGGCGGACTCCGCATCCGGTTGACTTCCGTGCTCCCGGGGCTGACCGCCGCGACCGAGCTGGGCTCGCCGGCGGTGGCGGCGTACGCCCGCCGCGAGGGCGTGGAGCCGGCGGAGTACGTGGCGGCGCGGGGGTGGACGCTGACCACCGAGCAGGTGGGCGCGTCGATACTCCAGCTCGCCACCGACCCCGGGCTCGACGCCGACGCGTACCGCATCACCCCCGACGGTCTGGCGCCGGTACCGGGCCCCGCATGACGGACGTCGAGCGGGAGTCGTTCCAGCATCTGGTCGAGCCGTACCGCCGCGAGCTCCGGCTGCACTGCTACCGGATGCTGGGCTCGCTCGACGACGCCGACGACCTCGTGCAGGAGACGTACCTGCGGGCCTGGCGAGGCTTCGACGGGTTCGAGGGACGGGCGTCGGTGCGCGGCTGGCTCTACCGGATCGCCACCAACGCCTGCCTCAACGCCCTTGCCCGGCGCCGCGTCGGGCGCCGGCTGGTGCCCGGGCCTGGAGTGCCCGCGTCTCAGGAGCCACCGCCCGATTCGTCGGAGGGCCCGGAACCG
>DATDIE010000340.1:0-6042 GCA_036521235.1 Acidimicrobiales bacterium | reverse complement strand
GATGGGAAAGCCGGTGTCGTTGACGATGCCGACCAACGTGTCGTCATTTCCGTCGTACGGCCCCTGCGTCGTGTCCTGCTGAATGGTGGCCGGACCCGTCGCCGGCAAAGTGATGAGGAACTCGCAGCCGGTGTCGTGGCCGATAGCCGGACACTGTGGGAACTCAGGCACGGCCGCACTGGCGACACCACCGAAGACAGGGAAACTGAGGAAGACCAAAGCCAGGGAAGCAGCCGTGGCTGCCAGGACCGCAAACGCACGTGTTCTCATTTTTTCTTTCGCCTCGCCAAGTTGTGTGACCGCCTGCACCCACAGAGCCAAACTGCGGGTACCGCCCTCCTGAAACCTCCGCACCGAGTGTACGCATCTCTGCGACAACCGATCCACAATTCCGCTCAAGTCGACGCAGTTGGTGCCGAATTACGGCGCCTTCCTTGCCGGGTGGCATGTCAATCGCCCCTCGCCGGCAACGGACACCCCACAGAGCGGGGCCTTGATGGGTCAACGATACGGAACCGGCGCGCCTTTCGTTAGAGCCGTATGACACTTCTTGTCCCGCGAACTTGAGCTCAATTTCGTGCCCAGAGGACAACGAAAGCTCAATTTCCGTGCGCTTCTCAGTCGGCTCGCAGGACAGCACGGGAGTAGCAGCGCGCGTCGGGGCCGTGTTTATTGCATGCCTCGTGCCGCCGATCCACGACGACCCGCGCGTAAGAATTCGGTAAGAGCACAGGCGCGCTTCAGGAACCGCTCGCACAGCGCGACGACATTTCTCGGCGATCCTCAGCGCGCGTAAAGCGCACCACGACGCGCCGCGGCGCCCCCGAAACGAGGGCGCCGCACCGAGGCATCCCCCTCCGGGCGGGCACGAAGCCCGCCCGGAGGAAGCGCCCTACCTCCTATGTACTCCCCTCCGAGAGTTACTCCCGACCCGCCGCGTGCTTCGGCGAACGCCGGCGGCGACCGATGAGCACGAGGCCCGCACCAAGGATGAGGGCCGCCGCGCCGATGAGCCACTCCTGGTCCAGCAGTGCGCCGGTGAAGGCGATGGCCGGAGAGGTGCTCGGCGTCGTCGTGGCCGGAGCCGTGGTGGGCGCCGCGGTGGGCGGCGTCGTCGTGGCCGGCGCCGTCGCGGGCGCTGCGGTCAGCGACATCGTCCCTGGCACGTACGTGATCGTGTAATTGGCATCGACGGCGCCGGAGCAGTTCGTCGGGTACACAGCCGCCGGGCTGGTGCTCGTGGCCGTGGTCGAGCACGTCGGCGCCGTCGTCAAGGACGTCGCCGTGTCACCGTTCACGAAGCCGGAGTAGGCCGCCGTGACAGCCGGGATCGTGCCGCCGATGTTGGCCGAGCCGCTCGAGGCGGTGATCGTCAACGCCGCCGGCGTCACCGTCAGGGTCCCGGCGACGTAGTTGAACGTGTAGTTCGGGGCCACACCGCCCGAGCACGTCGTCGGGTAAGTGCCGACCGGGCTCGAGGAGGTCGCCGTCGTCGTGCACGTCGGCTGAGTGGTGACGACCGACGAGTTCTGCCCGTCCACGAAGCCGGTGATGGTCGCCGTGATCGTCGGGATGGCGTGAGCCCGGATCGACGCCGACGAGCTGCCGCCGCCGTAGACCACGCTGGCGCTCGACGCCGTCGCCGTCAGAGGAGCGGGCGTCACGACGTCGTTGCCCGGGACGTAGGTGAACGAGTACCTCGGGTCCGACGCTCCGGTGCAGGTGTCCGCGCCGGTGTCGGTGCCGACCGGTGTGGTGTCCACGACCGTCGTGGAGCAGGTCGCTCCAGTCGCAGGCGTCACGAGCGGCGAGTACGTCGGGGTCACGGCCGGGGCAGTCGTCTGACCGTAGACCGACGTGTCGTTCGAGGCGGTGACGGTCACCGGGATCTGCGCGGTCACCGTCGTCGTCGTCGTCGTGCTGGGACACGGCGTCAGGGTCACAGAATTCGGCGACTCCGGCCCCGAGACAACGCCCGGCGGCTCCGGATCGGTCAGACAGCCCGGTCCATGCCAGAGGGCGGTGTTGGTGATCGGCCCGGCCGGGGTGGACACGCTCGTCGCCACCTCGAAGCTGACGGTGACGGTCCCTCCGGGCGCGACGCCCGTGATCGTCCACGTGATGTTGCCCGAGCCGTCTACGGCGACGTTGCATACCGCCGGAGGCGCCCCGGTCACGCACGCCGGCGTTCCGCTGACGAGCGTCGTGTTCGGTGGCGCGGAGTCGGAGATGGAAACGCCGCTGGTGGACCCGCCGATGTTGTTGGCGGAAAGGGTGTACGTGATGTCAGCCGGCGTGCCCTGGTAAATCGGCCCCGACGTGGAGGCGCTCTTCGAGACCACGAAGTCGGGTGGGATCGTGAAGTCGGCGGCGGTCAGGTTGTTCTCGAGGCTGAAGTACGTGCTCGAGCCGCTCTCCAGGCCCGTGCCACCCAGACCCGAGCCACCACCGCCGGTGAGGTTCAGCGTGCCCGACTCTTTGTCGCCGGAGATATTGGTGAAGTAGGTCCCCGGTCCCTCATATCCGGTATTCGAGTACCCCGACGGTGGGTTGGCGGGGTAGTTGCACCCGCTCGATCCGCTCCACGTGCCGTATTTGCCCGAGCAGATGCCGTCGCCGTCGAAGCCGAAGATGTCGACGCCTGAGCTGAGGTTGACGGAAGGAATGGTGAAGCCGGTGTTGTTGACGATCCCGACCAAGGTGTCGTCATTACCGTCGAAGGGTGGCTCGGTGGGCGACGATGCCGCCGTGACCGTGGCTCCACTCGGCCCCAATGTGATGAGGATCCCGCAACCGGTGTCCCCTCCGATCGCCGGACACTCGGAGAACTGCGGCGTCACCGACGGTGAGGCCGCCGGCCCGGCGACCGCCGTACCGTCGGCGGGGGGCGCTGAACCGACCGGGCTGGTCAGGAGCGGGATCGCAATCGCAGTCGCAATGCCGATTGAAGCGGCTGCCATCACGACTGCACGGATAGCCAGGGGACGTCTTTTCATTTGTCTTCGCCTTTGTTTCGCCAATGCGTCGGCCGGGGGGGTTCCCGGCGAAGGGGTGCAGCGATGTAAATGTAACCCTGCGAACACCCGTGAAGCCATGTTTTCCGACAGAGCGCTCCCAGTTTCGCCCCGACCATGAGCGCCGCAACCAGGGACTTCTGCAACACGTTCTTGAACGTCACAGCCCGCTGTACTGGGGAAATCGGGCGAGACCCAGGGTTGGCCCAGCCGTTCTTACACTCCGAATGCCACGAAAAAGTCAGCCGGAATCCTGACAAAATTGTCGCTGAGTTGACTCAAGAACCCTCAAGTCCGCGTCGCGTTGGCCGATAGCTGCAACCTTTTGGCATTGCAGGTGCCTGAACTGCGACGCCGCTCGACCGGCGAAGAGAAGCTCGAGTCCGGTCCCGCGAGGCCTCCGTCGCCCTCGGAACCCGGCCTCCGGCTCAGGCGCGCGCGTGCGCCAGCGCCTCGTCCCAACTGGCCCCGTTCTGCAACAGCATCCGGAAGCCCATGAGCTGTCGCGGCATGCCGATCGCCATCACGCCGCGCAAGCGGTCGTCGCGTCCGTAGACGGCGAGAAACTTCCCTTCGTCGAGGGAGCCCAGGGCGATCTCGACTTCGTCGTCGCCGCCCGGGTTCCCGAGCACCTGGATCCGGATGCCGTACTGATCCGACCAGAAGTACGGGATCGGCGTGAAGGGCGTCGCATCCGCCCGGCCGGCCAGCAGGCTGCGCGCGGCTGCGGCGCCCGCGTTCGCCGCCACCTCCCAGTGCTCGATCCGCACCAGCTCGTCCCACACGTCGTGACGCCAGCGCCAGCGGGCGAGGTCCCCCGCCGCGACGATGCCGTCGGCCGCGAAGAGCGCCTCGTCGCAGACGACGCCGTTGTCGATCGTGAGACCCGATCCGTCGAGCCACGCGGTCGACGGCACGACCCCGATGCCCATGACCACCACGTCGGCGTCCAGGACCTCGCCACCCGCGAGGTGCACACTCAGGCGCGCCCCCTCGAGGCCGCGCTCGACGCGCTCGATCCCGACGCCCGTCCGCAGGTCCACACCGTGCGCGCCGGGCAACGACGCACAATGGCCGCCGACGACGGGGCCCAAGACGTTCGAGAGGGGAATGTCCATGGCCTCCACGACCGTGACGCGGCAGTCGAGCCCCGCACAGGTCGACGCCACCTCGGAGCCGATGAAGCCTGCGCCGATCACGACGACCCGCGTCCCCTCCGTCGCGCTGACGGCGGCCCGCAGCGCCAACGAGTCGTCGAGCGTGCGCAGCACGAAGAGCCCGTCTGCCGGCCCCAGCGATTCGGTGCCTGGGAGACGCCGAGGTGCGGCACCGGTGGCCACCACGATGCCGTCGCCCGACAAGACGCTGCCGTCGTCGAGCTCGACCTTGCGGCCGTCCGCGTCGAGCCGGACCGCCCGGCGGCCGAGGACCTCGTGCACCCGGAGCTCGCTCGAGCGCTTCTTGTCGGCGAGGACCGCCTTCTCCGGCGGCCACGTCCCCGCCAGGATCTGCTTGGAGAGCGGGGGGCGGTCGTACGGCAGGTGCGGCTCCAGGCCGACGAGGCTGATCGTGCCGTCGTAGCCCTCGGCGCGCAGCCCCTCGGTGGCCCGCCAGCCGGCTAGCGACGCCCCGACAACGATCACTGATTCCATTGCCACCGCAGACCTCTGACCCCTCTAACCCCGACCCGACGCCTCAGCCGCCGAACATCGCCATCCACTCCTGCGCGGAGCGGGGGCGGAAGACGTAGTTCCACCGCCGGGTCTCCCCCATGCTCTGGGAGGGCTCGGCCGAGTACAGGTGGCCCGGGAACAAGATCGCATCGTCGGGCACGCGGGCGAGGCGTGTGTGGATCGACTCGTACATGGCGAGGGGGTCCGAGCCCGGGAAGTCGGTGCGCCCGCAGCCCTCCAAGAAGAGCGTGTCCCCCGCCACCAGGCGCCCGTCGACGAGGACGCACTGGCTGCCCGGCGTGTGGCCGGGCGTGTGGATGAGCTCGATGTCGACGCCGCCCACGCGCACGACGTCACCGCTGTGGTGCCCAACCAGGTCGTCGCCACCGACACCCGTCGTGCGCTCGACCCATGGCACCTCGTCGGCCTGGACGTGGATCGGCACCGAGACCTTCTCGAGCAACGCCTCGATGCCCTCGAGCGACCAGCCGGCCATCGTCCCGCCGAGATGGTCCGGATGGAAGTGGGTGCCGAGCACCCCGGTCAGCCGCATGCCGTCCGCCGCCACGATGTCCAACAGGTCCTGCACGGCGTAGGCCGGATCGACGACGACCGCCTCGCCCGTCGAGCGGTCGCCGATGAGGTAGACGAAGTTGACCATCTGGCGCGCCATCACGTCGCCGTGCGCGAAGTCGCGGCCCGACAGGAGCTGCTTGAAGTAGAGCCGCTCGTCCGACCCGGGCAACGTGCCCGCCTCACTCATCGTCGTCGTCCACCTTCCCGCCTCCGCGCCCGGCCGCGCCGCCGCCGTCGTCGCCACTCACCGACTCCAGCCGCGGCACCAACTCCTCGACCTGGGCGCGGGTCCGGCGCAGCCGCTTGTCGAGCTCGTCGATGAGCGCGCTGGCGCGCTCGAGCCGCGTCACGAGTACGTCGACGTCGACCTCGCGCTGTTCGAAGAAGTCGACGATCGCATCGAGCTCGCGGCTGGCCTCGGTGTAGCTCAGCTCCTCGACCGGCACGGCGGCCGGCGCATCGCCGGCGCCCGCGGACCCAGAGGCAGCGGCGGCGGCGCTCACCCCGCACCGTCCTCGTTCGCCCCTGCCTCTACGCCTGTCCCCAACCCGTGCACGTCGACCCTGCCCGTCTCTTCCACCGAATCCACCGTGCTGTGCACGGTTCCGTCGGCCAACCTTGTCACGATCGCCGCCCCGGGGGCCATGTCCCCTGCACTGCGCACCAGAGAACCGTCGGCCCGCAGCGTGAGCGAGTACCCGCGTTCGAGCTGTCGGTCCACGTCGTAGGCGGCTAACAAGCGGCGCCAGCCCCGCACCTGCTCGGATCGGCGCTCGAGC
>DATDIE010000339.1:0-2997 GCA_036521235.1 Acidimicrobiales bacterium | reverse complement strand
GGTGGAAGCGACCAACTTGGGGATGCTGTTCAGGCGATCGGCGTATTGGCCGGAGGCGTTCGGCCACGCCTGGGAGAACATCTCATAAGTACGACGGCCGCAGAGGAAGTAGTCGCTGACCAGAAGGCGCTCCAGCGATCGCTGTGCCGCTTCCCCACCGAAGAAGCGATTCGCCCAGCCACCCTGCTCGGTGCCCGCCATGCCTCCCGGATCCTCAATGACGCCGTCGAGTGTCACCAGCGATGAGACGATTATCTTGCGCAACGTGCTTGTCCTTGGGTCGTGGACGGACTGTGTCGTAAGGATCGCGCGGGGACCGCGGGGCGGACCCAACTGTTCGCACCGGGCTGCGCCCCCGCTGGCCCGACGGGGGTCCGTGGCCTGCCGTAGGACTTCCGACGACCGACCCTGAGGGGAATGGGTGGGCAACCAAGCGTGCTGGTAGCGAGGAGCCCGAGGTCGGGTTCGAACCGACGACCTGACGCTTACAAGGCGCCTGCTCTGGCCAACTGAGCTACTCGGGCGAGTTTGCCCTACCTGGCAACGAAGATAATGCAAGGGCGGTCGCGGATCGGCTGCTTGCTACCCGGTCGCCAGATCCGCCGCTTCGAAGACCACCGGCGGACCACTACCGGAGAATACGGCGAGCGCCGAGCCCGTGCGCTTGGCTTCATACATGGCCTGATCGGCTTGGGCGACGAGCGTGTCTGCGTCCAGCTTCTCGTCGGTCCACGCCACCCCGACGCTCGCCCCCAGCTCGACTGCGCCGGACGGCAGGTCGACCCGTCCGCTCAGCGCTCGACCGACCCGCCGCCCGGCTTCCACCGCGTCCGAGGCCGTAGCCACGCCGGAGCAAACGACAAGGAACTCGTCACCGCCGAAACGTCCCGCGAGGTCGCCGGCGCCGATGGCGGAGCGTAGGCATTCGCCCGCCCGCTTCAAGAGGCGGTCTCCGGCGGCATGACCGAACCGATCGTTGACCGTCTTGAACCGGCAGAGGTCCACGAAGACGACCGCCGTCCCCGTCGCCGTGTCGCGACGCCCGACCACGTCCGAGAGCGCCTCGAGGATCGCCTCCCGGTTGAGGCAGCCTGTCAGAGTGTCCGTCGTCGCCCGCAGCTCGAGCTGGCGGCGCAGCTGGACCTGATCGGTAACGTCGGTGACACAGCCCACGGCCCCCGCCACCTGCCCGGCGCCATCGGTCAGGGGGCGCATGCTCAGAACGCATACCCGCTCGTCACCCGAAGCCGACGGCGGAAGGAACCGGAGCTCGAGGTCGTCGACGGATCGGTCGTCGAGCACCCCGTCGAACGCCGCCTCCAGCAACACCCGATCCTCGGTGGTGACCGTCGAGAACTGGGCATCCGCCATCGCCTCCGCCGGCCACCCGAGGATCGCGTGCAAGCGGTCGTTGGTGAAGGTGACAGCCCGGTGGAGATCGATCTGGAACACGCCGACCGGCATGGCGTCAGAGAGACGCTTCAAGAGCTCTCCCTGCGCCCGGAGCTCCTCCGCCAAGCTCACGTGGCCGACGGTGACGCGTCGCATGGTGGTGGACACAACCGGGTTGGTGGCCTGGTCCAGCTCGTTGACGTTGAGACACTCGACCCACACCCACTTGCCAGTCGAGTCGCGGTAGCGGCCTACCCACCTCCGCGCCTGGCCCGGCGAATCGATCATCTCCCACCACGCGGACACCGCGCTGCCTTGGTCCTCGGGGTGGATGAACTCGGTCGAGGGTCGACCGAGGAGCTGGGACGGCCGCCAGCCGAGCACCTCGGTCATGTTGGCGTCAACCGACAGGATCAACGACGCCCCATCCCGGGTCATACCGACCGAGGCGCCCTTTGCCGCCGCGTCCGCTTCGTCCCCATCCACCCGCTCATTATCATCACAACCGCCGAGCCGCGCACCTCCCGGCTGATCCGGCCGGCGTCCGCCGACGCCCGGGGCTGCGGCCGCAGCTCCGATGGTCTAGTCCCCGCGGTCCTGCAAATGGCCCGATCGGGCCATAGCCGCAGGTATCGACCAAAGGCCACAATCTCCCCACAAACAGGAGGCTGGGGAAGTGGGAACCAAGAGGGTCGACCGGCGGGCCGAGAAGGGGAGGCGGTGAGCGTCTTCACTGAGTCAGATGTGATCGCAGCTCACCAATGGCGGCTCGGCCAGGCGCGGACGCTGCTGCGCTTCGCCGACCGCATGCGGATCGAGGATCCCTTCGACATCGGGCGGCCGCTCGTGCGGAGCCTCCTCGCTGCCCACTGTCTCGACAGCGAGGGAAAGCTGGTGGTCGACACGGAGGCCGGGGATCCGGATCTGGAGGAGCGCGTCGAGCGCTACGTGGATCGCGAGGAGTGGCACAAGACGCACCTCTAACTCGGTCGGCGTTAATTCCGACAGCGAGCTGCTGGGACACCACCTTTTCGACTTCCCCTTCCTCACCTGCGGGAATTGACGAGGCGCGGCGTGTCATGATGGGTCATGGTCGTCGCGGCGGCGCCGGAACCGGCACGGGCAAACGGGGCAAACGGGGCTCGGTCTCGTACGCGCATTCGGGGCCGGTGGGTCCTGAGCGGGCGCGTCGTGGCGCGCTATACCGGCGCCGGCACCCTGCACGAGACGTTTCTCATCTGTGCCGTGGGCACGATCCTCGTGGTCCGCTTCCAGCTGTGGGCGACGAACTACCCCAAGCTCGGCGGCGGCAAGCTGCACATCGCCCACATGCTGTACGGCGGCGCCGGGATGGTCGTTGCCATCGGGCTCCTCGTCTCGTTCACCGGTCGACGGATGCGGTGGCCGGCGACGGTGCTCGGCGGGATCGGTTTCGGGCTGTTCATCGACGAGGTCGGCAAGTTCGTGACCTCCGACAACGACTATTTCTTCAAGCCGTCTGCCGCGATCATCTATTTGACCTTCGTCGTTCTCTACTTCGGCGCCCGGCTGATACGGGAGCGTCGGCGTCTCCAACCCAGCGAGTACGTGGCCAACGCCTTCGAC
>DATDIE010000338.1:0-7492 GCA_036521235.1 Acidimicrobiales bacterium | reverse complement strand
GGGGGCCGACCCATTCGGTGGATGGGTCGGGCTCCGTGGTGCGGGTCGGCTGGCGGGAGAGGGGCGGGGGAGTCGTCGCTGGCTGGGTCGTCATTGGCGGGGTCCTCATGGGCGGGGTCGTCACGGGCGCGGTGCCCTCGCCGGCCGGCGCGGCCGTTTGTGACCGCTCCCGGGCGCGGCGCACGGCGATCTCCATCGCTCCCAGCGCCCGCCGGCTGGGCGTTCCGCGGGGCGGATCGGCAGCCGTCCCATCCGACATCTCATTCCTCCGGCTCGCTTCTTCTCTTCCCCGATCCGCTTCCATGTATTCGCGTCCGGGCGACGAGCGCAAGCGGCTCTGCCCAAGTCGCGTGTCGACAGCGGCGGTGGCGGCGACCGCCGTTTCGTGCGACCCTGGCCGCGTGCCGGCCGTGCAGCGACTCGTGGTCTGTGACGGGGACGAGACGGGGCAGGAGCTCCTGGTCGAGGCGCTGCGCGTCCTGGCGCCCGACGTCATTGGCTTCGACCTCGAGCAGGTGCACTTCGACCTCTCGTTGGAGCACCGCCGGGCCACCGCCAACGGCGTCGTCCGAGACGCCGCGGCCGCCATGCGAGAGACGGGCCTGGGTCTCAAGGCGGCCACGGTCACCCCGGAGATCACCGGCGACGTGGGGAGCCCGAACCGCATCTTGCGCGAGGGCATCGGCGGTTCGGTCATCGTCCGCACCGGACGCCGCATCCCCGGCGTGGCGCCGCCCGCCCACGTCGTGCACCCCATCGTCGTGGTGCGCATGGCGGTCGGCGACGCCTACGGGGCGGAGGAGGGACGGACCGGCGACGCCGGGTCGTGGGAGGAGCAGGCCTGGCGGACCGAGCGGATCGACCGCTCCGTCTGCCGCTCGGTCGCCGAGTACGCGTTCCGGATGGCCGCCGAGACGGGTGCCTGCGTCTACGGGGGGCCGAAATGGACCGTCTCGACCGTGTACGAGGGGATGTTGAAAGAGGAGATGGACACCGCCGCGGCCCGGCACCCCGACGTCGTCTACCGGCCGGTGCTGATCGACGCCGCCTACGCCGGCCTGATCGCGGAGTCCAGCGCCAATCCGCTGGTCGTGCCGTCGCTCAACCGTGACGGGGACTGTCTCTCCGATCTGGTGCTTGCCCTCTTCGGCTCGATCGCCGGCGCCGAGTCGGTGCTCCTGGCTCTCGACGAGGAACTGCGTCCGCTGGTCGCGATGGCCGAGGCGCCACACGGCACCGCACCGTCGTTGATGGGCAAGAACGTGGCCAACCCGATGGCGATGCTGCTCGCATGCGCCGCGGTGCTCGACCACGCGGCGCACGGTGACGCGTTCGTCTCGGAGCGGGCGGCCGCCATCCGTGGTGCCACCCTGGGCGCGGCGGCCGACGGGATCCGGACGTTCGACCTGGGCGGCGAGGCCTCGACGTCCGAGGTGGTCGACGAGGTCGTCGAGCGCGTCCAGCGCTCGGTCGCCTGAGTCGCTCAGCGGCTGAGCGCTCGCTCGAGCTCCGCCTTGCTCATCTTCGACCGGCCCTCGATCCCCCTCCGCCGCGCCTCCTCGTAGAGCTGGTCCCGCGTCCGGCCCCCCGGGCCTCGATGCGAGCGCAGGCCACCCCGGCGTTCCGGCGAGATGTCGTGCGTCGACGTCCTGCTCGCAGTGCGGCTCTCCCCGGCGCGGGCGCGGTCCTTGTTAACGGTCCGGGCCGCGATCTCCTCGGCCAGCGGCTCGGCATCGCCCCGGTCGAGGAGGCCTTCCTTGATGTGCTCGTACTGGCGTTCCCGCTTGGGGCTCCACTGCTGTTGTGGCATCACGATCCTCCTTGGCGCGTGCGGTCCGTCTTCGCGCGTACCCCGAAGGGCCCGACGACAACCGGACTCGAGATGGCGCGGCTGGGGATGCCCCGCTACGCCAGCGCAAGCGGGGCGAAGAGATCACCGTGCTTCTCGACTCGCCGCAGGACGTCCGCCGTCTCGAAGACGAGGAGCTCCGCCTTCTTCTGCTTCGCACAGCGGCGTACCTCTTCGGCCGTCACGGGCGTCGAAACGGTGGGCCGCGTCCTGGCCCGCACCGAGTACACCGCAACCGTGGTCTTCGCCGGGTGATTCTGGCTCCAGTCGATGAGGACACGTCCCTTTCGCAGGGTCTTGCGCATGTTCGAGACGACGAGGTCGCGATGCTCGGACTCGAGCTGTTGGGCGATGTCGAAGGCGCGGTCCCTGACCCCGTCCCAGGAGCTCTTGGGCCCGGCCGACGCATAGAGCTGCAGGCCCTTGGAGCCGCTCGTCTTGGCGAACGCCTCCACCCCGTCCTTCTCGAGCACCTGGGTGATGTACCCGGCCACGACGCAGCACTCGACGATCGAAGTGCCTTCACCCGGGTCGAGGTCGAAGACCATGTAGTCCGGGTTCGCCGGCAGCTTGCGGCGCCGGCCGGCGTGCCACAACGGCACGTGGAACTCGATGTTGCCCAGGTTCGCCGCCCACGCCAGCGTCGCGACGTCGTTCGCCATGGCGTAGACGATCTCCTCGTGTCCATCGGCCGCCGGCACCGCCACCGATGGGACCCACTTTGGCGCGTGCGACGGGATGTGCTTTTCGAAGAAGGACTTTCCCTCGACGCCGTTGGGAAAGCGGCGCATCGTGAGCGGACGTTCGCGCAGGTGGGGGAGCATCACCTCCGCGATCCGGACGTAGTAGTCGATGAGCTGTCCCTTGGTGAAGCCGCCCTGCGGGTAGAACACCTTGTCCAGGTTGGAGACGGAGAGCTCTCGACCCCCGATGGTCGTCCTCGTGGATTTGCTCGTCGGGCTCATTCCACCACCACCTGGCTGGGTTTCTTGTCGGGCCGCAGGCCGCGCCAGGTCGGATGGCGCAGCCGGCCGGCCGGCGTCCACTCGCCGTACGCCACCTCCCCCACGAGTGAAGGCCGCACGAAGTGCGCGCTCGCCGTCTCCCGGGCGGGGAGGGGGGCGCTGAACGGGCTCTTCGTCGTCGCGAGGGAGCTGAATTTCTTCAGCAGGTCATCCCGCGCCCGCTCGTTGAACCCGGTCCCCACCTTCCCGACGTAGCGCAGGCCGTCCGGACCGGGGATTCCGAGCAAGAGAGCGCCGAGTCCCCCGTCTCGTTCGCCCTTGCCCTCCGTCCATCCCCCGATGACCACCTCTTGAGCCCGGAACGACTTGACCTTGACCCAGTCGGGGCTGCGTCGTCCCGGCCGGTACGCCGAGCCACGGCGCTTGGCGACGACGCCCTCCAGGCCGTTCGCCGTGGCGGCATCGAGGATCTCGCGCCCGGCGGCGTCGCGAAACGACTCGGTCGTCGTGAACGTCTCGCCCGACAGGTGCAACGACTCGAGGCGCGTCCGTCGTTCGTCGTAGGTCTCGTCGAGCAGGAGGTGGCCCTCGAGATACAAGAGGTCGAACGCGACGAAGCTCACGGGATCCACGGCGGCGCGGCGCAACGCCTCTCGATGGTTCGCCACGTGCATGCGGCGCTGCAGCCTGGCGAAGCTCGGTCGCCCGTCGTCGCCGAGCGCCACCACCTCACCGTCGAGGATGCACGTCGTCATGCCGAGGAATTTCCCGATGTCAGCGAGCTCGGGGAACGCCACGGTCACGTCGAGATCGTTCCGGCTCTGGGCCCGCACCCTCCCGCCCTCCACGAAGAGAATCGTGCGCACGCCGTCCCACTTGATCTCGAAGGCCCAGTGTTCGTCGTCGGCCGGGAGATCCCCCGGCACCGCCAGCATCGGCGACACCGACGTGGGCAGGGGATCGGCGCGGGTCGAGGGCCCGTGCCGGTGGATCATCCAGTTGCGGTCCTTCGTCTGGAAGAGGACGAAATCACCCGAGGCCCGCGTGCCGTGCAGCACGAACTTCACCTCGGTGTCCGTCCACTTCTCGCTCTCGTAGCGACCGCTGTCCCAGATCGTCACTTCTCCCGCGCCGTATTCGCCTTTCGGGATCTCCCCGTGGAACGAGCCGTACTCGAGCGGGTGGTCTTCCGTGTGGACGGCCAGATGGTTGACCTTCGGCGATTCGGGCAGCCCCTTCGGGAGCGCCCATGAGGCGAAGACGCCGTCGTGCTCGAGCCGAAGATCCCAGTGCAGGCTGCGCGCGTGGTGCTCCTGGATCACGAACCGCGGCTCCCCGGTTTGCGATCGCGGGCGACGCCCCATCGGCTCGGGCGTCTTGCGGGGGTCCCGCTTCGCCCGGTACGTCTCGAGCCGCTTGGACGCCTTCGCGGCCGGCTTCGCAGTCTTGGTGGCCTTTGCAGTCTTGGTGGCCGGCTTCGCAGTCTTGGCTGCCTTCGAGCTCCTAGCGGCCTTCGCCGTCTTCGAGACGCTCGCCTTGGTCGGGCGCTTGGCCGTCGGTGTCACCGGGACCCACCGTAGCCAGGAAGGTTGCGAGTCGAGTCGGGCTGCACCGGGTATGTACTCCACGATGCCGATTAGAGGTCACCGCCATCCGAGACGCGGCGGAGCGCCATGAACGTGCTCGAGCGCGCGGTGCGCTGGGTCGACGAAGCCCAGCGCCGGCGCCGGCCGCTCGCCTTCTCCTTCGGGGTGGTCAAGAAGTTCGGTGACGACCGGGGCAGCCTGCTCTGCGCCATGTTGGCGTTCTACGGGTTCCTGTCGATCTTCCCCTTGCTGCTCCTCCTCGTTACGGTGCTGGGCTTCGCCGGAGGGGGCACCCACTCCTTGGCGCACCGGATCGAATCGACCGCGTTCTCGTATTTCCCCGTCGTCGGGTCCAACCTGAGCAGCAACATCCACGCCCTGCACGAGCGCAGCGTGGTGGCGCTCGTCGTCGGACTGCTCTTTGTGCTCTGGGGATCCCAGGGGGCCCTCCAGACCGCGCAGCACGTACAGGCGGAGGTCTGGAACGTGCCCGGAGCGATACGGCCGAGTTTCTGGGCGCGCCTGGGGCGCACCGCAGGCATGATCGTGGTCCTGTTTCTGTTCCTCGTGGGGACGACGTTGCTGGCAGGGCTCGCCACAATCGGCCATCACGGCACCTGGGCCGCCATGGGCGCAGCGATCCTCTCGCTCCTCTTGAACATCGCCGTGTTCGGCGTCGGCTTCCGCGTGCTCACGCCGCGCCAGATCGCTTGGAGGGTTCTCTGGCCCGGCGCGCTCGTCGGGGGAGTCGGGTGGACGGTACTGCAGTACGCGGGCGGGCTCCTGGTGGCGCACTCCTTGCAACACGCCAGCCGGCTGTACGGAAACTTCGCCGTGGTCCTGGGACTGCTGGCGTTCCTCTACCTCTTCGCCGAGGTGACGGTCTACGCCGCCGAGATCAACGTCGTGAAGGCGCGCCACCTGTGGCCGCGCGGCATCGTGCAGCCACCGCTCACGGCCGCCGATCGCGAGGTGCTCTCCGCGCTGGCGCTCGAGAACAAGCGACGCCCGGAGCAATACGTCGCCGTCGGCTTCACGGACGACGACGGCAAGAGCAACGTCGACAACGTCGACAACGCCGACGACGCCGAGGACAATGTCGACGACGCCGAGGACAGTGTCGCGCTCGCCGTCTCCGACGACCCGTCCCGCGCCGGCGGACCGCCCCGACTCGATGCATCGGGGATTCCTAGAACTGCGTGACGGCTGTTTTCTGCAACTCGGTGTGGGTATCTATCCCTGTGCGCGCTCAACGCGCTGAACCAAACAAAAGGGCCAAGGAGGTCGGCAGCGATGACGACGGGAACCCTGACTGGCAACGAACGTTTCGAGCACACTGACTCGGATGTCCATGTGGAGCGCAACGCCGCGAAGACGCGCGTGCGGCCCGGTCGCCTCGGGTTGGGCACCGCCGGAGTGGTGGCGGTCCTCGCCTCAGCCTGGGGCGGCATCGTCCCCTTCGTCGGCCCGATCTTCAACTTCAGTGGCGACGGCTCGGGGTCGTGGCACTGGAATCTGGCGCACGCCGTGTTGGCGCTCGCGCCTGGAGCCGCCGGCGTGCTGCTCGGCCTCTTCGTGATCGCAGAGTCGCGGGGCATCGTGGTTGGGAAAGGCCGTCTGAGCCTGGCTACGGCCGGGACGTTGCTGATGGTCTGTGGGGCGTGGTTCGCCATCGGTCCGCTGGCATGGCCGGTGCTCTCCAACAGCGGCACGTACTTCGCGGCGTCCTCGCATCTGCGCCTCCTCGCGTACGAGGTCGGCTACAGCATCGGCGTGGGCCTCGTGCTCGTCGTGTGCGGCGCGTTCGTCGACGGTTGGGCCTCGCGGCACCAGCCGAAGGCCACGATGGTCCGCCAGTCCGGCGTCACCGAGCCCTCGGCGACCGGACAAGGGGCGACCGGACCGGTCGAGTCGGGCATCTGAGAGTCAGGCATCTGAAAGGACACGGCATGCGCACGGCCACCCGCGAGGCGTCCAACGCTCTCGAACTGCTTGAGGTCGAGGATCTCGAGCTGCGCGACCTCTTCGGCGAACTGCGGCAGCACCGCGGCAATTCCGTCGAGGACCGGGCCGCCTACGGCGACGTCGCCAAGGAGATCGTGCGCCACGTCGCGACGAGAGAAGCCGCCTTGGTCGAGGTGTCCAAAGTGGCGGCGCAGGAACCGGAGTCGAGCGGGTTTGGCGAGCGGATCGGCGACGCCATGATCGTGCGGCGCCCTCATATCGACCGGGTGGAGAAGATGTCCCGCGGAGTGCAGGGCATCAACCTGCGGACGGGACAGGATTTCGACGAGGAGATCGAGGCGCTCATCCAGGAAGTCGGCACCGAGATCGAGTGGGAGCTGGACGAGATGCTTCCAGCGTTGAGAGGGGCGCTCGGGCGGTCCGATCAGGAGACGGACATGAAGAGCGCCGACCACATCAGGCGCCACGCGCCGACCAACTTGGACCCCGACGGCCCGCGTTGGTGGGAGCGCGCACCCGTCGTCTCACGGTTCATCACGGTGTATGACCACCTGCGCGATTTCCCGCGGTCGCGGCGCCAGGTCTGAGGAGCTCGGGTCGACCGGTCCCAAGCGAAACTCGCCCGGGGAGTCCGCCACCGGGACGGCGGTTAGGACGTCAGGATGCCGCCGGCGTCGCCGGACTCTTCGACGTCACGATGCCTTCGTGCTCGAGATGCGCCTTGTGCGCCAGCCTGATGACGTCCTCTGAGACCGAGCGCTTGTTGCCCTCGTGCGCCGGGTGGTGCATCGGGCACGCCAGATACGGGGTGCCGTCGACCTGCTTCCCCAGTCGCCAGCACCCTTTGACGTGGCAATTGTGGTGTCGATAGACGGTGATGATGCTGCCCAGGATCAGAAAGTCGGGGATCGCGCCACCGAAACCGGACCAGAACCCGTACCACGTTCCCGATTCGGCATCCGCTCCGGTGTAGCGGAGGAACCAGTGCGCCGAGTCCGTCCAGAAGACGACGACGACAATCACGAATCCGACGAGGACGACTAACGACCCGACAAGCAGAGTTCGTCTCATACCTTCACTCCCGATCTTTCACCACTACCGCTACTCCAGGACCTTCGACACAGCCC
>DATDIE010000337.1:0-5165 GCA_036521235.1 Acidimicrobiales bacterium | reverse complement strand
GACGCCTTGGGGATCTCGGCGTGGCTGAGGTCGAAGTAGGCGGCGGCGGTCACCGGCATCATCGTGAGGCCGAGCCCCAGGCCGCGCAGGAACAACGTGGCGGCGAGGAACAGCTCGTTGGTCGACGTGGTGACGAACGCGAACGGCACCGTGGCCGCCGCCATCAAGAGGATGCCGAACGGCACCACGCGGCGCGGGCCGACCCGGTCGGTCATGGCGCCGGCCCAGCGCATGATGCACGCCGCGCCGATGCCCTGGGGCGCCATCAACAACCCGGCCTGCCATGCCTCCTGGCCCCGGGCCACCTGGTAGTAGATCGGCAGCAGGAACATGGACCCGAACAAGGTGGCGCCGATCACGAAGATGCAGATGTTGCCGATGGCGAAGTTCCGGTTGCGGAACGGGTGGAGATCCAGCAACGGATACTTCGCATTCAGCGCGCGCAGGATGAAGCCAACCGTCAGGACGACGCCGAGGATGAAACTGATGAGGACCGGCGCGCTCGTGTAGGAGCCGGTCGTCCCGACCTCGGAGAGCGCGTAGAGCAGGGCGGCGAGGCCGGGGGACAGGAGGCAGAACCCGAGCGTGTCGAAGGGCGTGCTGACGCGTTCGTCGGTGTCGAACTGCGGGAGCCAGCGGGACGACAGGATCAACGTGATGATGCCGATGGGGACGTTGATGTAGAAGATCCAGCGCCAGCTGTAGTTGGAGATGATGAGGCCGCCGATGACCGGTCCCAGGATCGGGCCCATGACCATCGGCACGCCGATGATGCTCATGACGCGTCCCATGCGCTGCGGACCGGCGGCACGGGCGAGCATCGACTGGCCGACAGGGAGGAGCATGCCGCCGCCGATGCCCTGGAGGACCCGGAAGAAGATGAGCGAGTTGGCGGACCAGGCGAGGCCACAGAGGCTCGAGCCGATCACGAAGAGGGCCGTCGACATCATCCAGAGGCGCTTGGCGCCGAAGCGGTCGACGGCCCAGCCGGATACTGGGGTCACCAGGGCCAAGGCGAGCAGGTAACCCGTCGCCACCCACTGGATCGTGGTGATCGAGACGCGGAAGTCCTTCGCCAGCGTGGGCAGCGCGACGGCCACGATCGTGGTGTCGAGGATCGACATGATCGAGCCCAGGACCACGACGGTCGAGGTGCGGCGGAGCTCGGGGCTGAGGGTGAAGGCCGGAGCCTTGGTGCGAGGCATCTGAATACTTCATAATACTCAAAGGTATGGAGTTGTCAAAGAGTTTCTCCGGTGCGACAATCGAGGGCATGGGTCTGACCGAGGACGCGTTCGAGCGCTTGCGCCGCGTCACGTTCGAGGGCGAGCACGTCGAGCGGATGGCCGCGTTGGGCACCCGGATGAAGCTCTCCCCGGGCGTCATCAAGACCTTGATGCGCCTCGCCAAAGCGGACGGTGTGTCCATGGGGGAGATGGCGCGGGGGATCGGCTGCGATCCTTCGTACATCACCGCTCTGGTCGACGACCTCGATGCACGTGGCCTGGCCCGGCGTGAACCGGCGCCCTTCGACCGGCGGGTGAAGATCATCGTGTTGACGGACGCCGGCCGGAAGCTCGCCGACGAGATCGACGCCGTCCTCTCGGTGCCACCCGCGGCGTTGTCCGCCTTGTCGGCGGCGGAGCTGCGCGAGCTGCGCGATCTGCTCGACAAGGTGCTGGCGGCGCGGGACGCAGAGACCGCCGCAAGAGAACAGGTCGCGGCCACCGCTTCGTAGCACGCGTCGAGCGAAGCATTTGTTTGTGGAGTTGGCGCGCTCTCCCCACGTGCATGCGCGAGGAACCTCGCACCTCGCACAGATGTACCGATGTGTAGACGCGGCGTCCGAGTCCGTCGCCTATGCGCTCACGAGTGATGCGTCGACTCGCGCTGCGCCGGTGCCGCATGGAGCGTTGCAGGAGGACGGGGATGGTGTGTGCGCGAAGGACCCATCGGCGCCCACTAGGTTCACGGCCGGATGCCAGGGTCACCGTGGAAGGAAAAGAAACAGCTTCTGATCGGTCAGATAGCAGCCCGTTCTGCAAGGGGTCCTTTGTGCCCGCAGTAGTCGTTGAGCACCTGGCGAAGTCCTACGGGGACACTGTGGCCGTGCGCGATGTGAGCTTCGAGGTGCAGAAGGGTGAGGTCTTCGCGTTGCTGGGACCGAACGGCGCCGGTAAGACGACCTGCGTCGAGATCCTCGAGGGCTATCGGGCCCGCAGCAGCGGGCGGGTCGAGACACTCGGCGTGGATCCGGCGGACCCGGCGACGCAGCGCTGGCTGCGCACGCGCATCGGTGTGGTGCTCCAGGAGCTTGCCATCGAGCCCTACTTCTCGGTGCGCCAGGTGGTGGCGCGCAACGCCGGCTACTACCCGAATCCCCGGCCGGTCGACGAAGTGATCGAGCTGATCGGGCTGAGCGAGAAGGCGGACGAACGGGTCAAGAAGCTCTCGGGCGGACAACAGCGCCGCCTTGATGTCGGCCTCGGCATCATCGGCAACCCCGAGCTCCTTTTTCTGGACGAGCCGACGACCGGGCTCGACCCGTCGGGGCGCCGCGACACGTGGCAGCTGATCGACGAGCTGTCCGCTGCCGGCACGACGGTGCTGCTCACCACGCACTACATGGACGAAGTGGAGGCGCTGGCCGACCGGGCGGCGGTGCTCTTCGGCCAGGAGATCGTCGCCACCGGGACGCCGGCGTCCATCGGTGGACGCGACCTCGGGGCGGTCACCATCCGGTTCCGCCTGCCCGAGGATGTCGCGCTCGAGCAGTTGCCCGCGGCGGCGGTGCCCGTCGCCGACGGTCTGGTCGAGATCCACACCGATGACGAGTTGCGCGTGCTGCACGACCTCACGGGCTGGGCGCTCGAGACCGGGCATGCCTTGGCCGGCCTCTCGGTGCTGCGGGTTTCCCTCGAGGACATCTATCTCGGCCTCACGAGGTCGGGCGAATGAGCGCGGGCTCGGATCCCTCGGCGACGGTCGCCGTGCCTGAGCGGGGCAGGATCCGCGGCTGGAGCGACGGTCGACTGGTGGCGCGCCAGGTCGGCTTCGAGCAGCTGGCGTTCTGGCTGAACCCGATCGGCGCGGTCATGACGATCGCGTTCTCGGTCATCTTCCTCCTCCTGCTTGGTGGCACGGCGAAGGGCACGGTCGCGTCGTACGGCCATATCAAGCTGATCAACTACTACGTGGCCGGGTTCTGCGCGTACGGGGTCATGGCCGCCTGCTTCACCATCCTCGCCATCACCCTGGTCAACCGGCGCGAGATGGGATTGCTCAAGCGGCTGCGCCTGAGCCCCCTGCCCACCTGGATGCTGATGTCTGCCGTCATCGTCAACTACATGATCGTGGCGACAGTGGGTGTCGTGCTCCTGCTGGCGGTGGGCTGCCTCGGCTACAGCGCCAATACCCCTGCCCGCTGGGCGCCCTTCATCGTGGTGCTGATCGTCGGCATGGTCTGCTTCAGCGCCCTGGGGGTCGGCATCACCACGGTGGTCCCGAACGCGGATGCCGCCGGGCCGATCGTGAGCCTGACCTACTTCATTCTGCTGTTCCTCTCGGGGCTCTGGTACCCGATTGCGCCAGGCTCGGCGCTGGCCACGTTCGCCAACTTCTTCCCCATCCGCCACTTCATCGACGCCCTGGTGGCGTCGTATACGGGCCAACCGGGTACGACGACGTGGCCCTGGACCGACCTGGGCGTCATGTTGCTGTGGGGTGCTGCCGGCATCGCGATCGGCCTGCGTCGCTGGAGTTGGTCGCCCAAGCGGGGCTGACGACTCCGGGCCGGGTGGTCAGCTCGGCGGATTCAGCTCAGCAGGTGAGCCCGCCGTCGACCACGATGACCTGTCCGGTCAGGTAGTTGTTGGCGGGGTCGGTGAGGAAGAGGACGGCACGGGCGACGTCGCTCGGATCGCCGAGGCGGCCCATCGGGGTGCGCCGGGCGATCTGGTTGAGCTGCTCCTCGTCGAGGCCGTGGCTCATCTCGGTGCGGAGGTAGCCCGGGGCGACGCTGTTCACCGTGATGCCCCGTGAGCCGAGCTCACGCGCGAGGGCCCGCGTGAAGCCGTCGAGCGCGGCCTTGGTGGCGCCGTAGACGGTGAGACCCCGGTAGCCCGAGAGCCCGACGATGGACGAGATGTTGACGATGGAGCCGGAGTGCTGGCGCAACATCACCCGGCTGGCCGCTCGGGTGACGTAGATCGTGCCCTTCATGTTGAGGTCGATGACCGTGTCGATGTCGTCGTCGCCGAACAGGGCGATGACGCCGTCACGTGCGACGCCTGCGTTGTTTACCAGGACGTCGATGCGGCCCCAGCGCTTGGCGGCGTCCTTGACGAACCTCTCGGCGTCCTCCTTCTTGGAGACGTCGGCGGTCGCGAAATGGAAGCGCTCCTTGTATTGCGGGTCGTTCTCCCACGTACGCACCTGGTCGGTCGACGAGCGGGAGCACGTCTCGACGCAGTAGCCCGCCGACAGGTAGGCCTCGACGATGCCGACGCCGAGCCCCTTGCTCCCACCGGTGACGAGCGCAACCTGGGAGTGTGCCTCGGCCATCAGTCCTCCATCCGGCGGATCGTCTTGCCGCCCTTGGTCTCGATCGCGTCGACGAAGGTCACGCTACGCGGTTGCCACGCCCGCGGCAGGTCCGCCACGGCGCTCTTGATCTGGGCGCGGATGGCCTCGAGGTCGGCGGCTTCGACGCCACCGACGGGCACGATCTCCGCGGCGACGATGGCGCCCGTCAGCTTGTTGGGGCGCCCGAAGACGCGGGCCAGCGCGACGGAGTCGAGCCCGGTGATCCGGTCCTCGACGGGCAGGGGGTGGACCTTGACGCCGCCGACGTTGATCACCTCGGACTTGCGGCCCCGGAACATGACGCGATCGTCGACGATCTCAACGAGGTCGCCGGTGCGACGCCACTCGGATCCGCCCGACGACTCGGCGTCGGCGTCGGGGTCGGGGGACTCGCCGGCGTAGCCGAGCATGCCGGCGCCGGCCCGGACCCAGAGCTCACCGTCCTCGACGCGCACGTTGGACTCGGGGTTCGACTCGGAGTGCAGCGACGACACCGCGAGGCCCGGCTTTCCGTCACGGACCGAGGTGATGGAGCCGAACTCGGTCGACGCGTACACCTGCGACACCTTGGCGTCGGGGAA
>DATDIE010000336.1:0-2225 GCA_036521235.1 Acidimicrobiales bacterium | reverse complement strand
CGTCACCCGCACGGCCCGGTTCCCGGTGCCGTACAGGATCAGCTTCTTGTCCTTCGCCTTGAGCTTCTTCCAGGGCGCGTCGAAGTCGAAGCCACCAGCCTCGGCCACCCCCGCCTGCAGCCCCACGAAGTACTCGCTGCGCGCCCCGGCCCACGGCGCCAGCGCGCCCTCGGCCAGCGACAGCGAGTCGTCGGGCACCACCAGCTCGGGGTCGACCTCGTAGCGCGTCCCCAGCCCCACGCACAGCGGGCAGGCGCCGTACGGCGAGTTGAAGGAGAAGTTGCGTGGCGCCGGGTCCTCGAAGCTGATGCCGCAGTGCGTGCACGCAAGATGCTGGGAGAACGTGATCGCCTCGTCGACCTCGCCGTCGGCGCTCTCCGCGCCGTTCACGACCAGCACCTCGGCGGTGCCCCCGGTCAGCTCGAGTGCCGTCTCGATCGACTCGGTCAGGCGCTGGCGGATGTTGTCTCGCCGGATGAGGCGGTCCACCACGACCTCGATCGTGTGCGTCTCGTACCGCGCCAGGGCGACCTCGCCCCGGCTCGCCAGCTCGAGCGGCACGCCGTCGACCCGCACCCGGGCGAAGCCCTGCTTGGCCAGGTCGTCGAGCAGCGAGCTGTACTCGCCCTTGCGCCCCCGCACCACCGGCGCCATGACCTGGAACCGGGTCCCCTCGGGCAGCTCCATGACCCGGTCGACGATCTGCTGGGGCGTCTGGCGCGCCACCGGCCGGCCGCAGGTGGGGCAGTGCGGGTGCCCGATGCGGGCGTAGAGGAGCCGGAGGTAGTCGTAGACCTCGGTGATCGTCCCGACGGTCGACCGCGGGTTACGCGAGGCCGACTTCTGGTCGATGGAGATCGCCGGGGACAGCCCCTCGATGAAGTCGACGTCGGGCTTGTCCATCTGGCCCAGGAACTGGCGGGCGTACGCCGAGAGCGACTCGACGTAGCGGCGCTGCCCCTCGGCGTAGATCGTGTCGAACGCCAGCGACGACTTGCCCGACCCCGACAGCCCGGTGAAGACGACCAACTCGTCCCGGGGCAGATCGAGGCTGACGTCTCGAAGATTGTGTTCACGGGCGCCGCGAATGACCAGCCGATCGGCCATCCGAGCAGGATACCGGCGCGCTGTGTCACTTCCGTCTGGGTCCAGGTCAGGCCGCCGCGCCGGTCCGGACAGAACCGACGCGGCGGTCTCCAGGGCTCAGCCGCCGGCCATCCCGACCACCGGCGCGTTGAGGTGCAAGGACCCGGCCGAGCCCTCGAAGGGCGCGTCGCCGTAGTTGAAAATGCCCCCGTCTTACGCCACGAGCCAGTAGCCAAGCCCACTCGGCGAGCTCGCCATGCCGACCACCGGCTTGTTCAGCTTGAGCGAGCCGGTCGAGCCGTAGAAGTTGGCGTCGCCGTAGTTGAAGATGCCCCCGTCGGACGCCACGAGCCAGTAACCGAGCCCGGTCGAAGTGGCCGCCATCCCGACGACCGGCTTGTTGAGCTGCAGGCTGCCGGTCGAGCCCTGGAAGACGGCGTCGCCGTAGCTGTAGATGCCTCCGTCGGACGCCACGAGCCAGTAATCCTGCCCGTCGGCGGTGGCCGCCATGCCGACCATCGGCTTGTTGAGGTTCAGCGAGCCGGCCGAGCCGAAGAACGCGTTGTTGGGGTAGGTGAAGATCCCACCGTCGGAAGCGTCGAGCCAGTAGCCCTGGGCGCCTGTCTCCGTAATGGCGAACCCCGCGTTCCCGATTGAGTTGTCGTACTGACCCGCGATCACGCAGGACACCGGCGAGTTGCAACCCACGCCCAAGATGAAACTGCCTTGCGCCCCGCTGGAGTCCGGCGGGACCGAGGTCGACGGAACCGGAGCGGCCGTGTCGCTCCACGTCGCGGCCGTTCCACTTCGCGATCAGGCCGGGGTAGTCACCACCCGTGGCGTGGTACTGACCGATGGTCAAGCAGGAGTTGGCGGCCGGGCAGGAGACGTTGCCGAGAAGCGGGTAGGAATGAAGACCGGCGATCGTCCCCGCATTGGACGGCACGGGCGCTTGCAGCGGGGTCCACGAGGACCCGTTCCACGACTGGATGAGGGGGTTGTCGTTCCCGTTCGTGTCCAGATACTCCCCGACGCCAACGCAGTTCGTCGGGGCGGGACACGACACGGTGTTCAGCGCACCGTACTGCTGTCCGTCCGTGTCGTTCCCGGCATTGGACGGCAGCGCTGCAGGCGCCGCG
>DATDIE010000335.1:0-2931 GCA_036521235.1 Acidimicrobiales bacterium | reverse complement strand
GTGCCGTGCGTCGCCTCGAAGATCCCGTGGCCGCTCACGTAATTGATGTTGGCCCCCGGCGCGATGCCGATGCCGCCGACCTGAGCCGCCAGCGCGTCGGACAGATAGTCGCCGTTCAGGTTCGTCGTCGCGATGACGTCGAAGTCCGACGGGCGGGTGAGGACCTGTTGCAGCGTGATGTCGGCGATGGTGTCCTTGACGAGCAACTTGTCGCCGGGTTCGCCGTTGCAGTCGTCCCACCCGACGGCGACGTCGGCGAACTCTTCGCGCACGAGCTCGTAGCCCCACTCGCGGAAGGCGCCCTCGGTGAACTTCTGGATGTTGCCCTTGTGCACGAGCGTCACGGAGCGGCGCTTACGGTCGAGGGCGTAGTTGATGGCGGCGCGGATGAGGCGCTTGGATCCCATCTCCGAGATCGGCTTGATGCCGATGCCCGAGCCGTCGCGGATGGGCCAGCCCATCTCGGTGCGGAGGAACTCGGTGAGCCTGGCGGCCTCTGCGGTGCCCTCCTTCACCTCGTAACCGGCGTAGACGTCCTCGGTGTTCTCCCGGAAGATGACCATGTCGACCAACTCCGGGTGCAGCACTGGCGAGGGGACGCCGGCGAACCAGCGCACCGGCCGCAGGCAGACGTAGAGGTCGAGGATCTGGCGCAGCGCCACGTTGAGCGAGCGGATACCGCCGCCGACCGGGGTGGTGAGCGGGCCCTTGATCCCGATCAGGTGGGAGCGGAACGTCTCCACCGTCTCGTCGGGCAGCCAGTCGCCGGTCTCGTCGAACGCCTTCTGCCCGGCCAGGACCTCCTTCCACGCCACCTTGTGCCCGTGCTTGGCCGCGGCGGCGTCGAGGACGAGCTTGGCGGCCGGCCAGATGTCGACGCCGGTGCCGTCGCCCTCGATGAACGGGATGATGGGCTCGTCGGGGACGGAGAGGGTGCCGTCGTCGCCCATGCGGATGAGATCTGCCATGGCGTGATGCTAGGGGTCGGAACGCCGCGGTCCCAATCGGAGGGCGGGTCGGCGCACCCCGCTCGATCGGGCGCCCGGGCGCCGCCGGACCGCATCCGGTGGGACTGATCGAGGACAGACGCGGGCGGCGTCGACGTGCTCTGCGGCCGAGCTCGTCCTGTTCGAGGACTCGGCGGTCCGGGAGCGACTGAATGTCCCCCGGCTCACGCTGCATACGGGTCGAAGGCTTGAGAGAGCTCCTCCCGTTCCGGCGCTTCCGGCGCTCGCCGAGGGACACGACGTTCGCCTCGGCCCCGGCGCAGTCCAGGTCTGGCTCGCGCCGCCGTCGCCTTTCGCCAGGGCCGTCGCCGACCCCTCTGTGCACCCGGCGCTCCGTCCCTGGACCAGGCCCCGATTAATATCCGCGGCCGTGTGCATGGCCCCCGACTCCGCCCGGGCCTGCGCCGGCGCGCCGACGGGCCTGATGGCGCCCCGGTGAGCGCCGCCTCCCGCCTGTTCGGCCGGAAGATCAAGACCCGGGAGCGCGCCGAGGAGGCCTTCGGACTGCCGGTCACGGCCGAGATCCCGGCCGCCGCGCCACGCGACGCCGACGGATCGCCCGAGGTCGAGGTCGCGAGCCGCCCCGACTCCGAGTCGGCGCAGGCGTACCGCGAGCTCGCCGCACAGATCGAGCAGGCGGTGCAGCAGGACACCGGCGCACACGCGCCTTCCCGCCGCCGCTCCGGCTACACCGTCCTGGTCACCTCCGCCCGCGACGAGCCCGCCCGCTCCTTCGTCGCCGTCAACCTGGCCGCCGTTTTCGCCGAGACGGGTCATCGCGTGTTGGTCGTCACGACACGCGGCCTGTTGACCGCGTCGGCGGGGAACGATGCGGGCCCCCGGCCCGATGCGGCACTCGTCGATCCGACGATGGCGCGCGACGTCGTCGCCCACGCCCTCCCGTCGCGCATCGCCGGTGTCTCGAGCCTGGCCCTCGGCACCATGTTCTCCTCGAGCGAGGACGTGCTCCGCGACTTCGACGCGTTCGTCGACGCCGCCACCGAGGTCGTCGACCTCGTCGTCTTCGAGGTCCCGCTTCTCGCCCACCAGCTCGGCCGGCCGCTGCTGTCCGCGGTCGATCTCAGCGTCGTCGTCTGCGAGGGCGGACGCACCACTACGGAAGACGGCTTCGAGAGCCAGGCCGCCTTGACGGAGGACGTCTTCCTCCCGATCCTCGGCCTCGTCCTGGCGCACGCCCCCGACTAGCGGCCCCGGGGGCGCCGTTCAAGCCTCGGTGCTCGGCCCCAGTCCCAGCGCGGAGTAGATCTCGCGGGTCGCGCTCGACGTGTTGAACGTGTAGAAGTGGAGCCCCGGCACGCCGGACTCGAGCAGGTGCGAGCACAGCTCGGTGGCCAGCACCACGCCCTCCTTGCGCACCGCTTCGGCGCCGCCGCGCTCGTCCGCCGCGCGGAGCCGCTCCTCCATCCACGCCGGTGCGGCCGCGCCCATCGCGCCGAGACGCCCCATGGTGGACAGCGACGTGACCGGAAGGATGCCCGGCAGGACGGGTGTGTCGACGCCTCGTTCGCGCAGGTCGGCCATCAGGCTCTGGTACTCGGTCGCTTCGAAGAAGAACTGGGTCACGCCGAAGTCGGCCAACGCCAGCTTGGCCGCGAGAAAGTCGCGGTCGCTCGGGATGTCCTCCGAACGGGGGTGGCCCGCCGGGTGCGCCGCCACCCCGATGGAGAAGCCACCGATGGCCCGGGCCAGCTCCACCAGCTCCGTCGCGTAGGCGAGCTCGCCGGGGCCGGCGTCGGGATCAGACGGGGGGTCGCCCCCGAGTGCCATCAGGTTCTCGATACCCGCCTTGCGCAGTGCCACCAAGATGTCGGCCAGCTCCAGGCGGGTGTGGGCGACGCAGATCAGGTGCGCCATGGGGTTGAGGCGCGTCGTGTGCAGCATGCCCGACACGAGGTCGAACGTG
>DATDIE010000334.1:0-20103 GCA_036521235.1 Acidimicrobiales bacterium | reverse complement strand
GGCTGCGTGTACCCAACGGCGGTCAAGACGATCGCCAGCCAGCTCGATACGAAATACCCACCGAACAAGACCACCCACGTCGCCTCGTGGCGGGCCTACGACCAGGACATGGGCAACACGCCGTCGCGTGACGGCGGGGCGCCCGACCCGAGCGGCGGCACCGACTGCGGCCACCCGGCCATCGCGGCGACCGATCCGGCCGAGGTCGCTACGGCGGCCGACCAGTACACCAGCCGCCACAACCCGTTCGTCTGGTTCCACTCCATCATCGACAACACGGCGGAGTGTGACGCCAATGTGGTGCCGCTCGGCACCCTGGGCGCCAACGGCGCGCCGGCGGCCGGCGGCCACCTCGCGCTGGACCTGCGCCAGGAGAAGACCACTCCCCGCTTCGCCTTCATCACCCCGAACCTGTGCAGTGACGGGCACGACGGCACGTGTGCCGGGCCCAACAGCACCGGAGGGCACGCGGGCGGCCTCACCGGGGCCGACCAGTTCCTCCACGCCTGGGTGCCGCTCATCTTGAGCTCACCCGCCTACAAGCACGGCGACCTCCTGGTCGTCATCACGTTCGACGAGTCCGAGCTCGGCGGGGCCGAGGCCAACCTCGCCTGCTGCAACGAGCAATCCGGGCCCAACACCCACGCACCGGGCGACGGGGGGGCCACGGCGGACAGCCAGGCGCCAGGCGGCGGCCAGATCGGCGCCCTGCTCCTCAACTCGAAGTACATCGCCCCCGGGTCGACCGACGCGACGGGCGCGTACGACCACTACTCGGCGTTGCGCAGCTACGAAGACCTGCTCGGCCTGACGACCGGGGGGGCCGACGGCGAGGGCCACCTCGGCTTCGCCGCCGCCAAGGGGCTCGCCCCGTTCGGAACCGACGTGTTCCCCGCCCACTTGAGCGGCGCCAAGACGTAGCGCCGGGCCCGGCGACTCAGTCGAGGCGCCGCAGCTCGGTGCGGTAGCGCTTGGCGTTGAGCACGTACTGCGCCGCCGAAAACTTGATCATCGGCACGTCGGAGCGACCCTCGTAGACCGTGGCCGGCACGCCCAGGGCGAGATGGCCCGGCGGCACGACCATGTTGTTCGGCACCACCGCGTTGGCGCCGACCGTGGCCCCCCGGCTGATGACGGCGTGGTGGAGGACGACGCTGCCCGAGCCCACCAGCGACTCGTCCTCGAGGGTGCACCCCTCGAGGTGCGCGACGTGGCCGATGACGCAGCCGTCGCCGATGACCGTCGGGAAGCCGGGCCCGGCGTGGATCACGGTCCCGTCCTGGATCGACGTCGCCGCGCCGACGGTGATCGTCCCGTAGTCGCCGCGCAGGACGGCGCTCGGCCAGACGCTCGACTCCGCCCCCAGCGTGACGTCACCGATGATGACGGCGTCGGGGTGCACGTAGGCCTCGGGATCGATGCGCGGCGTCGCCCCGTCGAGCTCGTAGATCGGCACGGCGCAGGACGCTACACGTGCGCGGCGACCCAGGTCACGCCCTGGTAGCCGCGGTAGCCGAGGTAGACGATGCTCGCCACGATCATCAGCTTGAAGTACCACGGGATGGGCCCGCGCTCCTGCTCGGCCAGGATCGTCCCGCAGGTCGGGCACTCACCCTCGTCGCCGAGGTCCTCCTCTTCGACGAGCGCGTCGCACTCCTCGCACCACGGCATCAGGGCCGTGCCGTCACTTGCCGCCGACACGCACTCGCAGCTTCATCGGTGTCGCGCCGAGGTCGAACTTTTCGCGGATCCCGCGCTCGATGTAGCGCAGGTACGTCTGCGGCAGGCGGCCGCTCGCAAAGAGCGTGAAGGTGGGCGGGTCGATGGCGCCCTGGACCGCGTAGCGGATGCGGGCCCGCGGCGCCGGCTGGCGGTTCTGCAGGTCCTGCATCGTGCGGTTGAGGACCCCGGTCGGCACGCGCTGGTGGTACGCCTCCTCGGCGTCGCGCAGGGCGGGCAAGATCCGGTGCACCCCTTTGCCCGAGAGCGCGGACATCTTGAGGACCGGCGCCGCGCCCAGGAAGGCGAGCCGGTCCCCGACCCCGGCCAGGACGTCGTCGCGTTCGTCGGTCGAGACCTTGTCCCACTTGTTGAGCACCACGATGGCGGGGCAACCCGACACGCCGATCCGCTCGGCCAGGCGCTGGTCCTGGTGCGACGCGCCGACCGTCGCGTCGATGACCAGGAGGGCGATGTCGGCCCGCTCGAGCGCGCGCAGCGCCCGCAGCGTCGCATGCTGCTCGGTGCCGCGGTCGGTCTTGGACGGCCGGCGCAGCCCGGCCGTGTCGATGAAGCAGACCGGGCCGTCGGCCGTCTCCACCACCGTGTCGATCGCGTCACGCGTCGTGCCCGGCAGGTCGTGCACGATCGAGCGCTCCTCGCCCAGCAGGCGGTTGAAGAGGGTCGACTTGCCGACGTTGGGCCGCCCGATGATCGCGACCCGGGGGGTACCGGGCGCGAGCTGCTCACCCTTCTCGGCGTCTTCCTCGGCCACCGCCCCCCCTTCGGCCAACTCCGCGCCGTCGCTCCGCTCGGCCCCGGGGAAGAGGCCCACCACCTCGTCGAGCAGGTCGCCCGTGCCCCGGCCGTGCAGCGAGCTGACCGGGAAGGGGTCGCCCAGGCCGAGGGACACGAACTCCCATGTCGAGGCCTCCCGGGTGGCGTCGTCGACCTTGTTCACCACGAGCCGCGCCGGGGCCCCCGAGCGCAGGATCACCTTGGCGGCCGCCAGGTCCTCCTCGGTCACCCCGGTGGTGACGTCGACGACCATGAGCACGACGTCCGCGTCCGCCAGGGCGCGCTCGGCCTGCGCGCTCACCTTCTCCTCGAGCGCGTCGCCGCCGGCCAGCCAGCCGCCCGTGTCCATGACCGAGAACGTGACGCCGCCCCAGTCCGCCGTCAGCACCTTGCGGTCGCGCGTGACGCCCTGCTCCTCCTCGACCACGGTGGCCCGCGCGCCGACGATCCGGTTCACGAGCGAGGACTTGCCCACGTTGGGGCGCCCGGCGATCACCAGCATCGGGGGCGTCATGCCGCGCAGGCCGGCTTGAACGACGTGCCGTCGAGCGCGCGTCGCAGCGACGCCCCGTCAGAAGGCACCACCTCGACCTCCCGGGGCAGGTCGGCCAGCGTCAGCCCGTCGAGGAAGCGCCCCTCGCTGAGGCACGCGTCCGGCAGCAGGTAGCGGCGGCCCTCGGACGCACCGTCGAGCGCGCGGCCGACGTCCGCCCCCGTCAGGAGCCCGGCGACGCCGATGTTGCCGCCGAAGAAGTCGTTGGCGACCTCGTGGACCGCCACGTCGGCGCGTCCGTGCGCCGCCACGAGCGGCTCGAGGACGCGCGCCCCGTATGTGCCCGTCAGCACCGTCACCGGCCGGTCGTCCTCCCCGGCCGGAGCCACGGCCACTCTGGGGGCCCGGTAGCCCTCGGCGGGTGCGGCGTCCACCGACGCGAAGAAGCCGTGCCGCACGCCGCCCGGACCGCGCCCGGCCGGGCGCTCGAAGGACGCCGCGAACGAGCGCGCCATGCCGATGCCGTTCTCGTGCTGCGGGTAGCCCTCGTAGCGCCGGGACGAGGGGAAGTCGCGCCCGGCCAGGAGGTAGTACTCGTCGGCCGCGAAGACCATCCGCCGCCCGAGCGCCCGCGTGAACACGCCCTGCCATGCCTCGATCGTCTCCACGACGGCGACCGCCTCGTCGCGGGTGTGCGGGCGCATCTCGGGCTCGTTCGAGTAGCGGCTCACGCCGAGCGGCACGGCGCCGACGCTGGCCAGGCCCGGGTAACGGTCGAGGATCCCCGCCAGCGTGTCCTCGAGCGCCGCCCCGTCGTTGACCCCCGGGCACACGACGATCTGCCCGTGCACCTCGATCCCGCCGTCGAGCAACACGGACAGCCAGCGCAGGCTCGTGGCACCCTTGGGGTTGCGCAGCATGTGCGCCCGCAGGTCGGGGTCCGTCGCGTGGATGGACACGAACAGGGGGCCCAGGCGCTCGGTCAAGATCCGCTCGGCATCCAGCTCGGTGAACCGGGTCAGCGTCGTGAAGTTCCCGTACAGGAAGGACAGCCGGTAGTCGTCGTCCTTCAGGTAGAGGCTGCGCCGCATGCCCTTGGGCAGCTGGTAGATGAAGCAGAACGCACAGTGGTTGTCGCACGTCCGGATGCGGTCGAAGACGGCCGAGGACACCTCCACGCCGAGCGGCTCACCGGCGGCCTTGTCCACCCGCACCAGGCGTGGCAGGGGCGCGCCCACGCGCCTGACCAGGACGCCGGGGTCGGCGCCGTCGCTCAGGCGTTGGAAGTCGATGACGTCGCGCGGCTCGTGCCCATCGATACTGAGGAGCTCGTCGCCCACGGCCAGGCCGGCGCGGGCAGCCGGCGACGCCTCGGTGACCGAAGTCACCGTAGGGGCTGACATAGCAGCCAGATTAGTGCCGATAACCTGGACTTTGTGCCCGGAGTCGATCGAGTGATGCTGGCGCAGCCCCGGGGCTTCTGCGCCGGCGTGGAGAAGGCGATCAAGGCCCTGGCCTGGATGGTCCGGGTCTTCGAGCCGCCCGTCTACTGCTACCACGAGATCGTGCACAACCGGCACGTCGTCGAGCGCTTCCGGGACCAGGGCGTGATCTTCGTCGACGACGTCGCCGAGGTCCCCGTCGGCGCGCCCTTGATGCTCAGTGCGCACGGCTCGGCCCCCGCCGTGGTCGAGGCCGCCCGCGCCTCCGAAGGGGTCGTTGTCGACGCCGTCTGCCCCCTCGTCACCAAGGTCCACCACGAGATGAAGGTCCGCTCCCGCAAGGGCTACACCGTCCTCTACGTCGGCCACGCCGGGCACGAAGAGGCCGTGGGCACCATGGCCGTGGCGCCCGAGTCGGTCCGTCTTCTCGAGCACGAAGAGGACCTCGACGCCCTCGCGGACCTCGACCCGGCCGGGGCCCCGGTCGCGCTGCTGGCCCAGACGACGCTGAGCCACGACGAGTGGCGCGGCCTCATGGAGGCGGCCCGCCAGCGCTTCCCCGACCTCTGGATGCCCAACCGCAGCGATCTCTGCTTCGCCACCACCAACCGCCAGGCCGCGCTCAAGGCCATCGCGGCCGAGTCCGACGCCGTCGTCGTCATCGGTTCGGCCAA
This sequence comes from Acidimicrobiales bacterium, assembly GCA_036521235.1. GTDB lineage: Bacteria > Actinomycetota > Acidimicrobiia > Acidimicrobiales > RAAP-2 > Bog-473. The sequence goes on along the minus strand of DATDIE010000334.1, from coordinate 14,977 downwards.
CTCCTCGAACACCGTGGCCCTCGAGAAGGTGGCCAAGGCCGGCGGCTGCCCCCGAGTCCTCCGGATCAACGAAGCCGACGAGCTCCCCGACGACCTCACCGGGACCGTCGGCGTCACGGCCGGCGCCTCGGCCCCCGAAGCCCTGGTCGAAGACGTGATCGCCCGCCTCGCCCCCGCCCAGGGCGTCACGGAGGTGATGATCACCACCGAGGACGAGTACTTCCCGCCGCCCCCCGAGCTCCGCGAGCTCCTGCGTGCCGTGGGCTCCACGCTCGCCTTTCTGGCCGGCCGCCCCGGTGCGGACCGAGCCGACCCGGCGGCCCACGACCGGACGGTCTCCGCCGCCGCCGTCCTCGACCTGCTGGCTTCCTGACCCCCGCAAAGGAGATAATTGCCCCATGACGTTCACCCGGATGGACCAGTCGACCGCCGAGCAGTGGCAGCACATCATCGTCGAGTCGATCGAGCACCAGCCCCGCGTGGCCGAGCGGGTCCTGGCCATGCTCGCCTCGCTCGAGGACATCACTGACGGCTTCGAGGTCGACCAGCTCGTCCACTCGCTGCAGACGGCGACCCGAGCGGAGGAGGCGGGAGCCTCTGACGAGGTCGTCGTCGCCTCGCTGTGCCACGACATCGGCAAGGCCGTCTCGGTTATGAACCACCCGAACATCGCGGCCGAGATCCTGAGGCCCTACGTCAGTGCGGACACGTACCACATGATCAAGGCGCACCAGGACTTCCAGGGCAAGCACTACTACGAGTACCTGGGGCAGGACCCCGACGCGCGGGACAAGTACGTCGGTGAGCCGTGGTTCGCCCTGGCCGAGCAGTTCGCGGACGACTGGGACCAGATCAGCTTCGACCCCGACTACCCCACCAAGCCGCTCTCGCACTTCGAGCCGATGGTCCGCTCGGTCTTCGCCACGCCCCACTCCCTTTGACCCCGTCCCGCGGCGCCACCTCGGGCGCCAGCATCCAGACCGACCCCGGTCAGGCGCGCCGCGTCATCGAGGCGTCGCGCCGGGACTTCGACACCCGCTACCCGGACCTCAAGCTCACCCCCGTCGTGGCGCTCATCTGCGCCTACGAGGAGGAGGCCAACATCGGCCCGGTGCTCGCCGCCGTGCAGAAGGAGGCGTGCGGCCTCGCCGTGACCACCCTCGTGGTGGTGGACGGCGGCATGGACAAGACCGACGAGGTCGCCAAGCAGTCCGACGCCGTCACTTTCGTGCTCGAGGAGAACCTCGGGCACGGCTACGCGCTCCGCGTCGGGTACTCCCTCTGCATCGAGTTCGGCGCGCAGTACGTCGTCACGCTCGACGCCGACGGCCAGAACGACCCGGCCGAGATCCCGGTCATGCTCGAGCCGCTGGTGGACGACGAGGCGGACTTCGTCGTGGCCTCGCGCATCCTGGGCACGGACACCACCACGGACAACACCCGCAAGGCCGGCGTGAGGGTGTTCTCCTGGATCATGAGCGCCATGGGCCACACGAAGCTGACGGACACGTCGAACGGCTACCGGGCGTTGCGCGTCAGCATGCTCGACGACATCGCCTACCGCCTGGTCCAGGCGCAGTATCAGACCGCCGAGCTCCTCATCATCGCGATGAAGCGCGGCTGGCGCGTGACCGAGCGCCCCACGGTCTGGTTACCACGCGCTTCGGGGACGACGAAGAAGGGCAAGAACTGGCTCTTCGGCTTCCGCTACGGCCGCGTCGTGCTGGACACGTGGTGGAAGTACCGGCGCGCCCAGCCGCATCAGCCCGCAGCCTGAGGTCGATTCGGCAAGCGGGAGATGGCGCCACCAAGACCGTTTCCCGATCCGCGGCGTGGTGAGAGCTACACCGGTCTCCGCCTCGTTAAGGGCTACGGAATGAGGACGTGCGTCTCGAATCCACTCTCCTGGGGAGGGGTTGCAAAGCCACCCTCGACCCCTTTTTGCAGCGCTGGTAGGAGCGTGCCATCACGGAAGCCCTCCCAATCAGCTTTCGAGTCGTAAATCGCCATCACCGTCCAACCGCCTTCGGAGGCTCCCGCGGCGTGAGTTCTCTCGCCGGTTGGGCGTGGGTCCCCGCTCGGGTGGACCACCGACACAACGGCGTCATATTGATCCTGCGTACCACCGGGAAAGAAGTGCACAACTCCGTACGCCACTATGGCCTCCTGACGCTTCGTAAAGCGGCCGCCGATTCAAACCGCGAGTCACAGTATCCCTTCTCAAATTGCGAGGAGCCTGAGAACTAGGTGGTCGGCGCTCCGTCAGCGGATCGAAAGCCGCCCTCGTTCGTGCTGAATACCGCAGAACTGGCGCAATTGCTCCCTACGCCCAAGTTGGCGATTCTTCTGATTAGCTACTGCCGCGCCTCGCTTGGCCACGGGTTGTCGAGGACTCCCAGGTGAATGAACAGGCCGAGATTGTCGGCGCCAATCCATTCCTCGACGACCTTGTCGTGCACGAAGTGCATGATGCTGACCGCCCATACCTCTACCGCACGTCCGGTTGCGGCCCGTCCCAGGTGTCCGCCAGTGTCGATGCCTCGGTAACTGAATCTCAGGACGACCGTGTCGTCGGCAACGATCAGGTCCTCGACGTCCACTTGAAGATCAGGGAACGTCTCGTGGTAGCGGCGGATCGGTTCGGCTCTGGCTGACGGGCCTGTTCCAAACGGATTGCTGTACTCATGACTGAATAGCTCAGCGGCAGCCTCGTAGTTGCGGCCATTCCAGACTTCGTCGACGAACGTCCGCACTTGCAACTCGCGCTCGGAAACATCCATCTCTCACGCCTTCTCTCGCCGAAGAGGTTCACTAGAGCACAGCCTTGCTCAGCTCTCTGGCGTGCGTGCTGTGATCAACACCTCCACGTGCAGAACAGGCCCCCCGTGCCGGCGAAGTGCAGAGGTGCGCAACGGTCGGCACGTCGGTTCGATGCGGCGAACTACGCCTCGTTCAATCTGGGGAGCAGTCGATAGACGATGAAGCCCGGAAAACCCTTGACACCCTCCAGATCACCGGGGAATCGCTGGAGCGCTTCGGGACTCGGCTGGGGCTCACCAACTCGGTCGATGACGAATCCAGCATCGGCAAAAGCCTCGATCACCGCGGACAAGGGTCGGCGCCAGAAGTGCTGGGTTGCTTCGACCGTGGCCTTTTGCCAGGTGTCGTTCACAAGTTCAGTGTCGAAGTAGCCGCCCTTCTGGGATGGCAATGGGCGGCAGAACGGGTGATCGAGGGAGAGCACGAGCCATCCGGTTGAGCGAAGCGCACTCCGAAACGAGTGCAACGGCACATGCCAATCCCTGAGGTAATGGAGTGCTAGCGAGCAGGTGATCCCGTCAACTGTCCCCGGCTCCAGGGTGAGCGGTTCAGCGAGATCGGCGACAAAGATGCGTGCCCGCTTTCCGCATCGCCGCTTTGTCTCCTCCACCATCGCGGGGCTGAGGTCGATCCCGATGACGTCCGCTCCTTCGTTCAGGAGCCATTCGCACTGAGCCCCTGATCCGCAACCTGCGTCGAGCACGACTTTTCCCGCAAGCGGTCGAGGGACCAGAGAGCGAAGGGCCGGACGCTCGAGGAGTCCGTTGAACGGTCCATCGTCGGTCGTCGAGGCCCACACCGGCGCCAGTCGGTCATAGGCATCTCTGGTGAGCCGGGTATGTTCCGCTTGGTTAGAAGGCGGCTCGGTGGTCATCTAGGGCTTTGTAGCAGAACCGGCGAAGTTGGGCAGTCGGGCCGGGACAGCTGCCTGCCATCGAAGCGTTGGGGCATTAGACCTCTGCCGCTGACCACCTCGCCCTTAAACCGGGTGAGCATCTAGGGTCACGCATATGCCTGCAGCCGTCGTGAATCATCTTCACTTTCGCGATCCACCAAGTCCCGATCTGTTTGCTCGAGCTGAAGACGAGGTCGTACCCAAGGCCCGCGACATTGAAGGATTCCGAGGCCTTCACGTCGTTCAGGTGGCCTCGGATCACTTCATTCTGATCATCGCAGGTGATAACCCCGAGGTGCTCGACAAGGTTGCGACGGAAGTTGGTTCGCTCTGGATGGTGACCCATGTCGTCCCCCTCCTCGCATCTCCACCGGAGCGACACGTCGGGCCCCTCGTGGCGACAACTGACAGGTAGGGCTGACGCGGCCGACTTCAGGTGATGCGGTAAACCCGGTAGTCGACTGCGCCGCCTTCTTTGAGACGGCCCTCGGCAACGAAGAGGCTGGTGGTCAACCACCTGTAGCGTTCGTCGCCCGTCTCGAACCGGGGCGTCGTCCGGAAGTACTGGTCCTCCCAGTCGGTGCCAGAGCCGTTGGTCGTTGCGGTCATCACCTTGTCGTTGAGCTCAAGTAGGCCGGTGTACTGCGTGTAGATGAAGGCCCCGTCGTCGGTGCCGATCTGGCCGCGGACGTCAACCTGGCCCCATCCGTCAGAGCCGAGCACGATCCAGTCTCCGCCACCGGACAACAACCGCCCATGTAGCCGCTTTCCTGTCACCTGTCCGTCCGTCACTTCGAGGAACATGCGGCTTCCAAAGACGACGGGCGGTTTCAGGGTCCCGGAGTAGTCGAACTCGTGGACAAGCTCCATATGTATCGCCTCCTCAAGTGCGACTGTATTCGTCCGGGGTGACATTCCCGGCGAACTGAGACACCTTCAAGCGGTGAGAACTAATGGCCCTTCTGCAGTGACCACCATTGAGTGCTCAAACTGAGCAACCAAACTCCCGTCGGCGGTACGTAAGGTCCAGCCGTCCTCGTCTTCAACTACGTGATCGGCGGACACGGACAAGAAGGGCTCGATTGCCAGGACCAATCCTTCACGCAGCACCATCCTCTGGCCATCGTCAACGCTCGGGACCGACGGCCCCTCGTGGAGTCCCCTCCCGAGGCCATGACCGTTGAGGTTTTCGATCACGCGAAAGCCGTGATGGCGCGCCCGTCGTTGGACGGCCCGACCCAGGTCGCGGAGACGGGCGCCCGGTTGCGCTGCATTCATCGCGTCACCCTGAGCAAGCTTGGTCGCCTCCAAGAGTCTCGAGGCGACTGGTGATACCTCACCAACGGCCACACTTATCCCGGTGTCGGAGAAGTAACCATCCAGCTCCGCCGAGACGTCAAGGTTCACCAGATCCCCAGCGCGCAGCTGGCGCCTCAATGACGGGACGCCGTGGGCGGCCTCATCGTTCACGCTGATGCACGTCGCGCCAGGAAATCGGTAGGTCACACGAGGAGCGGACCGAGCCCGGTGACGGCGGAACACCTCTCGGCCCACGGCGTCGAGCTCCCCAGTGGTCGTGCCTGGAGAGACAGCCTCCACCATCGCCTGGCGGGCTTCGGCAACAACCCGACCAGCACGCATCAGAGCGTCGAGTTCCTCCTGGTTATCGATGGTCATGACCAGATTTTAGGGCCGGGGCGGCCCGAGCCGGCGACCTGGGATGTTTCAAACGAGCCACGCCGCATCAGCCGCATCACTGACCCGCGTCAGGATCGGGGTCTTTTTGGGCCGACCCGTCGCGGCATCGGCCGGTTCCCAACCGAGCGCCAGGGGAAGCCGGACACAGCGGACCACTCCTGTGGCGTGGCGTCCTGCCACACCCAGAACGACGCGCCGAGCGCGCCCGCCCGCCGACTGGTACCCAGAAACTCGGTGATCTCTGCTCCGCTCGGTGAAACGGTCCGGCCACCGGTGCCGGTGAAGTTGAAAGCCTGTCCGATGACGTACACGGGTCGGAGCGTCGAGAGGCGAGCGACGTCGCGTGTGGCGTCGGTGCCGGGATCGGTGCACTCCCAGTAGATCATCGGGGCGAAGGCATCGACGTATGGCGCCATCGCCTGATAGGGGTAGCCACCGTCCCAGCTGGCGTCACTCGGGGGGTAGACCGTGGCCACGACCAGCCGATTGCCGGCGGCTTGCCGAACAAGCTCGAGGTACACGGCCGCCCGCTGGGCGCTCAGCATGACACCCTCGGTCGCCTCCTCGATATCAGCGCCGTAGCCGTCGAGTTGCTGGCCGTCGGGAGCGCGCCAGTCGAGGATCTGCGCGGTCCATTGGGCGTCGCCGACGGGGTCCCACAGGTACGGGAAACCCCACGCGATTACGGCAACGCCGTGCGCGTGGGCAACGGGCACGAGTGAGTCGAGCTCCTCGGCACCGTAGAACCCATTCATCGAGTCACCCACCCGGACCCACAGTTGGTGCAGCCCAGCCGAAACGGCCTGCTGCACGATCGCGTCGGCGTCACCACCATCAGTGCTGTCCCACTCCCAGATCCACATGCCTTTTCCCGTCAGTGCCGCGACGTGTGAGGTCCACGGCGCCGGCGCCTCCACTGGCGGAAGAGACGTCACGAGAACCGCTGGGTGCCACGGCGGCGGCGACGGCGGGGCTGGCGGTTGCGGAGGCACGGGGCAGCCGGCAAGCGGAACCTGGGCAGAAGTCGTCGGCACCGTCGTGGTGGTCGAGTTGGGTTGTGCCCGCCGTCCACTTGGCCGCCGAGCAGCGAGTACCGGTCGTAGATGACGCGAGGGAGCCGAGATGGTGACACGCCCCGAGCCACTCGAGGCCACGCGAGGAGTGGCGCCGGAAGTCGTGGCGAACGTTGCCCCAGCGATCACTGCGGTGCCAACGAGCAGGAGCAAAACGGTGGCCCACGAACGTTTCATCCGGCCAGACGACACCACTGTCTATTGTCGCGGGCCGGCCGATGACACGCTTGGCAGCGCCGCACCGCCCCTGCACGAGGCGGTGCGTCGATCAAGGCATGGAGGGACACGACGAAAACGCCTCGAACCGGCGTACGAGGCAGTCTCAGCAGTGATGACGCTCGCGCGTTTTGGGACGCTTCCGGACACCGATGCGCCGCCTGACGCTGTTATCACAGGCTGATCGCGCAAGGATCTCATCCTCTCGCGGGAATAAGCATTCGCCCCTCCCTCCCTCTCAACAATGTTCCCGCAACCCGGCGATCTAGGGGACTCCGGTGTGGCCATCTGCTATGTCAGTTTAAGTTGACAGACCAGGATGTCAGTGTAAACTGACAAGCATGGACATCGACGAGCTCGGCGTGAATGTCTCGTCGGATGACCCGGCAATTGGGTTACGCGCCTCGTTGGCGCTCCATCGACTGGCTGAGAGGGTCGAGGCCAACAACGTCGCGGCGGCCCGAGAAAAGGGCTGGTCGTGGCAGCAGATCGGAGACGCCCTGGGCATCACGCGCCAGTCCGTGCACACCAAATACAACAAGGAGTCATCATGACCACCGAATCCGTTGTGCCAGAGGTGCTTCACGTCTGGGCCATCTATCTGCAGGCCAGCGAGGAGGCTCGCCGCCGAGGTGATCGCCGAACGGGCACCGATCACATCTTGCTCGCCTTGTTCGAAGATCCTTCGATCGAAGTCGTGTTGGGCGTGAGCCTGCAGCAAGCTCGCCAGACCCTTGAGTCGCTCGATCACGAAGCCTTGGGCGCCCTGGGCCTTAGGTCCGGCGCCGACGCTCCCCCGCTGCTGATGCGCGACGTGCCGAAGAAGCCGAGGCTCAGAGACGTCGCGCAAAAAGATCGCCTACGCATGACGCCCGCGGCAAAGAAAGTGCTTGAGGATTCGGTCAAGCCGAATCGCCGGAAGACCCAGGTCACGGCTCAGCAGGTGCTGGCCCAGATCCTCGCACTCCAGCCACCAGACCCTGCGGCAGTGCTGCTGGGCGCTCTCGGCGTGAACATGTCGGAGGTTCGGCGCCGATTGGACGCGGTCACTCCCGACGGCTGGGGGTAGAAGTTAGGTTGCGCCTTGCCGACAGTGTCGCGACGCCGACCGGCGTGGTCATTGCGACATACGAGTCCGCAAAGGACGAAGCACGACCGGGTCTAGTCTGCAGCGCCTTCTGCAACGCGGTCTTCCGACTCCTGCAAGATGGCCTCAGCCTGCTCTGTGGGATTATCGCTTGATGACTCTTCGGGCGGCCTCCCCTCAGCTCGCTTTGTGACGTTGCCCGGGCTGGGCGTGCCGCCAATTTGTTCATTGGGCGTCTCGCTTGGTTTCGCGTGCTTACTCATGACAGGTCCTCCTTCCGAGTAGATCCCTGCCCGCAAAGTAACAAAACGATCCATCAAAGCGGCGCACCGGGGTTTCATTTTCGAGCCAAAGATCCGCTTGCCCATCATCTACCCGCTCCGCAAATGAAGCACGCAACAAGCGACACTGCTGTCACCCGACCGAGAAGCGGCCTTCGTTCCCGATCAACAGCCCGGTCGCTGACGACTCCTTGATGGCTGCCAGGGCAAATCGGGTGTCTTCTGGAAGACCATCCATCTGGCCCAGGTCGTCGAGACCAAGGCGGTCGACTTCGGTTGACAACGTGAACATGGAATCGGAGGCAGGGTGCTCCGTCGTCAGTAACGCCCGGTCTTGGCGCGCGCTTTGTCGTAAACCTCTTGCAGCTTCGGCACGAGCGCCTCAGTGGCGGAGTGCACGGCGGAACGCGAGACGCGCCCACCCTCGGTTCGAGGCGGCGGCGGGATCGGGGGGCCGATCACTACTTGGATCGTCCGCGGCTTGGGTATGACGGACCCCTTCGGCATGGCGAGGTCCGAGCCTCCGATGCCGATCGGCACGATCGGCGCGCCCGTCCGCGCCGAGAGGAACGCGGCACCCTCCATCAGGTCCTCGATCACCGGGCCCTCGCGTCGGGTACCCTCGGGAAAGAGGACGAGCACGCTGTCCTTGCGCAGGACCGCCTCGGCGCGCTGCAGCGCCTCGCGGTCGGCCGACTCGCGGTGCACGGGAAAGGCGCCGACAGTGAGCAGCAGCTTGCCGAGCCACTTGTTCTTCCACATTTCGTCCTTCGTCATGAAGAAGAGCTTGCGGTCCGTACAGAACGCGGCGAAGGCGAAGTCGGCGAACGAGCGGTGAACTGGGGCCAGGATCACCGGGCCCTCTTCCGGGATGTTCTCCCGGCCGGTGACCTTCGGATGGAACATCGCCCACAGGGCAGTGACGAAGATCGCCCGCTCTACCCGGTAGACCGGCGTGTAGCGCGGCTCGATCTCGAAGGCCTGATGTCGCCCCGGTGCGACGGGCGCGTTCGACTCCTCCTCGGCCCCGGACGTCGGCCCGCTCGTGCTCACAGCCACGACAACACCTCCTCGACCACATCCTGCACCGTCCGGCCCGTCGTATCGAGGTGGTGGGCGTCGTCGGCCTGCCGCAACGGGGATGCGTGGCGCGTCGAGTCGATCCGGTCGCGCCGGGCCACGCCCTCGGGGGCCTCGTCGTGGAGGCGGCGCCGGGCCCGCTCCTCGGGGGACGCCGTCAGGTAGACCTTCAGGTCGGCGTCGGGGAACACGACCGAGCCGATGTCGCGGCCCTCCACCACCCCGCCGCCGTGCGCCGCCGCCCACTCCCGCTGCCGCCGGACGAGCTGGGCCCGCACGTCGGGGTTCGCCGCCACGATGGAGACGGCCTGCCCGACTTCCGGGGAGCGAATGACGGTGGTTACCTCGCTGCCGTCGATGATCACGCGCTCGCTCGGGTGCCCGACCTCGATGTCGGCGCTGGTGGCGAGCGCCGCCACGGCGGCGGCGTCGTCGGCCGCGATGCCGCGCTCGAGGGCGAGGGCGGCGACGGCGCGGTACATGGCGCCCGTATCGAGACGGTCGACGCCCAGGTGGCTGGCCACGGCTTTGGAGACGGTGGATTTGCCGGCGCCCGCGGGGCCGTCGATGGCGACAAGCAAGGCGTGAGGGGAACGCTCGGCCGTTGGCGGCCTCGGCGACGCGCCGGAGGTGAGGCGGCCGAGGTCGCCGGCGAAGCCGGGGTAGCTGGTCGCCACCGCGTCGAATCCGGTGATCAGGCTCTGCTCGCCGGGTGCCGCCGCGAGCGCCGCCACCGCCGCCGCCATCGCCATGCGGTGGTCGCCGCGGCTGTCGAAGCGTGCGCCGCGTAGCGGGCCGCCGACGCCGGTGATGGCCAGGGTGTCGCCCTCGGTGCGCGCCGTCGCCCCGAACGCCTCGACCATGTCGGCCACGGCGGCCAGGCGGTCCACCTCCTTGATCCGCAGCTCGCCCACGTCGAAGAACACCGTGGTGCCCTGGGCGACGGCCGCGGCCACGGCGAGGATCGGGATCTCGTCGAGCGAGGGGATCTCGGCGGCCGCGACGTCGGTCGCCTTCAACGGGCGCGCGGGGTCGGCCTTGACGCGGATAGTGGCCGTGGCGCTCTTTGCCTGTTGGAAGTCGGCCCCGCCCGGGTGCAGTGTCACGTCCGCGCCCATGCGCTGCAGGACGCTGACGAAGCCGAGCCGGGCAGGTCCGCTGTAGACGTCGGCGACGTCGACCGCGCTCCCCGGGACCACGGCGCCGGCCACGGCGAAGAACGCCGCGGCGGAGGGATCCGCCGGCACGGTGCGCTCAACCGGCTTGAGCGTCGAGGGCCGGACAGTGACCACGCGTCCCTCGCCCCACGGCTCCACCGTGATGTCCGCACCGGCCTCGGCCAGCATCTCCTCGGTGTGGGTCCGGGTCGTCACGGCCTCACGCACGACGGTGGCGCCCTTGGCCGACAGCCCGGCGAGGAGGATGGCCGACTTCACCTGGGCGCTGGCGACCTTCGACGTCCAGTCGATGCCGTGGAGCGCGCCGCCCCTTACGCGCAAAGGGGGCAGGCAGCGCTCGCCGTGGCCCTCGACCGCCGCGCCCATCTGGTCGAGCGGCTCGGCCACCCGGTCCATCGGCCGCTTGGAGAGGGACTCGTCGCCCACGAGCTCGGTCCGCCACGGCAAACCCGCGACGAGGCCGCTCAGGAGCCGCATGGAGGTGCCGGAATTGCCGCAGTCAAGCGGGTGGTCGGATTCGTGGAGCACGCTCCGGCCACCCTGCAGCACGACGGTCCCGCTGCCGTCGTCCGCCCGCTCGACGGCGACGCCCATGGCCTCGACCGCAGTGAGCGACGCCGCGACGTCGGCGCCGTCGGAGAGCCCGTGCACCACGGACGCGCCCTCGGCGAGCGCCGCCAGCAGGACCGAGCGGTGCGAGATCGACTTCTCCCCCGGCGTCCGCACCGTGCCGCGGCACGGCACCCCGCCGTCGACGACCAGAATGCGCGGCGCCGCCGGCTCCGTCATGACAGGTGCTCCGCCCGGCCGCGATAGCCCTTGGCCTCCACGGCGGCGACCAGTGTCTCGGCGTCGGCGCCGTCGACGACCAGGATGAGGACCCCGCGCGGGCCCTCGGCGGAGTGGGCGATCTCGATGTCGTAGATGCCGATCCCCGCGTCGGCGGCCAGCGAGGTGATCTCGGCGAGGACGCCTGCCCGGTCGGGGACCGGGATGCGCAACTCGGCCAGGTGCTCGGGGCGGGCGACGCGGGCCGGCAGGTTGCGGCGGGCGGCGCTCGCGGTCTGCAACGCGTCGAACAAGCCCTCGCGGTCCTGCTCCGCCACGCGGTCGCGCATGGCGGAGAGGTCGCCGAGGAGCCCGTCGAGTGCGGCGACGATGGCGGACGCGTTCTCGGCGCAGATGTCGGGCCAGATTCCGGGATGCCCGGCCGCAACCCGCGTCATGTCACGGAAGCCCCCAGCGGCCAGGCGCAGGAGCGCCCCGTCCTGTTGGGCGCCGTCACTCGCTGCGTTCATGAGCGTCGCCGCCACGAGATGCGGCACGTGCGACACCCTGGCGACCAGACGGTCGTGGTCGGCCGCGGAGAGGACCAGCACGTCCGCGCCGAGGCTCATCACCACGCCCTTGAGGCGGTCGAAGGACTCCAGGTCTGTGACGGCGGTAGGCGTGAGGACCCACACCGCGCCGGCGAAGAGGTCGGGGTCGGCACCGCGCAAGCCGATCTGCTCGGAGCCGGCCATCGGGTGGCCCCCGATGAAGCGGGGGTGGTCCGCCGCGGCGACGATCGCCTGCTTCACGCTGCTGACGTCGGTGATCACGGCGTCCTGGCGCCGATCGGAGTCATTGAGGAGTCGACGGACGACTTCCGACACCGAGGTAGCTGGAATCGCGACAAAAATGACCTCCGCTTCCGGGTCGTCCCCGACGACGTCAATCACTCCCTGTTCGAGGGCGTCGTATGGTCTGCCCTCGTCGTTGTCGAGGCCCGACACGTGCCAGCCCCGTCGCCGCAGCCCGAGGGCGATGGAACCCCCGATCAGCCCGGTCCCGACGACGAGCGCCCGGCGACGCGTCTCGCCCTCAGTCGGGGAGGTCATCGCGGAGCCCTTGGGCGCCGTGGAGATAGACGTGGTGCATCTCCGCCCGTGAGCGGGTCGTGTTGACGTGTAGGAGGACCCGGATGCACTTGGGCATCGAGCCCGGCACCGCGATCTCGGCGGCGCAGAGGAGCGGGACGGCGCCGAATCCGGTCTCGCGGATGGCGGTGGCCGGGAACGTGCTCGTCACGTCCGCCGTCGCCGTGAAGAGGACGCTGATGATGTCGTCCTCGACCAGGTCGTTGCTGGCCATGAGCTCGCGCATGAGCTCCTGCGAGCGCTCCGTGACCTGGGCCACGGTGTCGGTATCGACCGTCGTGGCCCCGCGCAGACCCCTGACCGTGAGAGCGGGTGCCATGACGGGCCACTCTACCGGTCCGCACCCCGTCTCCCCTGCTGAGGACGCTGTGCGTTCCGGGCTCAGCTGGCGGCGGCCGCGAGCGCACGCACCTCGGCGCCGCTCAGCGCACGCCACTTTCCGGGCGCCAGCTTGGTGTCGCGCACCGGGCCGATCCGCGTGCGGACGAGACGCTTGACCGGATAGCCGATGGCGTCGCACATGCGACGGACTTGGCGGTTGCGACCCTCGTGGATCACCAGACGGATGACGCCGGGCGCCAGCACCCCGACCTCGGCCGGGGCCGTCGGCCCGTCGTCGAGCTCCACCCCTTCCCGCAGTGCGCGTAACGCACCGGGAGGCGGCGTGCCGCCCGCCACCTCGGCCACGTACTCCTTTGCCACCCCGTGCGAGGGATGCGTCAGCAGCTGGGCCAGAGCGCCGTCGTTGGTCAGGACGAGCAGGCCCTCGGTGTGGCGGTCGAGGCGCCCGACCGGGAAGACGCGCGGCACCGCGGGGACGAGCGACATGACGGTGGGCCGGCCCTGAGGGTCGTCGGCCGTGGTGATCACATCGTCGGGCTTGTTCAACAGGTAGTACACGAGGTCCGGCGCGACCGGCACCAGCTTGCCGTCGACCTCGACGCGGGCGGTGGCCGTGTCGATGCGCTGCCCGAGCACGGCGACTCCCCCGTCGACCGTCACGCGCCCGGCTGCGATGAGCTCCTCGCTGGCACGGCGCGAGCCCAACCCGGCCCGGGCCAGGACCTTCTGTAGCCGCTCGCCCTCGGTGTCGGGCCCGAGCGCGCCGGGCACCCTCGGTGCGTCGTTCGGCTCAGCCGTCGTCGGAGCCCGCCTCGACGCCGAGGCCCAGCGCCGAGCGCATCTCGCTCTCGAAGTCGCTCGCCACCTCGGGGCCGGGAAGGAAGTCCTCGACGGCGGGGAGTTGCTCGAGCGAATCGAGGCCCAGTCGCTCCAAGAAGAGGTCGGTCGTCCCGAACAGCGCGGGCTGGCCGGGGCCCTCGGCGTGCCCCACGACCTCGATGTAGCCGCGCTGTTCGAGCAGTCGCGTCACCCCGTCGACGTTCACCCCGCGCAGGGCGGAGATCTGGCCGCGGGAGACCGGCTGGCGGTAGGCGACGATGGCCAGCGTCTCGAGCGACGCGGTCGACAGCCGGTGGGAGACCTCGCGGTTGGCGAAGCGCTCGACGTACGGCGCGAGGTCGGGATGCGTCTGCAGGCGCGCCCCGCCCGCGATCCGGACCAGCACGAAGCCGCGTCGCTCCCGCTCGTAGCTTTCGGCCAGCTCGGTCAGCGCCTCGTCCACTGAGTCGGCTGGCTCCTCGAGCAGTTCGGCGAGCAACTGCGGCGGCAGGGGCTCCACCGCCACCAACAAGATCGCCTCGATCGTCCGGCCCAGCTCAGCGCGCTCCACGAGTGCCACTCCTCATCCCTCGTACTCCTCGATCTCGTACCCACTCAACTCGGCCAGCCCCCGGCCGCTGCTGACGCCGGCCAGGTCGTCGACGGGGAGCCAGGAGATCTGGAGGTCCCCGAACGTCATCCCCTGCCCGAGGGCCACCCGGCCCATCTTGCACAGCTCGAGCAGCGCGAGGAACTGGACGATGACGTCCATGCGCGTGCGGCACTCCCGCACGAGGATCCGGAACGAGGTGGCGCGTTCGAGCTCGGGCAGCCGGAGCAGCTCGGAGACCGCCTCGGACACCGAGACGGTGTCCACCGTGACGTGGGAGAGGTCCACCCTCGGCACCGGGCGCTCAGCCGAGCCGCGCAGGTACGCCTGCGCGAGGTCCTCGGGGGTGACGCCCGCCAGGAGGTCGGGCGCGTGCACCACGAAGCCGTCGTCCAGCCCCACCTCGCGGGGCACCGAACGCGACGCCTGCTCCGCCAGGGCCACGAAGACGTCGGCCGCCGCCGCGTAGGCCCGGCACTCGAGCAGCCGCGACAGCAGGAGGTCGCGCTCCTCCCAGCCGACCAGGTCCTCGTCGTCCTCGACCGATTCGGGACCCGGGAGGAGCCGCTGCGACTTGAGCTCGATGAGGATCGAGGCGACGAGCAGGAACTCCGAGAGCTGGTTGAAGTCGATCTGGTCGCGCTCGTCGGTCAGCACGTGCACGAACCCGTCGACGACGGGGAGCAGCGGGATGTCCAGGACGTCCAGCTCGTGCGACGACACCAGGTGGAGCAGGAGGTCGATCGGTCCCTCGAAGACCGGGGTGGAGACCGCGTAGGTCATCCGTCGACGTTACCGAACCGGGCGCCCCGTCCGGAGCACCCCGCCGTCCTCGTACGATGGCGGCCCATGAACAGGGTCCTTTCGGGCATCGCGCCATCGGGCAGCTTCACCTTGGGGAATTACCTCGGGGCCCTGCGGCACTGGGTCACCTTCCAGGAGGGCTCCGACGCCTATTA
>DATDIE010000333.1:0-4078 GCA_036521235.1 Acidimicrobiales bacterium | reverse complement strand
GTTTCGGGCTTCGCGGCGGCGGAGGTCGACGTCGACGGGGCCGATGCTCACGATCTCCTGGGGCGGTGGCGACTCTCGGGTGCGGCGGAGGATGGCCTTGACCCGGGCGACGAGCTCGCGGGGTGAGAAGGGCTTTGTGAGGTAGTCGTCGGCGCCGAGCTCGAGACCGAGGATGCGGTCGACTTCGTCGTCGCGGGCGGTGAGGAACAGGACGGGGACTTTGCTGCGGGCGCGGATCTGCCGGCAGACCTCGTAGCCGTCGCGCGCTCCGGGGAGGCCGACGTCGAGGATGACAATCCAGGGGTCGGAGTCGTTGAAGGCTTGCAGGCCCTTCTCGCCGTCGGGGGCGAGGAGGACGCGGTAGCCCTCTCGCCTGAGATAGAGGTCGACGAGGTCGGCGATGTGCGGGTCGTCCTCGACGACGATGACGGTGCCGTTGCCAGTGCTGTTGCCGTGTTCGGGCGCGGTGGGGGCGGGGGTGGCGTTGGCGTTGGCGTTGGCGTTGGCGTTGGTGTCGGTGCCTGTGCCTGTGCCTGTGCCTGGGGTCCCGGGGCTCACGCCCTCAAGCCTGGCACCTCCCACTGGGGTTTTGGCCCTCATCGAGGGATCCCTTACAGAACCATCACGTTTGAGGAACAGACCCCTGACGCCCCGGCCGGACGATGGGTTGTGAGCGGGGCGCTCGGAGCGCCCCCGGAGAAGAGGAGCAGGCATGGCACGCGTGTCGCAGGTCGGCAGGTTGAAGAGCCGGGGTTCACTGTCGCTGGTCCGCGTCGGGGCCGTGGGGGTCGCCTCGGGCGTCGTACTCGGACTGATGGCCGGCGTGGCGGGCGGGGCGGCCTCGGCCGGGTCGAACACCGGGAGCTCGGCGACGCCAGCGACGCTGTCGGGGATCCAGGCGAAGGCCTCGGCCGACATCACCCAGCGCGTGAACGCGCTCAATGCGGCGATCGGCAAGGTGAACGGCGCGAAGGGCCTGGGCTCGGGTCAGTCGACACTGCTTTCGTACCTGGGTGCGGACATCACGCCGCTACAGCAGCTGAACACGAAGATCCAGGGCGACACGTCGATCACCCAGGCCCGCCAGGACTTCTCGACGATCTTCAGCGGCTACCGCGTGTACCTACTGGTGCTGCCGGCGACGCGCATCGCCGGAGATGCGGATCGCATTTCGACCACGGTGGTGCCGAAGTTGACGTCGGACTCGTCAAAGGCCCAGGCGCACGAGAACGCCTCGAACCACGCGCAGCTGGCGCCGTTGATCGCGGACCTGAACACACAGATCGCTGCCGCGACCAACAGCACGAACGGGCTCGCCGGGACCGTGTTGGGTTACACCGCTGCGGAATGGGACGCCAACCACGCGCTCTTGTCGGCGGCGAAGTCGGCCGACCAGTCCGCGCACGCGGCGGTTACCAAGGCACGCCAGGACCTGGTGCAGATCGCGCAGATCTTGCGGGGCGCTTCCGGCGTGGCCGGTGGCGCTTCGGAGGGTGGCTCCGGCTCCACCACTCCCACGACGAGCTGATCTCAGACACCAATCGCTACGGCTCGTCGTAATCGGGGCGGGTCGTCACCGCCCGGCACCGCAGCCCCTTGTTGGTGCCGGGCGGGCGACGACCTCCGGATTGCCCCTCGTGAGAAGCGTTCGGGTGTTGCCGCTCGGCGGCGTGAGGCCTTAGTTGATCAGCGAGGCCGTATTGATGTTGAGGCCGTCGGGCGCCTTGGAGCGGTGGACCACCTGGAACTCCGAGAACTCGGCGAGACCCCACGGCCCGTTCTCCACGCCGATGCCGCTCCATTTGAACCCGCCGAAGGGCTGGTTTGGCGCGAGCGCCAGGTGGGTGTTCACCCACGCCGTGCCACATTCGAGCTGGCCCGCCACCTCCGTGGCCCGGTCGGCGTCGCCGCCCCACACCGAGCCCGAGAGGCCGAAGTGCGTCGCGTTGGCCCGGTCGATGGCGTCGCCGAGGTCGCGGTAGGAGACGATGGGAAGCGCAGGGCCGAACTGCTCCTCGTCCACGATGCGCGTGCCGTCCGAGAGCCCGGTGAGGATGGTCGGCTCGAAGAAGTAGCCGGCCCGGTCCATCGCCTTGCCGCCGGTCACCGCGGTGGCGCCGCCGGAGATGGCGTCGGCGACGAGCTCCTTGACCCGCTCGTACTGCGGCTCGTTGTTGATGGGACCGAGCTTCACGCCCTCCTCGGTCCCGTCGCCCACCTTGATGGCGCGGGCGTGGGCAGCCAGGCCTTCGACCACGTCGTCGTAGAGCGCTTCGGGCACGTACACGCGCTTGATGGCCGAGCAGACCTGTCCGTTGTTGTTGAAGGCGCCGGCGAAGATGGCGGAGGCGACGGTCGCCGGGTCGGCGTCGTCGAGCACGATGGCCGGGTCGTTGCCGCCCAGCTCGAGGGTGACGCGCTTGAGGTCCGGCGCAGCGGCCATGGCCACCTTCTTCCCCGTCTCGACCGAGCCGGTGAAGCTGATCTTGCGCGGGATGGGATGCGTGGTCATCCAGGCGCCGAGCTCGTCACTGCCGCTCACGATGTTGACGACGCCCGGAGGGAAGACGTCGCGAAGGAGCTCGCCGACCTTGAGTGTGGAGAGAGGGGTGAATGGGCTCGGCTTGAGGACGAGCGTGTTGCCGGCGAGGAGCGCCGGGGCGATCTTCCAGAAGGCGAGCGTGAGCGGGAAGTTCCACGGCGTGATGGCGGCGACCACGCCAAGGGGGCGTCGTGCGAGCTCGACGTACGCCGCCTCGTCGTCCTGGATGACGGTGGTCGGCACTTCCAGGTTGGCGAAGTACTGGCACCAGATCGCCGAGGCGAAGACCTCGATTCCGGCGTCGCTTAGGGGCTTGCCCTGCTCGGCCGTGAGGACCGGGGCCAGCTCGGCCGTCGAGGCCATGAGGACTTCGGCGGCCCGGTTCAAGACGTCCCGGCGCTGTGCCTCGTCGGCCTTCCAGTCGCGGGCGGCCTTGGCGGCGGCGTCGAAGGCGGCGTCGAGCTGTTGGCGCGAGCACTCGGGCGCCTGGGCGAACACCTCGCCGGTTGCGGGGTTCTTGACGCCGAAGGTGCCCTCGGTCGGCGCCGAGTCTCCAGCGATGGTCATGACGAAATCGGACATGGCGTTCTCTCTCCTTCGAGCTCGACCCCGTGAGGGCCTGCTCGGTTGGCTTGCCCCCACCCTGGTCTCGTGGCGCCATCCTCCCACCGCCGGCGCAATCGCTCAATGGGGTGGGTCGCGGGGAGCCGAACTCGGGACCCGTCGGGTCGGACTGCCGTTTCGACGGTGACCAGCCATCAGCAGCCCGACCCTCGGGTGGGACGCCCCGGCCCGGAGTCGAACCTGGTGCATCCGCGTAGTCATTGCAGAGCAGTCTCCGGACCCAGGGCGCTCCCGATGAACGGTCGCAGATGGCGAATGAGCGACTGGTACTCTCGTCTCAGTCATTGCAGAGCAGTCGTGCGAAGGGGCCTTCGGGCCCCTTCTGCGCGTTCTTGGGGAGGTCCTCCGGTGGTCAGCCGAAGAGCTTGGTCAAGAACACGTCGACCGTGGCGGTGACCGCTTCGCGGCGAGCCCGATTAAAGGGTGCGGCGGCGATGAGTCCGGCCGCCTCGTTGAGGAAACCCAGGAGCAGGGCGGCGGCCACATCCGGATCACCGGGCACGTGGACACCCTCGGCCTCGGCCCGGGCGAAGCCGGCTTCGAGCAGGGGCAGGCAGGCCTCGGCATCGAGCTGGCGGCAGGCCGCGGCGCCGAGGATGGCCGGGGCGTCCACCAGGATGCGGGCAATCGTGGGGTCCGCGGCGGCATCCATGTAGGCCCGGCAGCCGAGGTGCAGCTCGTCCTGCACGGTGTTGCCCTCGGCGGCCGCACTGACGACCCGGGCCACGAGCTCGTCCTCGAGCTCGGCCACGACGGCGGCCGCGACGGCGGTCTTGGACTCGAAGTGGTGGTACAGCGCGCCGCGGGTGACGCCGGCCCGCTCGGCTATCTCGTCCCGGCTGGTCGCGGCGAAGCCCTTGTCGGCGAAGAGCTGCCGCGCCGCCTTCACGAGGGCGGCGCGGGTCGTGGCTG
>DATDIE010000332.1:0-2101 GCA_036521235.1 Acidimicrobiales bacterium | reverse complement strand
CGCGCTGCTGGGCGGCGGCGCCACCGTCGTCCTGCAGACGCTCGAGTCGTCGGGGGCCGTGACACGCCCGGTGGCGGACCGCCGCGGGGCCCGGCGCCGCCTGGCGCGCGCCGTCAGCCGCGACCGCCTCCACACCGTTGCGCCGTGAGCGTCCTCGAGGCCATCCGCAAGGCCAACCGTCCCGGCGTGCCCGAGGACTCCATCCGGCTGCGCGTCGCGTGCTGGGGCGCCGTCGTCGTCGCCATCGCGGCGTGCGCCTCGCTGGGCGAGGTGTCCACGGCGACGGCGTGGGGCGCCGTCGCCCTCGTCTCGTTGGGGCTGGTCTTCTCGTACCGGACCCGGGTGAAGCCGCCCGGCTGGATCAAGGTCGTGGTGGCGGCCGGCGCCGTCGGGGCGATGGTGTGGTTCTTCCACGCGGTGAGCGCGTCGTCGAGCGACTTCGCCACGGTGGAGAACCCCCTGACGTTCCTCTTGGTGGCGGTGCTGGTGGCCCACTCCTTCCACGTGCCGGCCCGCCGCGACCTCCTCTTCTCGCTCGGGGCCTCGGCGGGCCTGATGGCGGTCGGGGGCGCGCAGGCGATCGACCTGCAGTTCGGCCTGTACGTGGCCGGCTGGGCCGGCTGTTGCCTGTGGGGCCTGTCCGAGATGTGGACGTCGGCGAGCGGGGGCGGGCGGATCTCGGTGCCGAGCCTGGTCTGCGCGCTGGGCGCGCTGAGCGCCGTCGCGGCCGCCGTCTTCCTCGTGCTCCCGGCGCCGGTCGTGGCGGCCCGGCTCGCCTTCCTGTCCAAGGCGGGCGACGGGGGGTCCGTGGGCGTGCCGGGTGCGCTGGCGGGGGACGCGGGGACGCCGGCCCAGCTGGCGCGCGCCGGGAGCGCCGCCGGGTCGACGCGCGTCGGGGGCTACCTCGGCTTCGCCCAGACGCTCGACACGGCGCTACGCGGGCAGCTGAGCGGGCAGCTCGTGATGCAGGTGCGGGCGAACGTGCCGTCGTACTGGGTGGGGGAGACGTTCGACACGTGGCAGGGCGAGAGCTGGCTCCAGTCCGACACGAGGACCCGGTCCGTGCGCCAGACGCAGCCCATCGTCCTGCCCCCCTCCGTCGGCTCGACGCTCGCCGGCGCGCCCGACCTGCAGACGTTCTACCTCTCGGGCACCACGGCGAACCTCGTGTTCCACGCGGAGTCCGCGTCGGAGCTGTGGTTCCCGGCCTCGAAGGTCTTCGTGTCCGGCGACGGCACGATCGTGTCCCCGCTGGGCCTCGGGAGTGGCGCCATCTACACCGTGGAGTCCGACGTGGACGTCCCCACGCCGGCCCAGCTCGGCGCCGACGGCGGCCCGCGAACGCTCCCCGCCGCGACTCTGCGCGAGGACATCCAGCTCCCGCACGCCTACCCGAGGGTGGCGGCCCTGGCCCGATCGATCACCGCGCACGACACCACGACCTACGGCAAGATCGCCGCGCTCATCGCGTGGATGGGCCGGCACACGAGGTACTCGACCGACATCCCACCGCTCCCGGCCGGCGCCGACTCGGTCGACGAGTTCCTCTTCGGCAACCGCGTGGGCTTCTGCGAGCAGATCTCGACCTCGCTGGCCGTCATGCTGCGTTCCCTCGGGATCGCCACGCGCGAGGCCGTGGGCTACGTGCCCGGCGGCTACGACCCGATCACGGACCTGTACCAGGTCCACGCGGACGATGCGCACGCCTGGGTCCAGGTCTGGTTCCCGGGCTACGGCTGGCAGAACTTCGACCCGACCGCCCAGGTGCCCTTGGCCAATCCGACGCCCGGTTCCGTGCTGGCCCGGAGCGCCGGCCACGCCTTGGTGCGCCTGCCCTGGATGCCGATCGCCGTGGTAGCGGCCGTGGTGGCGACCGGGTCGGCGCTCGTTCGTCGTCGCCGGCGGAGGCCGCCCACGTGGGCCCATCAGGTGGCCGTCGATCTCGAGCGCGGGGGGCGCCGGTTCGGCCTGCACCGCCGGATCGACGAGACGCTGTCCGCTTGGGCGGAACGCCTGGCAGAAGCAGATCCGCGCCATGGCGACGGGCTGTCAGCCGTCTCAGGGCTGGTCGAGCGCTACACCTACGGCGGGGCCGAACCTT
>DATDIE010000331.1:0-2449 GCA_036521235.1 Acidimicrobiales bacterium | reverse complement strand
CTGGCTGCCGACAGCCACCATCACCACCGCCACCACACGGCCACGAGTGCGCAGCACACCAGCACCAGCTCGACGAAGAGCACCACGGCCACCACTCCCGCCGCCACCGGCGGCAAGGCGACCACGAAGGACGGGCTCAAGGTCCTCAACGACTGTCAGAACCACGGCCAGCTGACGCATGCCTATCCGGTGTCGTGGCTGCGCAAGGCGCGGTCGATGATGTCCTCCGACACCGCCCAGTACTCCAACTGCTCGACCGTCATCAACCAGGCGATCCTGCATTCGGTCAAGGGGGGGTCGGGCGGCTCGAGCAGCTCGGGCACCACGACGATCGTGATCATCGTCGTGGTTGTGCTCGTCATCCTCGCGGGGCTGCTCGGCGTGCTCGCGCTGCGGCGCAGGCGTGGTGGGGGCGGGACCCCGCCCGCGGCGTAGCCGGGCCGCTCCGCCGCCTGCGTCCACGGCGACGTCGGGCCCGGCCGGCCTGACCAGACCGGCAACTAGACTGGGCCTCATGCCCTCCGAGCGCCAGATTCACGTCGGCTCCGTGCCGATCGGCGGCGGTGCGCCCGTCGCCGTCCAGACGATGACGAAGACCGAGACCGCGGACCTGTCCGCGACGATGGCCCAGGTCCGCCGCGTCGCCGAGGCCGGCGCCGACATCGTGCGCGTCGCGGTCCCGCGTGAGAAGGACGCCGAGGCGCTCAAGACGATCGTTGCCGAGTCGCCGATCCCGATCATCGCCGACATCCACTTCAACCACACGCTCGCCATCAAGGCGTTGCGAGCCGGTGCGCACTGCGTCCGTTTGAATCCCGGCAACATCGGGGGACCGGAGAAGGTCGCCGAGGTGATCGCGGTCGCCAGCGAGCTCGGCACCCCGCTGCGCGTCGGAGTCAACTCCGGGTCGCTTCCCGAGCACCTGCGCTCGCTCGAGTACGAGAACCCGGTCGAGGCGCTCGTCACCGCCGCGACCGAGACGGTGGAGCTGATGGAGCGGCTGGGCTTCGAGAACTTCAAGGTGTCGATGAAGTCGACCTCGGTCCCGAACACGATCGCCTCCAACCGACTGCTCGCCGAGCGGATTCCGTACCCGCTCCACCTCGGGGTCACCGAGGCGGGCACGAAGTGGTCAGGCTCGCTGAAGTCGGCCGTCGGCCTGGGCACGCTGCTCGCCGACGGGATCGGCGACACGATCCGCATCTCGCTCTCCACCTTCCACGCGGAGGAGGAGGTCAAGGTCGCCTGGGAGATCCTCAAGGCGCTCAAGCTCCGCGAGCGCGGCCCCGTCCTCATCGCCTGCCCCACCTGCGGGCGCCTCCAGTTCGACATGGACTCGGTCGTGGCCGAGGTCGAACGCCGCCTCGAGGCCTATGACGATCCGATCGAGGTCTCCGTGCTCGGTTGCGCCGTCAACGGCATCGGCGAGGCCCGTCACGCCGACTTCGGCATCACGGGCGCCAAGGACGCGGGCATGATCTACTCCAAGGGCAAGCCGCTCGAGAAGGTCCCCACCGACCAACTCGTCGACCGCCTGTTCGAGCAGATCGACCAGTACTACGAGCGCGGCAAGGTCGTCGAGGTCGATGAGGCCGCCGCCGCCGAAGCGGCCGAGTGGCTCGCCGAGAACGAGGACGCGACCGCGATGACGCCCGAGCGGCTCGCCGCGCTGGAGAAGGCCGCGGCCGACAGCGGCCCGGACATCACCGCTCCGGCGCGGCTGGACGAGTCGCAGTCGCCGGTGGCTGGGCGGCGGTTCACGCGGGCCTGAGCGCTCTCCCGGCACTCGAACAGGGTGGGGGCCGTCCGAGGACGGCCGGGCGGCTTGGAGCGGGATCTTTTGCGCACTCGCGGCGGTGTGCGGGATTTGCTGCGTTGGCGGGGCGGGTCTCGCACCGTGCCGAGAGCCACGTCTGGCCGGCGAGGCGTTCGCGATAAAAGTGCACCGACAGGACCCAAAGATCGACCGCCCGCCCGAATCCGTGCCTCAGCGCCACGCCCCTGTGCCCGGCGGTCGGGCACACGGAGTGGGCCCGACGTCACCGCGCAAAACGCGTGCCTGGGCGACGGCCGTCAAGCAGCGCCACCCACGCCGCACGGCAGACCAAAGCCTGCGGGCGCTGTTTGACGGCCGGCGTGCCGGGACGCCACCAGCCACGCCCGCAGAACCACCGACCCCACGCCGCACTGCCAACAAGAGCCAACAAAAGAGCGGCCCCGTCACGGGGCCGCTCGCACAACCAAACGACAGAGCCGAAGGTCAGCCGGCCGCGTCGAACAGCTCGGCCACCTTCGACCAGTTCACGACGTTCCAGAAGGCGTCGATGTAGTCCGGACGCTTGTTCTGGTACTTGAGGTAGTAGGCGTGCTCCCAGACGTCGACGCCGAGCAGCGGGGTCTTGCCGTCGCTGATCGGGTTGTTCTGGTTCGGGTAGCCGGCGACCTCGAG
>DATDIE010000330.1:0-2046 GCA_036521235.1 Acidimicrobiales bacterium | reverse complement strand
TTCGCCCGCCGCCACGACATGGTGCGCGAGCACGTGCGCGCCATGGAGGCCATCTGGTCGAACGAGCAAGCCGAGTACCACGGCGAGTTCGTCGACTTCGAGCCCACATGGTCCTGGCCCAAGCCGGCGCAGCAACCACGCGTGCGCACCCTCGTCGGCGGTGGCGCCACCGACGCGGTCTTTGACGCCGTCGCCGAGTGGGCCGACGGCTGGATCCCAATCGGTGGTCGCGGGCTGGGCGAGGCGCTGCCGGTCCTGCGCGCCCGTGTCGAAGCCGCCGGGCGCGATCCCAGCGCGGTGTGCACGGTCCCGTTCGGCACGATCGCCGACGAAGGCAAGCTCGAGCACTACGCGCTACTCGGCGTCGACGAGGTCGTCCTTCGCATACGAGCCGGGCAGGAGCCCGCAATGAGGGCGCAACTCGAGGCTCTCGCCCCCCTCATCTCGTTCGCGGCCACACTGGAGCAACCATGACCGACCTGATCGACGACACGACACCACGACTTGGCAGCACCACGCCGCTGCCCCGGATCGTCAGCGTGGACGACCACATCGTGGAGCCCGCCCACCTGTGGCAGACCTGGCTCCCCCAGCGCTTCAAAGACCGGGGACCCAAGGTGGAGCGGCGCGGCATCGGCGAGATGGAGCACATCGGTGGCGGCACCTACCGGCAGACGTTCGACCCCGACGGGCCGAAGGCCGACTGCTGGGTCTACGAGGACCTCGTCTACATCAACAAGCGGCACGTCGCCGCGGTGGGCTTCGACCGGGACGACATGACCATGTCGCCCATCACGTACGACGAGATGCGGCCCGGCTGTTACGAGCCGAAGGCCCGCATGGCCGACGACGACGCCAACTGGGTGGAGTCCAGCCTGTGCTTCCCGACGTTTCCGCGTTTCTGCGGCCAGACGTTCCTCGAAGCGAAAGACAGGGAGCTCGCCGAAGCCTGCGTCGCCGCCTACAACGACTTCATGGTCGAGGAGTGGTGCGGCGACAGCGGCGGAAAGCTGCTCCCGCTCTGCCTCGTCCCGCTGTGGGACACGGGCCTGGCCGCGGCCGAGGTGCGGCGGAACGCCGGACGCGGCGTGCGCGCCGTGTGCTTCAGCGAGATACCGCCCCACCTGGGCCTGCCGAGCATCCACAGCGGCTACTGGGACCCCTTCTTCGCCGCCTGCGAGGAGACCGGCACCGTCGTCTGCCTGCACATCGGCTCGTCCTCGAAGATGCCGGCGACCTCGGCCGATGCGCCGGTCGCGGTGGCGGCGACGCTGAGCTTCGGCAACGCCATGGCTTCGCTGACCGACTATCTCTTTTCGGGCGTCCTGGTCCGCTTCCCCCGGCTGCGCCTGGCGTACTCCGAAGGACAGATCGGCTGGTTGCCCTACATCCTCGAGCGCGCCGATGACGTGTGGCGCGAGCACCGGGCGTGGGGCGGGGTGAAGGACATCGTGCCCGAGCCACCTTCGACCTACTTCCGCCGGCAGGTCTACGGCTGCTTCTTCCGCGACCAGCACGGGCTCGACTCGCTGGGGGTGATCGGCGCGGACCGCATCACGTTCGAGACGGACTATCCGCACACGGACTCAACGTGGCCCGACACGCGAGCCGTGGCCGAGCAGATGGTGCAGCACCTGAGCGACGACGACGTCTACGCCATCATGCGCGGCAACGCCATCGAGATGCTCGGCCTCGACATCGCGTGAAGCTGGGCGACGTCGTCAACCCGGAGTCGGCGCACTGGGGCAAGCCGCTCGACGGCGTCCGCGTCCTCGCCCTCGAGCAGATGCAGGCGCTCCCCTACGCCACCCAGCTGCTCGGCCGGTTGGGCGCCGACGTCGTCAAGGTGGAGGCGCCGGGCACCGGTGACCTCGGCCGTGGCGCCGTGCCCTCCATGGTCGACCCGGAGGGCCGCGCCACCGGTGCGACGTTCATGCGCAACAACCTCTCCAAGCGCTCAGTCGTGATCGACCTCAAGCAACCGGAGGGCCGCGAGCTGGTGCTGCGTCTCGCGCCGCGCTTCGACGTCGTGGCCGAGAACTTCCG
>DATDIE010000329.1:0-2847 GCA_036521235.1 Acidimicrobiales bacterium | reverse complement strand
TAGGGGAGCACGGCCAGCGATTGCGCGCCGAAAAAATTGTTGTACCAGATGCCCAGCAGGCCCAGCAGCACCGGCAGGTTGCGCTCCAGAGGCGCGGTGCGGAAGTGCTCGTCCATGGCGTGGAAGCCTGCGAGCATCTGGCCGAACTGCTCGGGACCGATGGCCAGCATCGTCGATAGACCGATCGCGGAGTCCATCGAGTACCGGCCGCCGACCCACTCCCAGAATCCGAACATGTTGTCGGTGTCGATGCCGAAGTCCGCCACCTTCTCGGCGTTGGTCGACACCGCGACGAAATGCTTGGCGATCGCGGACTCGTCGCCGAGCGCCGCCAGCGCCCAGTCCCGCGCCGACATGGCGTTGGTCATCGTCTCCAGGGTGGTGAACGTCTTGGAGGAGACGATGAACAGCGTCTCCTCGGGATCGAGGTCCCGGGTGGCCTCGACGAAGTCGGTGGAGTCCACGTTGGAGACGAACCGGAACGTCATCTCCCGGTTGCTGTAGTGACGCAGGGCCTCGTAGGCCATCACCGGCCCGAGGTCCGAGCCGCCGATGCCGATGTTGACCACGTTGCGGATCGCCTTGCCGGTGTGGCCCTTCCAGTCTCCGGAGCGGACGCGTTGCGAGAACGCGGACATCCGATCGAGCACCTCGTGGACCTCGTCGACGACGTTGACGCCGTCGACGATCAGCGAGCTTCCCTTCGGCATGCGCAGTGCCACATGGAGCACCGAGCGGTTCTCGGACACGTTGATGCGGTCGCCGCGGAACATCGCCTCGGTCCGCTCCGCCAGTCCTGACTCCTGCGCCAGAGCGATCAACAGCTTCATCGTCTCGTCGGTGACGCGGTTCTTGGAATAGTCGAGGAACAGCCCGACGCCCTCGGCGACCAGCCGCTCGCCCCGCCCCGCGTCATCGGCGAACAGCTCACGGAGATGCCGCCCGCTGATCTCCTGATGGTGCCCGGTCAGGGCGCTCCAGGCCGGCCGGTCGCGCAGCGATGGGATGCTCGTCGTCGTGCTCATGTGGCCTCCAGGAACGGGTACGCCGTGAGGCTAGCTGTCCGGCCGGTGCCGGGGCCGTGACCACCCAGGGACCATCCCTCGATGTCACGACCGTGTTGGGCTCCGGTTATGTCCCGGCACGGTCACAGGTTGGACTCACCGGGCGCCGGCCCGGTGACTAGCTTCCCGGACCAGCCGCGCCCGCGTCTCGGCGTCGGGCGGCTCGCGCACCCGTCGTCCGTCGTCGCACCAAGGAGGTGGCATTCGCATGGGAAGACTTGCCTCGGCGCGCCGCGCCACGATCGGCGTCCTGGTGACGGTGGTCGCGATCACGGCCGTGGCGGCGCTCGCCGCCGGCGCTGGCGCGCGGAGCCCACACCGGTCGGTCGCCGCCACGAGCGCCGCCGGCTCGTTTCGCAACCGGGTGTTCGCCTCCGGAGCCGGGATCACGCACAGCACGGCCCACGGCCGGCAGGCGATCTCCCAGCCCGATGACATCACGTACCTCAACGGGCACATCTTCGTCGGCTTCCAGAACGGCGTCGGCCCCCAGGGCCAAGCGAGCCCCAGCGGCAACCGCGACAGCACCGTGGTCGAGTTCGACCTGCACGGCCGGCGGGTGAATCAGTGGGACATCGCCGGCAAGTGCGATGGCATCACCGCGGATCCCGGGCTCGGCCGGCTCATCGCGACGGTCAACGAGGACGCGAATTCCAGCGTGTACGTGATCGATCCCGGCGGGGCGGCGGTGCGCTATCGCTACAACGAGCCGCTGCCGTCACGCGGAGGCACAGACGCGATCGAGGTCGACCGTGGCATGGTCCTCATCAGCGCCTCCGCCCCCGGGACCACCGGCGCGGCGGCTCCGCGCCCGACGTATCCCGCCGTGTACCGCGTCGTTTTCAACGCCCATACGCTGGTGGCGACCGTGAGGCCGCTGTTCCTCGACGAGGCGATGGCCACCGTCGCCAACACCACCGGCGCCAAGCACGGCCATCGGGTGAAGCTCGAGCTGACTGATCCGGATTCCAACGAGGTGGTGCCGCCGTATGCCGGTCGCTTCGCCGGGGACTTCATGCTCACCAGCCAGGGTGACGAGGAGCAGATCTTCGTCAGTCAGGCCGGTGGGGCTCACCAGACGCTGTCCGTCCTGACGCTGACCGCCTCGGTCGACGACACCGCGTGGCCGTCCGGACCGACGGGGGCGCTGTACGCCACCGACAACGACAACAACACGATCAATCGGATCACCGGACCGTTCCGCCGTGGCTCGGTCATGGTGGCAACGACGCCGTGCGACGAGGCCGACGCGCCGACCACCTGCCCGGGGCCGGGGTTCCCGGCGAACTATCTCGGAGATCTCAATCCCAACACGGGGGCGATCACCCACGTGGCCGTCGCCGGACAGGTGGTGCATCCGCAGGGCATGCTGTTCGTGCCGTGAGGTGGCGCGGGCTGGTCACCGGCCCGGCAAGCCGCCGGAGCTTTGTTCACTGATGTCGTGGACTACGGGGCGGTCTCGTGGGTAGAGTGCCCGGTGGGGGCGTTCAGCCGAACGCCTGAGCACGCGTGGGCCGCTCGCAGGCCGGCCGCGCCGACCAGCAAGGAGCCGAATGATGAGCGTCCACGACCACTCAGCTCACGAACACGGCGGCCCAGGGTACGCGTCCCCACAAGTGGCGCGCGAGCAGCCGCCCGAGAGGTTCGTGTACGTCGCGTCCCTGTACGAGGGCACCGGCATCGATCGCCCGGACTTCATCGCCGTCGTCGATGTCGACCCCGCCTCGGCCACCTACGGGCAGATCGTGCACCGCACCGAGATGCCCAACGTCGGCGACGAGCT
>DATDIE010000328.1:0-19694 GCA_036521235.1 Acidimicrobiales bacterium | reverse complement strand
GAAAGACGTCCTCTGCGTGGTGGCGGATCTTCTCGAGTTTCTCCTCGCCGCCCGGCGCAAGCTGGTAGTCGGTCATCGAAAGCGTCATCCCCACGGGGACGCCCGGAGCGGCCGCGCGGATTGCGTCGACGGCCAGGCGATGGGCCTGGACGAAATGCTCGGCCACCCGGCGAGACAGCTCCACGTCGTTCTTGCCCGGAGGGAACATCCCTGCGTGCCATCCCATGGTCGCCACAATGTTGGGCTCGTTGATGGTGCAGGCGCGCGTCATGACGTCACCAAGCGCTTCCGCGACCACGGTGCAGAACCGCGCGAACCGCTCAACCGCGACACCGCTCTCCCATCCCCCCTGGGCGGTGAGCCAGAGTGGCGTCGTGAAGTGGTGGAACGTGACGACGGGATCAACGCCTCGGTCTCTCAAACCCAGGCACTGACGGCGGTAGTGCTCGAGCGCAGCGCGAGAGATCTCGCCGTCAGCGGGCTCGATTCGGCTCCACTCGACAGAGAACCGATAGTTGTCCAAGCCGAGCTCGGCGACGACGTCGGCGTCCTCTTCCCAGCGTTCCCATGAGTCGCAGGCATCGCCCGAAGGCTCCACACATCCGGAGCCGGGCGCATGTTCGAAGGCCCACCAGTCGTTGTTGACGTTCCCGCCCTCTATCTGGTGCGCTGCGGTCGCAGTCCCCCAGGTGAAGCCTTCGGGGAACGCCCGACTCCGTCCCGTCTCGACCATCTGCACGTCCCTCCGCTTGTCCTGGGCTCCGACGAGCACGGTATCGTTAGCTGACAATGGCGTCACATTCATGGCCGACCACTGACGTCCCCGGTTCGGAAAAGGCCGGCGCGCCGCAGGCGGGAAATGCCGCCGCTCCGATGGTGGAGGCGCACGGGCTGGTGAAGCGCTTCGGCGACTTCGTGGCCGTCGACGGCGTCGACTTCACCATCTCGCCGGGAGAATCGTTCGGGTTCTTGGGTCCGAACGGCGCGGGCAAAACGTCGACCATGCGGATGATCTCCTGCATCAGCCCTGTCAGCGCGGGGAAGCTCCGGGTGCTGGGAATGGACCCGGCGTCGGACGGCCCACGCATCCGGGCACGTATGGGACTGGTGCCCCAGGAGGACTCACTCGACCTCGAGCTCACCGTGCTCGACAACCTGATGATCTACGGGCGGTATTTCGACATGCCCAAGAAGGTCATCCGGGAGCGGGCCGAGCAGCTGCTCGAATTCGCCCAGCTCACCGACCGTGCGAACGATCGGGTCGACCCGTTGTCGGGCGGCATGAAGCGACGGTTGACGATCGCCCGCGCCCTCATCTCCGACCCGGACTTGCTCATCCTCGACGAGCCGACCACGGGGCTCGATCCACAGGCGCGGCACCTCTTGTGGGACCGTCTCTACCGGCTCAAGCAAGACGGGGTCACTCTCGTCATCACCACGCACTACATGGACGAGGCGGAGCAACTCTGCGACCGTCTCGTGGTGATGGACAAGGGACGGTTTGCCGCGGAGGGGACGCCGCGGCAACTGATCGACGCCTACTCGACCAAAGAGGTCGTCGAGCTGCGTTTCGCCCCCGGCGAGCACGAAGAGCTCGCGCCGTCGCTGGCCGCGCTGGCCGAGCGTCAAGAGGTCCTGCCCGACCGGATCCTCCTCTACACCGACGACGGCGATGCCGCCCTGGCGGAGGTGGCACGGATGGGTCACGTCGCGCGCAGCACGCTGGTCCGCCGTTCGACGCTGGAAGACGTCTTTTTGCGCTTGACCGGGCGCAGCTTGGTGGACTGATACCGCGTGGCCACCACGGTGCACGGCGCGACGCCGGGAGGCGCAGTGCTCTTCCGGCATGGCGAGGCGGTGTCAACCCGGCGGTTTCCCACGCCGATGTGGCTCCGCGCCGCCGGATATTGGGCCTATCAATACCGGCGGACTTGGCGCAGCTCCGTCATCACCAGCTTTCTCATTCCCGTGCTGTACCTGGCAGCGATGGGTATCGCCCTTGGATCGCTGATCGACAAGCACTCTCACGGCGTCAACGGCGTGACGTATGTGGCCTACCTCGCGCCAGGGTTGTTGGCGGGGACCTGCATGCAGATCGGCACCAACGACGCGACCTATCCGGTGATGGGGGCGATCAAATGGATGCGCACGTATCTGGCCCAACTGGCAACGCCGCTCGACGTGTACGACGTCCTCCTCGGGCATCTCGCCTGGATCGCGGCGCGGCTGGCCATTGTCGTATCGATTTATCTCGCGGTGATGGCGGCCTTCGGGGTCGTCTACTCGCCCTGGGCGATCGCGGCGCTCCCCGCGGCGGTGCTGACGGGCCTCGCCTTCGCGGCGCCGGTCAGTGCCTTTGCGGCCACACAGGACAAAGACTCGTCCTTTTCGACCCTGTACCGCTTCGCCATCATCCCCATGTTCCTGTTCTCGGGGACCTTCTTTCCGATATCCCAGCTGCCAGCGTGGCTGCAGGTAGTTGCTTATCTGACCCCGCTGTACCACGGGGTGGCCCTCTGCCGGGATCTGACTCTGGGGTCGGTCTCCTGGGCCGACTTCGGACACGTCGCGTATCTGGGTGCCTGTGTCGGCATCGGGTACCTGGCGGGACGTCGGACCTTCTCCGAGCGGTTGGTCGTGTGAGATATCGATGAGCGTCACCGGTCAAGAAACCGTCGAACAGCAACCTCCGCCCGGAGTGGCGTTGCGGATCACGCCGCTCTCCCTCCTGGGTGGCAGGCACGCGTCGCGTGTGCTCGAGCGGAACATCTTGGTGTACCGCCGGTCGTGGATCTTCATCGTCTCGGGATTCTTCGAGCCTCTCTTCTATCTCCTCTCGATCGGGGTCGGGCTCTCCCACCTCGTCGGGCCCATCAACGTCGACGGCAAGTCGGTGCCGTATACGGCCTTCGTGGCCCCCGGCCTTCTCGCATCGTCTGCCATGAACGGCGCAATGCTCGACTCGACCTTCCTCGTCTTCTTCAAGCTGAAGATCGCAAAGACCTACGACGCGATGTTGTCGACGCCACTCGGCGTCAATGACGTGGCACTGGGGGAGCTCAGCTGGTGCGTGCTGCGAGGAGCGCTCTATTCGGGCGCCTTCCTCGCCATCATGGCGATCCTCGGGTACATCGTCTCGCCCTGGGCCGTCCTCTGCTGGCCGGCCGCCATCCTCATCAGCCTGGCCTTCGCCTCCGCCGGCATGGCAGGGACGACCTACATGCGGACCTGGCAGGACTTCGACATGGTCTCGCTGGCGTTCATCCCGCTGTTCCTGTTCTCGGCCACCTTCTACCCCTTGACCGTGTACCCCGGATGGCTGCAGGCGGTCGTCCGGTGCACGCCCCTCTACCAGGGGGTCGTCATCGTCCGTGCCGCCGACCTGGGGATCTTCAGCTGGACCCTCCTTGGCCACATCGCTTATCTGGTGGCCATGGCGGTCGGCGGGGTCATGATCACCCGACGCCGTCTGGGCAAGCTCCTGCTGCCGTGACGCCGGGGTGCGGGCGGCCGATACCGTAGGGCCGAATTTCCCGAGCGGCGAAGGACCGGACCGTATGAACATCGTGGTGAGCAACGTCAAAGGTGGCGTCGGCAAGACGACCACCGCCGTCTACCTGGCCGCCGTCGCAGGCCGTCGTGGGCGCGGACCCGTCCTCCTTGTCGATGCCGACCCTCAAGGGTCCACGGCCGAGTGGTACGACGCCGACCCGCTCGAAGGTGTCGAGCTCGTGGAGGGACCCTCGGTCCGGACCGTTGGAAAAGCGATGAGCCTCGATGACGGCATCGTCGTGGTCGACACGCCGCCGGGGGAAGGGACCGTCGTCCAGGCCGCCCTCGGTCGCGCTGATGCCGTCGTCATCCCCACCCGCGCCGGGGGCGTCGAGCCAAACCGCGTGATGACGACACTCGAGATGACGCCCCGGAACATCCCCGCTGGAGTGGTCATCTGCTCGGCCCGGCTCGGAACAAACGACTTGGAGTCCACCGTCGAGTGGTGGACGGAGCTCAAGGTGCCCGTGTGGGGCATCGTGCCCGAGCGGGTCTCGATCGCCAGCGGCCCATCGGCGGGCTTGTCGAACGAGGGCCTCGACTACTACTCGAAGGTGCTGAAGAAGGCGACCACCAAGGGCCGCTGATCGCCCCTCAGGGGGCGGCGATGGTCCGCAGCGCGGTATGGAAATGGCTATCGGCCCACGAGACGGGCGCCTTGCCGTGGAGTTGGCCGATGAGCTCAGAGAGGAACCAGTGGCGTACGGCCACGCTGATCGGCGAGGCCGGCAGCGTCAGGAGCCGGGCCGAGAGTCCGAACTCGTCCGCCTCGTCCAGCATGGCGTCGTAGAACTCGCAGGCAACCACGGCGCTCTGCGGCAGGTCGAGGCTCCAGTCGAACAGCTCGACCTTCTGGTCAACCGCGGACTGCCACATCTCGTCCATTCCGGGACCCAGCCCGTTGAAGCGCGTGCCGATCTCGGAAACCAGCACCGAGAGACGTTCAGGCAGTGCCAGGGCGTCTGCGGATCCCGCGGACCGCTCTTTCATCAGCCGGAGCTCGCGGAACAGCGCTTCGTACTCCTCACTCGCTTTCTGCAGGAGGCCGACAGGGATGCCCAACAGACGAACGGTGACCATGGGCGATTCTCGCTGTTCGTCGTGCATCTCGGGGTGCGTCAGACCCATGAGGTCGAAGCGGAAACTTCCGTCGGAGACGTTGATCGGCGTCACCGGGAAATCGACGGGAAGCTCGAACCAGATGATCTTGCCGCCGTCGACGCCTTGGACCCCCCAATCAGAAGCGAGGGCGTTGAACAGGGTCAGGCCCCGACCCGTGGCCGCGTCGCGCCCATACTCCTTAATGGAGGGAAAGGATGGACTGCCGTCGGCGACGT
This sequence comes from Acidimicrobiales bacterium, assembly GCA_036521235.1. Classification (GTDB taxonomy): domain Bacteria; phylum Actinomycetota; class Acidimicrobiia; order Acidimicrobiales; family RAAP-2; genus Bog-473. The sequence continues at coordinate 14,805 of DATDIE010000328.1, read as the reverse complement.
CGACGCGGATCCGGTCGGGCAAGATGTGCAACGTCACGCACAGTGGGGTTGCAGCGTGCAACACGGCGTTCGTCACGAGTTCGGACGTCAACAGGGCTGCGCAACTCGAGACGTCCGCGGGCAGATCTCTAAGGTGCGCAGCGATCCAATGCCGTGCCACCGGAGTGCTCTCCACGACCGGCTCGAGGTGCAATGTTGTCATCCCATCTCGTGTCGTACCCACAGCCTGGGTGGTTATGCGTTCCTCGGCGACCCCCAAGTAGTTGATGCACAGCACGACGACGTCATCGGTGCGTTCGTCATCGCTCAACATGGACGCGAACGTCACGGCGGCATTGTCGGGCCATCCGGACTTCGCAATCACGGTTGCGGCTGTGCCAAGCCGGTCCATCCCGTTGGTGATGAGCTCACCCCGTCGTTCAATGAGCCCATCCGAGTACATGATCAAGGAGTCGCCGCGATCGAGCACGACTTCGTCGCGCGGCCGAGGCGCACCGTTCAGGCCGGCCGCGATCAGGAGCGAGTGTTGTAACGAGCAGAACGTCACGGTGCCGTCGGCGCGCACGACCAGGGGCGGTGGATGCCCTGCGTTGCTGAGGACGACCCGACCACTGGACGGCGTGATGGTGCCGACAACGGCCGTGACCACACGATCCTCGACCAGAGTGTTGAACAAAAGGTCCAACGACGAGAGGACCTCGGTGGGCGATTGTCCCGACACCGCGTAGGCGCGGATCGCGCTCCGAACCTGACCCATGAGGGCTGCGGCGGGTGCACCCTTCCCCATGACGTCGCCAACGCTGAAGAAGATGGAGTCGTTCCCCAGCTCGAAGACGTCGTACCAGTCGCCGCCGGCGTAGCTTCCGGCGACTCCGGCCCGGTACTCGGCGTCCAGTCGCAGCCCGTCTACCGCGGGCAGCGAGTCCGGGAGCACCGCCCGCTGCAACACCTCGGCCACCACGTGTTCACGTTGGAACCGGGTTGCGTTCGAGAGGGCCACACCGGTGCGAGACGCGACCTCGGTGGCGAGCGACACGTCGTCGGCCTCGAAGAGGCGGCCGGGTCCGTCGATGAACGTCATCACGCCGATGACTTCGCCGTTCGCGGTCAGTGGCACCGCCAACACGGTCGAGACCGCGTGAGGGTCGGTCTCGTCCACTCCTTCGAGCGGGGCCAGCTGCGTCCTCCCCGTCCGATAGGCGACCGCGGCGGGTGCTGCGCTGTCGAACGACACGGTGTCGGGCTCGGAGCGAGCGGAGGGTCGCGGATCCGATGGCTTCGGTTCGCGGACATCGAGACGAACCAGGCCCGACTCGTCGGGAACTTGGACCACGCAGGAATCGGCCAGCCGTCCTTCGACGAGACTCATCGTCCGCCGGATCACCGTCGTGGGCTCGAGGCTCGAGCTCAGCAGCCTGGTGACTTCCGAGAGCAAAGAGAGGCGTTCACGTCCCGCCTCGGCCGCCCGAAGCGCCTCTCGTTCGTGCTCGAAAACCTGGGCACGTTCGAGCGCCTGAGCGGTGAGGCCGGCCAGGGTCGAGAGGAAACGCAGGTCGGGTTCGCTCAACTCGGCGTTGCTCAGGAAGGCGAGCGACAGAACGCCGAGCGGCCCCACACTGCCCACCAGTGGTTCCGAGACGATCGTGACCGGCTCACCGAGCTCCTCGAGCACCCGGGGCACCACCTCGGCGGCCAGCTCGTCGCCGAGTGCGGCCGCACTGTCGATCCGGCCCACGATCGTTGTCGCGCGCGAGAAGCAGGCACCCGCGTTGCCCTTATCGGCCGGCACCAGTCCGCGGGCCAACAGGGCGGGATGGCCACTGCTGGCGACGCAGGAGAGTGAGCGCTCTCCTGGGGCGGGAACCCGTACCACGGCGGATTGGGCGCCCAGGGCCCTCCGGCCGCCGGCAATCGCGGCGTGAGCTACGTCGCCCGGCGTGGTCGCTGCGGCAAGCGCCGAGCTCAGTTGATGAAGATGTTGGTTACGTTCCAGGTTGACGAATTCGGTCAGTGTCAGACGAGCGCGTTCCACCGCCTGCGCCGCGGCGCCGGTGATCGTGAACAGGAAGCTTCGGTCCGGATCGGCGATCTCTCGGTCGTCGTCCCAGTGCACCACGACCGCACCGATCGTGTGATCGGAGACCACGAGAGGCACGACGGCGAGGGCGCGAAACCGGCTCGATAGGAGAGACGCGTGGACGTCCGGGCGCTGGCGTCGGAGATCCTCTGGCGACTCCGCAAAGAGAGCGACGTTCTGACCGAGGACCGGCCCTCCGGGTTCCAGGGACGTGAGGACGCCATCCACCGGCTCGTCGGGGTTGTAGCCGAAGCGCCGCAGAGTGCGCAGGCGTCCGCTCTCGCCCACCAGCGCAAACGTCGCCGCGTCGACGTGGAGCTCGTCACGAAGGGCTGCGAAGACCGCATCGGCCACCTGGGCGGGATCGGCAGCCGTGGTCAACGCGCGTGCCATTACCTGCATACGTTGCGCCGTTTCGGCCGCGACACGCCGCCGCCGCTCGTCCCTGGTTTCCGAACGTGCGGTCCAGAGTTGCACGTTGCGCTGACCGCGCAGGTAGGAGATCCACATCGCCACCGAGGTTGCCGCGAGCTGGGTGATGACCCGGAGCGTGTGGTTCAGCTGTCCATAGTTGTGTGGAGGGGTGCTGATGATGAGGGCGAACACGGCCCCCAGGATTCCGACGAGGGCGACTCTCGACGGTCGGGCAAAGGCGGCCGCAATGAACGGTCCGATCGCCATGAACCCGACGAGAGAGATGTTGCCGCCGTAGACGGCGAACAGGATGGCCAGGCCCGAGACCCAGAGCAGGGCGACCACCGTCGCAATCGCCTCCGCGCGATCGGCACGATCGGTCCGGGGGGAGGCTGGGATCTCCTCTTCTGACGTTTCGGGCACGGTACATTCTCCCCCGGGTGGCGTGGGGTTGGCCACGACGCTATTTCGTCCGGGGTCAACGGTGCCCCTGACCGCCGCTCTACCCCGTCCCCACACGTGGAAACGGCCGTCGTACAGCCGCAGTGTGCGGCCGCCGCCGGGCTCGAGGACGTTTAGGTTGTCCCCCGGGGGGCTATAGAACGCCCTGGGCCAATCGCCATTGCAGCGCGTCCGCAGGCCCTTGTGATCGAACGCACAGCCAGGAGAGCAGGAGTGGATCAGGACTTTGAGATAGAGGAGAGCGGGACAGGAGCCCGTCCGGTGATCGCAGTCAGCGGCGAGATCGACGTTGCGACGGCACCGCAGCTCCGGGAGGTCTTGCACCGGGTCATCGCCGACGGGGGGAGCACGGTGGTGCTCGATCTTCTCGGCGTCACGTTCCTCGACTCCACAGCCTTGGGCGTTCTCGTGGGAGCACTCAAGCGCTGCCGCGAGATGGGCGGCGACCTCCACGTCGTGGTAGCCGATCCGCGCATCATGAAGATCTTCGAGATCACGGGGCTCACCAACGTCTTCACGATCACCGATTCGCTCGAGGCGGCTGGAGCATCGTGACGGACTCCATGGAGAGGCTGGCTGCGGGAGACCGCATCGAGCTCAGGTTTCCGGCACGGGGGAATCTCATCGTGCTCGCCAGACTCGTCACCAGCGCGATCTCGGCGCGAGCTGGCTTTGACATCGAGGAGCTCGAGGACCTGCGCCTTGCGGTAGGCGAGCTGTGCCTCCTTACGCTCCAAGGCCACGACGCCCGGTATGGGGATCTCTGCCTGCTCCTCAGCGTGCTTGAGGATGCCATCGAGGTCGAATGCACTCTCGAGCGTGCCGCCCCGGCTGACGGCACCGGACCTGACGAGGACGAGTCGGCTCGGCTGAGTCAACAGATACTGGACGCCCTCGTAGATGAGCACGGTCGGGAGAGCCAGGATGGCTCGGTACGCGCATGGCTGCGCAAGCGTCGCGGGGGCCATGCGGCGTGACGGTGGGCCGGGAACAGGATCCCGGGCTGGAGTCCGACACCGGAGCTGAGCCTTCGCCTCTCGACCCCGCTGCACGCGAGGAGCTGATCACTTCCAATCTCGGACTGGCCCATCAGCTGGCACGGCGGTTCCTCCATCGTGGCGAGCCGCTGGACGACCTGGTCCAAGTCGCATCCGTCGCGCTCGTCAAGTCGGTTGACCGGTTTGACCCGGATCGTGGCGTGGACTTCGCCGCCTTTGCCACGAGGACGATCATCGGCGAGCTCAAGCGCCACTTCAGGGACAAGGGATGGGCCGTCCGCGCCAGCCGGCGGGTGCAGGAGCTCTACCTCGAGCTCGGCCATGCCACGGCCAGCCTCGTCCAGCAACTCGGGCGAAACCCGACGGTGGCGGAGCTTGCCGAGGCCACCGGGGCGAGCGAAGAAGCGGTCATCGAGGCGATCGAGGCCGGGCAGGGATACCGCGCCGCGTCCATCGACGCGAACGAGAGCGAGGACGATCCGCTTTCCGCCCGGCTCGGGGAGTACGACAACAACTACGACTCCGTCGAGGACCGTGCTCTGCTCGGGCCGGCGCTCGCGACGCTTCCCCCACGTGAACAGTCGATTCTGCGGATGCGCTTCGTCGATGGCCTGACCCAGTCGGAGATCGCCGTGGCCGTCGGGGTTAGCCAGATGCACGTCTCCCGGCTCTTGTCCTCGAGCCTGCAGAAGCTCCGCGACGGCATCGGCCAAGCCGAGGCGGGACGCAGCTCGTAACTGCGAATTCGGGCACATAGATGGCCCGATGGCCCTGAATCAGTGGGAAAACCGGCGGATCAGAACGAGATCGGTGAAAATTCCCGGATATCCCGACGTGCGTTGACTATCGTCCCCCCCAAACCCTTGGAGAGATAAGGGGGGGACATGGTTCATCTCGATGCGTCGCTCGCCCATAAGGAAGCGGGGGACAAGGGTCTAAAGAGCGGAGCTCTTGGCTTCGTCTCGTCCGTGGTCGTCGGCGTCGCCTCGACCGCCCCGGCGTACAGCCTGGCCGCCACGCTGGGCTTCGTCGTCATCGCGATCAACGGCCTGCAGGCGCCGATCATCACGATCATCGCTTTCGTGCCGATGCTGTGCATCTCGTACGGCTACAAGGCCCTGAACAGCGCAGATCCAGACTGCGGCACGACGTTTACCTGGAGTACGCGCGCCTTTGGGCCCAAGACGGGGTGGTGGGGCGGCTGGGGAATCGTCGTCGCCGACATCCTCGTAATGGCCAGCCTGGCCCAGGTCGCGAGCGACTACCTCTTCCAACTCTTCGGAGCGAACGGCATCGCCGACAACCCGACGAGCGGGTGGGTGCTGTTGGTCGGCGTTGCCTGGATCGTCGTCATGACGGCCATCTGCTACGTGGGGATCGAGATCTCGGCCAATTTCCAGAAGGTGCTGCTCGGCATCGAGGTGACGATGCTGCTGGTCCTTTCGATCGTCGCCCTGGTGAAGGTCGGATCCGGGCACGCGCCATCAGGCCACCTGACGCCGTCGTGGTCGTGGTTCAACCCGTTCTCTGTGCCGAGCCCAGAGAGCTTCATGGTCGGTTTCACGCTCATGCTCTTCATCTACTGGGGATGGGATACCGCGGTCTCCGTCAATGAGGAGACGAAGGACCGGGACAAGACGCCCGGACGCGCCGCCGTCACCTCGACCGTGATCCTGCTCGCCACCTACGCGCTGGTCATCATGTCCACCCAGTCGTACGCCGGAACCGGCACGACGGGCATCGGGCTGGGGAATCCCAACCACAACGGTGACGTGCTCACGGTCCTGGGCTCTTCGATCTTCGGGACGTCTGGGTTTGGCACTTTCCTCACCAAGCTGCTCGTTCTCATGGTCTTGAGCTCGGCGGCCGCGTCGACGCAAACGACGATCTTGCCAACAGCTCGGACGACTCTGTCGATGGCGGTGTTCAAGGCGATCCCGTCAGCCTTCGCCAGGATCCACAAGCGGTTCCTCACGCCGACCGTCTCGACCGTCACCATGGGCGCTGTGTCAGTGGCGCTATACGTCTTGATGAACTACCTCTCGAACGGCAACGCGGTCATCTCTGACTCAGTGTCGGCCCTGGGTATATGGATTGCGTTCTACTACGGGCTCACCGGTCTTGCCTGCGTGTGGTACTTCCGCCATACCCTGCGCGAGAGCCCGCGCAACTTCTGGCTGCGGGGCGTCCTTCCTGGTGCCGGATGGTTGATGTTGTGGTTCGCGATGGGTTGGGCGTTCTGGTACTACTACCAACCCGTGAACTCCTACACCACGTGGACCATGCCGGTGACCCATTGGCACATGGGAGGCGTCTTCGTACTCGACATCTCGGCGGTGATAATCGGCATCATCCTGATGGTCGCCTACGCGCAGTTCCGCCCCGCCTTCTTCCGCGGCGAAGTGCTCAATCGCGACACCCCGACGCGAGTGCCCCAGGACATCGGGACGCCGGTCGGTCTGTTCGGCATCGAGCCGCCCGACGACTCGGCAACCGTGAAGGAGCCCACGCCAGCCGGATAGCCGGGACTGTTCGCACGTTCGCCGTGATCCAAGAGCGGGCATCCCGAGCCGTGGCGCCCCTCGTGGCGTTTACCCCGACCTTGAACCTCTGGACCCGCGTCTGACAGCGATCCACCCGCGCTATACCGAAGGCGGCGGCGCGGGCCGCCTGGACGACCCCGAGCCGGAGGAGCAATGACGAAGAGATTGGAAGGGACCGTCTCCTTGGTCACTGGAGCGAGCAGCGGGATCGGCGAAGCCACGGCCGCTGCGCTCGCCGAAGAGGGGGCCAAGGTCGCCCTGGTGGCGAGGCGTCGTGACCGTCTCGAGGCCCTGTCCGAGCGACTCGGTCCTGACAGGACGCTCGTGATCGAGGCCGACGTTACCGATCCCGGCCAGGCCGCGAGCGCCGTGGCCACCACGGTCGACGAGCTGGGGCGCCTCGACACGTTGGTGAACAACGCCGGCGTAATGCTGCTCGGCCCGATCATCGGCGCGCCGCTCGACGAGTGGCAGCGCATGGTCAACCTCAACCTGTTGGGCCTCCTCTACTGCACACATGCCGCGCTGCCGCACCTCTTGGAGGCAGCGCAGGCAGAGCCGCGTTCGGTCGCCGACGTGGTGAACTTGAGTTCCACGGCCGGCCGTGTGGCGCGTCTCAACAGCGGCGTCTACAACGCCACCAAACACGGCGTCGGTGCCTTCAGCGAGTCACTGCGTCAAGAGGTCACGACGCGCCACGTCCGCGTGACCCTCATCGAGCCCGGCGCCACGGCGACGGAGTTGGCCTCCCACAACCGCCCCGAGATCCTCGAGGGGATGGCGCAGACCTTTGGCAGTATCGAACTCATGCACGCGGAGGACATCGCCGAGAGCATCCGCTATGCAATCACTCAGCCACGTCGCGTCGCCGTCAACGAGATCCTCGTTCGGCCGACCGAGCAGGAGCGCTGAGATAAATCGGGTTGCCGTCGTCGGATGCTCGGGGTCTGGCAAGACGACCCTGGCCGCGACCCTGGCGCGCGCTCTCGGCGTGAGCCACGTAGAGCTGGATTCGATCTACCACCAACCGGGCTGGACTCCGTTGCCCGACTACGAATTTCGGGCACGGGTCGCCCGGGCGACCGAGCGCGAGGCCTGGGTCGTGGACGGGAGCTATTCGGCCGTGCAGGACATCGTCTGGAGACGGGCCGACACGGTGGTCTGGTTCGACCTGCCCTACGCGAGGGTCATGGCGCGGACCATCCGGCGCACGCTGCGGAGGACCTTCACCCGCGAGGAGCTCTGGAACGGGAACAAGGAGCCAATCTCGAATCTGTGGTCCTTGAAGCCGGAGAAGTCGATCATCGCCTGGACGGCCACTCGGCACCGGGTCTATCGGCGCCGGTACTCGGAGGCATCGCATGATCCGCGGTGGGCCGGCTTGGACTTTGTTCGGCTGCGCACGCAAGCTGAGGCGACCGCCTTTGTCGATCGGGTGACCGCGGCGGTGACGAAGGAGGAGTGATCCGATGAATCTCGAGCTCTACGGCAAGGTCGTGCTCATCACGGGCGGCACGGATGGCCTCGGCCTGGCCTTGGCCAAGCGGTTGACCGACGAGGGCGCCGCGGTGGCGGTCTGCGGCCGGGACGAGGATCGGGTGCGGGCTGCCGAAGCTGAACTGCGCGAGGAGGACGGCGACGCTCTGGCGGTGCGGGCCGACGTGACCCGACCGGAGGACCTTCAAGCGTTCGTCGACGCTGCGGAGGCGCGCTGGGGCCGCATCGACGGGGTCGTCCACAACGCGGGCCGCGCCTCGGCCGGAGCGATCGAGTCGGTCGATGACGCGACGTGGGACGCCGACTTCCAGCTCAAGCTGATGGCAGCCGTGCGCCTCACCCGCCTCACCCTTCCCAACCTCCGAGAGACGCAGGGATCGATCCTCTTCACCCTGGCGCTCGCCGCCAAGGCGCCAGGTGCGTCGAGCGAGCCGAGCTCGGTCACCCGCGCCGCGGGCATGGCGCTCATGAAGGCGCTCTCGAAGGAGCTCGCGCCCCATGGCGTCCGTTCCAACGCCGTGTTGATCGGCCTCATCGAAAGTGGCCAGTGGGTCCGTGCCGCGCAGGCGACGGGGCAAACGGTCGACCAGTTCTACGAGAACTTCTCTAAGAACGCGGCGATCCCTTTGGGCCGCTTCGGCCGCGCCCTTGAATTCGCCGATCTCGGGTGCTTCTTGCTGTCGCCCCGGGCGTCGTATCTCACGGGTGTGGCGATCAACCTGGACGGAGGGCTTTCCCCTGTCGTCTGAGCGTTACGCGTTGTAGCCCTCGGTCTCGGTGCGGTCGCCTGAGCCGGCAGCTTCCTCCAGAGTCAGCGCATACCCGTCGATCATGTCGATGCGAGTCAACGCATCGACGTGGGCGCGGCCGTCGCCGCCCCATTTCGCCTTGGCCGCTTTGCGGGCCGAAATCACGTCGGCAGCCACCACGAACACCACTTCGTGGTCCTCACCCATGCGGCCGGAGCTGAGCTCGCCTCCCAAGTACGCCGCATAGAGGTGCACGCGGGGCAGCGTAGCGACTACGAAAGGGTCGTATGAGTCCTGAACCCCTCCACGACAAGACGATCGTCATCACCGGCGTCACCGGACAGGTGGCCCGTCCGCTGGCCCAAGCCCTCGCCCGGGACAACCGCGTCGTGGGGGCGGCGCGCTTCTCCGACGCAGCGGCCCGTGCCGATCTCGAGGCGTCCGGTGTCGAGTGTGTGCCGATCGACCTGGTGTCCGGCGACGTGGGTGACCTCCCCGCGGACGCCGATTACGTCCTGAACTTCGCGGTGGCGAAGACGAACGACTGGGAGCGCGACCTGGCGGCCAACAGCGGGGGATTGGCCTACCTCATGGAGCACCATCGAGGAGCAGATGCGTTCTTGCACTGTTCGTCGACCGCGGTCTACAAGCCCGCCGGCCACCGGTCACTCGACGAGTCGGCGTTGCTCGGCGACAACCACGGCGTGTGGCCCTTCCTGCGCACCTACAGCATCTGCAAGATCGCGGCGGAGGGCACGGCGCGCTGGGCAGCCGAGCGCTTCACGTTGCCCACCACGATCGCCCGGCTCTCGGTTCCCTATGGGGACAACGGCGGCTGGCCGGCCATCCACCTCCACATGATGCTGTCGGGCAACGCCATCCCGGTGCACGTGGACGCGCCGAGCGTCTACCACCCGTTACACGCCGATGACATTCTCGCCATGGTTCCCCGTTTGCTGGCTGCAGCGTCCGTGCCGGCCGTTACGGTCAACTGGGGCGGAAGCGAACCGGTCAGCATCGAAGAGTGGTGCACCTACCTGGGTGAGCTGACGGGAGTGTCGGCGCGCTTCGAGCCGACCGAACAGACCATCGACAGCGTGCAGATCGACACCACGCGCATGCACGAACTGGCGGGTCACACGACGGTGCCCTGGCGCGACGGCATGCGGCGGATGGCGCAGGCGTTGCACCCCGACAAGATGGCGTGAGCGACATCCGGTTCGAACGCCGTGACCCGGAGGAGCCTCCGGCGTCCGAACTCCTGGCCGAGATGCGTGCCGAGCTCAACGACGTCTACGCGACCTTCAGCCGGCTCGACAACCCTCCGCTCTCGCCCGACGAGTTGCGCCCACCGGATGGGTCGTACCTGGTCGGCTACGAAGGGAGCGCAGCGGTGGCCGGCGGTGGTCTGCGACGCCTCGACGACGGCGTGGCGGAGATCAAGAGGATGTTCGTCCGTCCCGCCGCGCGCTCCCGCGGCGTGGCGAGGGCCCTGTTGGACGCGCTGGAGGATGCGGCGCGGGAGCTGGGCTACGAGCTGGTCCGGCTGGACACCGGACCGAAGCAACAGCACGGTCTGGCGCTGTACCGCTCGGCCGGCTACGTGGACGTCCCGCCGTACAACGACAACCCGTTCGCCTGCTTCTGGGGAGAAAAGGTCCTGTGAGCGCGGGCCGGGGGTACGCCGCCGTGGTCCAGATCGCGATCGAACCAGGGTCAGATCCCGCTCATCGGCAGCGCGTGCTCGACGAGTTCGTGATCCCCGAGCTCCGTGCGCTGCCCGGCTATCGCCAGAGCCTCTGGCTGTCCGACGGAGAAGGCACCGCCACCTGTGTGGTGGTGTTCGACGGCGCCGACCAGGCACAAGCCGGGTTGGAGGTGCTGACCCGGGACGGCGGCCCGTCGGCGACGACGGCGGGCATCCACCAGGTCGACTCGGCGAACGTCGTCCGAGACGCGCCCCCGACGTCCTAGAAGGTCCAGACCTCCATCACCTGGTCGGTCTGGGGCACCCCACCGGTCCCTTCGTAGACGGCTCGGGCGGGGCGGTTGATGTCATCGGTGATGACCCACATGCCGTAGCACCCCGCGTCGCGGGCGACGACGGCCAGCCGCTCGACGAGCGCGCGGCCGATGCCTCGGTTCTGGGACGGCTCGTCGACGGCGAGCTCATAGAGGAACATTTCGGTCCCCTTGTCGGGATGCGTGACCTCGACGCCGGTGACGAAGCCGACGGGCCGCTCCGACTCGTAGGCGACGAGCAGATGGTGCCCTTCCTCGCGGAGGAAACGTGCCGTCGCCTCGGGCGTGGCCGGCCCGTCGAAGAGATGCGAGGCCGCCGCGACGAGGCGATCATCACCGGTGCGGAGGACCCGGATCTCCATTGGCGTCAGTGCGAGGGTTGTCTGGGATCGGGCCGAGCCTGGAGCGCGGCCCAGATCATGAGCAGCTGGAGAGGGAGCCTGCCCCAGGCCAGTGCGGGCGAGTTGGCCGGGCCGGAGTTGCGGTCGCTGCCGGCATCGAGGGCCATTTGCACGTTGGCGGGAAACACGGCAGCCAGCACGGCGACGCTGGCGGCCGGCGCCCAAGGGGTGCGGCGCACGAGCCCGACGGCACACGCCAGCTCGGCGAGGCCGCTCGCATAGATGAGGTTGGTGTGGTGCCGCTCGGGAATCGCGCGGGGCATGATCGACGCGAACACCTGCGGTCGCACCATGTGGACGAGGCCGCTCGCCGTGAAGGCGGCGGCGAGCGCCTGGGGGGCGCGACGCCGGAGTTCGCTCACGACCGGGACTGTACTGTGGCGGCGTGAGCACCCAAGTAACGATCGTGGGCGGCGGGAGCTATCAGTGGGCCCCCGAGTTGATGGCCGACCTGTTCGGGACGCCGGCCCTCGCCGGCATGCATCTCGTGCTCGAGGACATCGACCCGGCGCCGCTCCCCAAGATGGAGGCGCTGGCGCACAAGGTCAACGACGCGTTGGAGGCCAAGGCCACGATCGCGACGACGACCGACCTCGGTGCGGCGCTCGACGGCGCAGACTTCGTCATCGTGTGCATCTCGACGGGGGGGTTCCGTTCCATGACGGTCGACCTGGACGTGCCGGCCCGCCACGGCATCATGCAGACGGTGGGGGACACGGTCGGGCCGGGCGGGGTCAACCGGTCGCTGCGCAACATCCCGGTCCTCGTCGGCATCGGCAAGGCGATGGAGGAGCACTGTCCCGACGCGTGGCTGTTCAACATCACCAACCCGATGACCTGCCTGACGCGCGCCGTGTGCCGGGAGACGGAGATCAAGACGGTGGGCCTGTGCCACGAGGTCGGCAACTTCTGCATGGACCTGGCCATCGCGTGCGGCAAGCCGTTCGAGGCCGTCACGTGCACGGTGACGGGGGTGAACCACTTCCCCGTGCTCACCGGGCTCGAGGTCGACGGGGACGACGGGTTCGAGGTCCTGCACAAGCTGGTCGACGAGGTGGGTGGCCTCGAGTCGCTGCGGCCGTCGCCGGGTCGACCGGAGGCCGAGAAGTTCTCCAAGCGCGACTTCGCCGAGCGGCATCTGTTCAAGCTGACGCTGCTCGACCGGTGGGGCACCTTCCCGGCGGCGGGCGACCGGCACATCGCAGAGTTCGTCGCGTTCGCGCTCACCCCCGAGTCCGAGTGGGGCGCGGCGTACAACATCGAGCTCAGCCCGATCTCGAGGCGCGAGGCGCATCAAGCGGAGTACGTGGCCGATGTCGACGCCTGGCTCGCCGGCACGAAGGACCTGCAGACCTGGCAGTCGGGTGAGCTGCCCTCGCCGATGATCCAGGCGATGCTCAGCGGCGAGCCGTTCGAGGCACCGGTGAACATCCCCAACACCGGGCAGGGCGTCGGGCTGCCGTCCGACGCCGTCCTCGAGTCGATCTGTGTGATCGACGGCGACGGCATCCGGGGCCGGGACCGGGTCGCGCTGCCCACGCCCTACGACGAGCTGGTGCGGCGGCACGTGGCCACGCAGGAGCTGACCGTCGAGGCGGCGCTGCGCGGCGACCGCCGCCTGGCGGGCGAGGCCTTCGCGTTGGACCCGCTGGCCGGCCGAGGCGACCTCGGCGCAACGGAGACCATGGTCGACGAGCTGCTGGCCGGCACGTCCGAGTGGCTGCCGCAGTTCGCGTAGCCGCGCCTCGAGCCGTCGGGAGGGAAGAGGTATGCGTATCGGGTTCATCGGGCTGGGCGCCATGGGGCTGCCGATGGCGGGGCATCTCGTCGACGCGGGCCACGACGTCAGCGTCGCCTCGCGGGGCCGGGGCCCCATCGACGCCGCCGTGGCGCGTGGCGCGCGGGACGGCGGCTCGCCGCGTGGCGTGGCCGAGGCGTCCGAGGTGGTCATCTTGTGCGTGCCTAACTCGCCCGACGTCGTCGAAGTCGTCGACGACATGCTGCCGGTGCTCGGTGAGGGCACGACCGTCGTGGACTGCTCGACGATCGACCCCGAGGTCGAGCGGTCCCAGCACGAGCTCGTCCATGCCGTGGGGGCGCGCTACCTCGACGCCCCTCTTTCGGGCGGGACGGCGGGCGCGCAGAAGGGGGCCCTGACGCTGATGGTCGGCGGCGACCACGACGTGCTGGTCGACACGACGCCGGCGATCGAGCCGTTCGCCGGCCTGATCGTCCACGTGGGCGGGGCCGGCATGGGCCAGGTGGTGAAGCTGTGCAACCAGGTCATCTACGCGGCGCAGATGACGGCGACGGCGGAGGCCACGGCGCTGGCGGCGAAGTCCGGGGTCGACATGACCAAGCTCTACGAGGTCCTGACGCACGCCACCGGCGACTGCGTGGCGGTGCGGACGCGGCTGCCGGTGCCGGGCGTCGTCCCGGACAGCCCGGCCTCCAACGGGTGGAAGCCGGGCTTCATGACGGACCTCATGGCCAAGGACATCGACCTGGCCATGGCGTACGCGTCCAAGTCCGGCGTGCCCGTCGCGACCACCGCCGCGGCGCGCCAGCTGCTCACGGCGGCCAGCACCGCGGGCTACGGGCGCGAGGACTTCTCGGCACTGGCCAAGGTCGTGTTGTCGCTCGCCGGGGAACGGCCGGCGTGACGGGAGTCGCGACGTTGCCGACCCCCGCGCTGATCCTGGCGGCGGACCATCGGGCGCGCGCCGTGCTGACGACGGAGAACTGGTCCGAGTTCTTCGATTCCCTGGCCAAGTCGCTGCCGGCGTGCGACGGGATCCTCGCGACGGCGCAGCCGCTCGAGGGGCTGGCCGCCGCCGGCCACGTCACGCCGCAGCACCGGACGTATCTCTCCCTCAACCGCACGGGCTTGGCCGGATCGGTGTTCGAGCTCGACGACCGGCTCGTGGCAAGCGTCGGGCGGGCCGCGTCGGACGGGTGGACCGGGATCAAGCACATGACGCGCATCGACTTCGAGGACCCGATGACGGCCTCCGCCCTGGAGCTGTTGGGACAGGTGTTGGAGCAGGCGCGTGGCGCCGGGCTCGAGGCGCTGGTCGAGCCGCTGCTCTGGCGCGAGGGCCGCATCCGCCGCGACACCGACAGCATCGTGCTGGCCGCGGTGATCGCGTACGACATGGGCGCGCCGGTGATCAAGGTCCCGGTGCCGGCCGTCGCGCCGGGCAACGAGCGCCGCGATGCGGTCGCCCGGGTGGTGGCGAGCGTGGGCGGTCCCGTCCTCTTCCTCGGCGGGCCGGTCACCGGGGGCGGTCGCGACGCCGTCCTCGACGAGGTGCGCGACGTCATGGACGGCGGGGGAGCGGGGATGGCGATGGGGCGGACGATCTACCAGGACGCCGACCCGGCCGAGATGGCGGGGCTCGTCGCCGCGTTGGTGCACTCCCGATGATGATCCTGACCCTCGACTTCGGCACGTCGGTGACCAAGGTCGGGCTGTGGAGCGACGACGGCCTGGTCACGATGGCCCGCTCAGAGCTCACGACGACGAACCCCCAGCCAGGGTGGGCGGAGCAGGACCCGCTGCGTTGGTGGACGACGTCGGTCATCGCCTGCGCCGAGGCGCGGGCCCAGGCGCCCCGCGAGTTCGCCGAGGTCGAGGTCGTT
>DATDIE010000327.1:0-7338 GCA_036521235.1 Acidimicrobiales bacterium | reverse complement strand
GACGGGAAGGCGTCCCCCCACCGAAGTGACGCCGGCGTCGAGCATCTCGGCCGCCCCGCCCGGTCCACACAGGCCGAGCTCTTCGTAGGACATGAGCTCGCGGGCGGCGTCGGTGTCCTGGCACTCGACGACGTCGAGATCCTGGGGCCCGACGCCGGCCTCTTCGTACGCGGCGGTGGCGGCGAGCGTGGTCGGGGCCGGCGCCGTGTCGGCGGCCAGGCCCGAGAGCGGCGTCGACTCGCTGAGCACGGAGCCGGAGATGTGGGAGCGCAGGACGGCAGCCGCCAGGGTGACGGGCGCGGGAGGGGTGGCGGTCAGGTCGGCGCGGCGCAGCACGATGGCGGCGGCACCCTCGTTGGGCGAGCAGAGCATGAAGAGGTGGAGTGGCTCGCAGACGACGCGGGAGGCGAGGACCTCCTCGACGGAGATCTCCTTCTGGTACATGGCGTCGGGGTTGGCCGCCCCGTTGCGGCGGTTCTTCACGACCACTCGGGCCAGGTGGTCCTTCGTGACGCCGGAGGTGAGGCAGAGGCGCTGGGCGCGCAGGCCGAAGAAGGCCGGCGTGGCGGCCAGGCCCGCCTCCTCCTGCCACGGCTCGAAGAAGGAGGAGCGGATGATCCCCTTCGGCATCTTCTCGGTGCCGAACACGAGAACGGTGTCGTACTGGCCGGCCCGGATGGCCCCCGCCGCCAGCATGAGGGCGGCCCCACCGCTCGCGCAGCCGGCCTCGACGTCGACGATCGGCATGCCCGTCATGCCGAGACGGCTGAGGACCTTGTGGCCGGTGGCGACGCCGCCGTAAGCGGTCCCGCAGAAGGCGGCCTGGAAGTCGCCCTTGCCGATGCCGGCCTCCCGCAGGGCGGCCCGCACGGCCGTGACGCCCATGTCCGTCGTCGAGACCCCGTCGAAGCGCCCGAAGGGGTGGATGCCGACGCCGGCCACGACGACGGAGGAGGACGCGGCGCTCATTTGCCGCCGGGCGTCGGCGCGTAGGCGTACGTCATGACGTCGTTGCCCTCGGCGTCTTGGTGCAGGGGGACGAGCCGGAACTCCATGGGCTGGCCCTCGTGGAGGGCGGCGGGGTCGCCCTCGGTCAGGCGCGTGATGACCCGCACGCCCTCGGGGAGCTCGACGACGCCGATGCCGAAGGGGACCTCGCCTTGGTATCCAGGAGGCGGCGCGGTGACCGCGGTCCAGGACCACAAGATGCCAGTCGTCGAGAGCTCCACCGGCTCGGGGCCCTCGGTGGCGCAGTACGTGCAGGAGTCGACACGGGGGAAGAGGAAGTTGGCGCAGTTCGTGCAGCGGCTCCCGAGCAACGCGGTGTCGGAGAAGAACCCGTCGCGGACCGTGACCTCCATCGGCGTGCTCAGCCCTCCAGCTCAACGAGCTCGAGCTGGTCGAACTCCCAGTAGGCGCGCAGGGAGGCGATCTTGCCGTGGCCGTTGGTGCGGTACGTCATGACGACGTGCACGATGGCGCAGTGTGTGCCGCCGGCGAGGGTTGTGCGGATGACGCCGACGTCGGCGACCTCGTTGCCGCAGAGATACGACTCGTAGATGTCGAAGTCGATGGCCTCGGAAGGGGCGATGACGGCGTCGTAGAAGGCGGCGATGGCCTCCCGTCCGTGATGACCCTTGCCTTCGGGGTCGAACGGCGAAGGGCCGACGGGGTCCTGGACCAGGGCGTCGTGCGCGAAGAGGTCCAGCCAGGCGCCGCGGTCCCGTTCGTGGACCGCGGCGCGGGAGCGTCTGCCGAGCTCGCGAGCGGTCAGGGTTTCCGTTGGTGCGTCAGCCATCTCGTGTACCTCCTTGCTCAGGCCTTGGTGATCACGTTGTCGGCGAAGCGGCGCAGGTTGTCGATCTTGGTCTGCAGGTCCTCGGTGTCCTGCTCGACGCCGTAGGGCCAGCGGAACCCGACGATGACGTCGGTGACGCCGAGGTCCTCGAGCCGATGAATGCCGTCGGGCGTGTAGGCGTCGGCCGAGATGACGTGAACCTCGAACGGCTTGTCCTCGGTGCCGTGCTCCTTGCGCAGGATGGCGAGGCGGTCGAGGAGCCCGGGGAGGTCGGCGGGGTCGCCGCCGCCGTGCAACCAGCCGTCGCCGTCGACGGCGGCCCGCTTGAGGGCGGCCTCGTGATGGCCGCCGATAAGGATCGGCACGGGACGGCGCGGCGTGGGACACATCTTGATGGAAGGGACGTCGAAGATGTCACCGTGGAACTCGAAGAAGCCGCCCGCCGTGAGGCCGCGCATGACGGTGATCATCTCGTCCATGCGCCTGCCGCGGCGGGCCCAGGGGACGTCGCAGATCTCGTAGTCCTCGGGCCGGGGGCTCGTGCCGACGCCGAGGACGAGGCGGTCGTCGGTGAGGACGGCGGTCGAGCTGACCTGCTTGGCGATGAGGACGGGGTGGCGGATCGGGAGCTTGATGACGAAGGTCACGAAGCGGAGGCGCTCGGTGACGGCGCCCATGGCCGGGATGATCGAGAACGGCTCGAGGAAGGGCTTGTCCTCGAGGAACTCGCGGGTGCCGTCGGGGTTGAACGGGTACGTGGTGTCGGAGACTTCGGGGTAGCAGATGGAGTCGGGGACGACCATGGAGTCGTATCCAGCTTCTTCGGCCGCCCGGGCGAGCGGCAGGTAATAGGCCGGGTCGACCATCGACTCCGCATACGAGAACCGCACGCCACCTCCCCTTCGTCATGCCGCCTACCATGCGGCCCGTGCCTGCTCATCCTGCCAGGACCGGCCCGACGGGGCGTAACCCGGGCGCCGGCGGCGGCGGGGGCGGGGTTGCGGGTGGGGGTGGGCCGGAGCTCCGGCTGACGGGGCCTACAGCGCTGGTGACCGACCTGTCGCTCGAGGAGCTGGAGCGGGAGGCCCGGCTGGTCATCGGGGAGATGGCCTACGCCTATTACGCCGGCGGGGCGGACGACGAGCGGTTGCTGGACGGGAACGTGGCGGCGTGGGGCCGCTGGCAGCTGCACCCGCGGGTCCTGGCGGGCGTCGACGAGGTGTCGACGGCGACCACCGTGCTGGGGTCGACGATCCGGCTGCCGGTGGGGATCGCCCCGACGGCGATCCAGGGGCTGGCGCACGTCGAGGGCGAGGTGGCGACGGCCCGGGGCGCCGCGGCGGCGGGGGCGCTGCTGATCCTGTCTTCCCTCGCCACGTGCCCTTTGGAAGATGTGGCGGCGGCGGTACCGGACGAGGCGGTGCGGTGGATGCAGATCTATGTGCTGCGGGAGCGTTCCCGGACGGCCGAGCTCGTCGCACGGACGGTGTCGGCGGGGTACCGGGCATTGGTCCTGACGGTGGACGCTCCGGTGTCGGGGCTGCGCTTGCGCGAGTGGCGGACCGGGGTGCACCTGCCCGAGGACCTGGCGCTGCCGAACCTGGCCGGGGACTCGACTTCTAGTGCACGGGAGGGCGGGTTCATGGCGGTGGTGACGCGGGAGTTCGAGCCGGCGTTGACGCCCGACGACATCGGGTGGCTGGCCGGGCTGAGCTCGTTGCCGGTGGTGGTCAAGGGGGTGCAGCGGGCGGACGACGCCGTGCGCTGCGTCGACGCGGGCGCGGCTGCGGTGGTTGTGTCGAACCACGGGGCCCGCCAGCTGGCGGACGCGCCGGCCACCGCCGACATCCTGGCCGAGGTCGTCGACGCGGTCGCCGGGCGGGCCGAGGTCTACGTGGACGGGGGGCTGCGTCGGGCACCCGACGTGGTGAAGGCGTTGGCTCTCGGGGCCCGGGTCGGGCTGGTGGGCCGGCCGTCGCTGTGGGCCCTGGCGACGGGGGGCGCGGAGGGCGTGGCCGGGATGCTGGGCTGGTTCGAGGCGGAGGTGCGACGGGCGATGGCCTTGTGCGGCGCGGGGACGGTCGACGGTCTCGACCGGAGCCTGGTGCGACGGACCTTCGGGTTGGGGGCGGGCGAGGGGGCGTCGTCGTGACGACGGTGGCCGAGATGCTGGCGGCCCGGGCGGAGGACGACCGCACCGGCGTCGTGGACGCCACGGGGAGCTGGACGTGGCGTCAGGCCGTGGCCGAAGGCGCGGCTCGAGGTGCGCTGGCCCGATCGCTGATGGGTGACGCGCTGCCGCACATCGGGGTCCTGCTGCCGAACGGCCCCGAGTACCTGTTCTGGCTCAACGGAGCCGCGCTGGCCGGGGCTGCGATCGTGGGCATCAACCCGACGCGCCGAGGCGAGGCGCTGGCGGCGGACGTGCGTGCCACCGATTGCTCCATGATCGTCACCGACGAGGAGGGCGCGGGCTTACTCGCCGGGCTGGACCTCGGGGTCGACCCCGACAACGTGCAGGTGATCGGGACGCCGCCATACGAGGCCTTGGTCGCCGAGTTCGCCGGTGGCCCGGCCGCGCAGGCCCTCGTCGACGGGGCCGACGCCGTCGACGAGGCGTCGTTGTTCCTGCTGATCTTCACGTCCGGCACGACGGGGGTGCCGAAGGCGGTGCGGTGCACGCAGGGCCGCCTGGCCGGGATCGCGAAGGTCGCCGCGCCCGGCTACGGCTACACGTCCTCCGACGTCTGTTATTGCCCGATGCCACTGTTCCACGGGAACGCGCTCATGGCGCTGTGGGGTCCGTCAGTGATGGTCGGCGCGGCGATCGCCGTGCGGCCGCGCTTCAGCGCGTCGGCGTTCCTCGACGACGTCCGTCGTTTCGGAGCCACCAAGTTCAGCTACGTGGGCAAGGCGATCGCCTACATCCTCGCTACCCCGGAGCGACCGGACGACGCGGACAACACGTTGACGAGCGCCTTCGGGACCGAGGCTTCCGTGCGTGACCGCGGCCGCTTCCGCAAGCGTTTCGGGTGTTACCTGATCGAGGGGTACGGCCAGAGCGAGGGTGGCGCTGCGGTGAACCCGGTGGTCGGTATGCCCAAGGGCGCCCTCGGCCGGCCGGTCGACGGGGTCGACCTGGCCGTCATCAGCCCCGAGACGAACGAGGAATGCGTGCGGGCGGAGTTCGGACCCGACGGGCAGCTCCTGAATGCAGGTCAGGCCATCGGCGAGATCGTCAACCGGAGCGGCCGCGGCAGCTTCGAGGGCTACTACCGACGCCAGGACGCCGAGGCGGAGCGCCTGCGCGGCGGGTGGTACTGGACCGGCGACCTGGGCTACGTCGACGAGGACGGCTTCTTCTACTTCGCCGGTCGCAGCGGCGACTGGCTCCGCGTCGACTCGGAGAACTTCTCAGCCGGCCCGGTCGAAGCGGTGTTGTCGCGCAACCCGGACGTGGCGGTCGTCGCGGTGTACCCGGTGCCCGATACGGCGTCGGGCGCGGGTGATCAGGTGATGATCGCGCTCGAAACGGTGCCGGGACGTCCGTTCGACGCCGGGGCCTTCGCGCGGTGGCTGCTCGCGCAACCCGATCTCGGCCCGAAGTGGCTCCCCCGCTACGTCCGCGTCTCCGCGTCGTTGCCGCAGACGGCGACCGGCAAGGTGACCAAGGTGGAACTGCGCGCCGAGGCGTGGGTGTGCGACGAGCCGGTGTGGTGGCGCCCGCTCGACAGCGCCGACGTGCGCTTCGAGCAGTTGAGCGACGACGACCGCGAGAAGCTGGCGGCCGGGCTCGCCGAGAACGGCCGCCAGGCCGTGGGCCGCGTCAGCTGACGCCGACGATCGGCAACACACCGCGCAGCTCGTCGACCCGGTGGTCGCCGGGCTCGAGGGTCGGCGGCTCCTGACCGATGCGCTCGCCTGGTCGCCAGACGTGGACCGCCGTCATGCCCACGCGCCGCGGGCCGCGCACGTCGGGCTCCCACGAGTCGCCGACGAACACCACCTGCTCGGGCCGGACTCCGAGCGCCTCGACCGAGCTGGCGTAGATCCCTGGATGCGGCTTGCGCGAACCGGCCCGGGCCGACGTGATCGAACAGTCGACGAGGCGCAGCAGCCCGACCTGTTCGAGATACGCGTCGAGCTCCCAGCCCCAGTTGGAACAGACACCCACCGTGACCCCGGCGTCGCGTAGCAGGGCGAGCGTCTCGGCAGCCTCGGGGTACGCGACCATCGGGTGCTGGTCGAGGTTGCGCAGTGCGTCGACCATGGCCTCGCGTTCCGTGGCGTCCACGCCGCACGCCCGCGTCAGCTCACCCAAGCGGTAACGGACCCAGGCCTCGTAGGCGTCCTCGCTGACGGAGTGCTCGGCGTGGTCCACGCCGTCGTACAGCGAGAAGTAGCCGTCGCGCACCGCCGGTGCCAGTTCGTAGCCGAAGGCGGCAAACACCATTTCGTAGCTGGCCTTCTCGGTGTCGGCCCAGTGAGCCAGCGTCCCGTAGAAGTCGAAGATGACGGCCTCAGGCACCACCTCATTCTGACGCCCGGGCGTGACACATCGGTTCCACGAGGTCCGGCGACCCGACCACCAGCCGTCGGCGGGTAATACTGCTCTCCGCCATGGACGTCGACGAGCAGCAGGCCGACGCCGCGGGCCCCGGAGAAGACCCTGGCGTGGAGCCCGACGCCCAGCCGGCGCACAAGTCCGCCCGCTGGGCGTGGGAACTGGGCACCGTCGTGGTAGTGGCCGTGGTCATCGCCGTCCTCCTCCGCACGTTCGTCATCGCCACGTATTCGATTCCGTCCGGCTCGATGGAGCCGACGCTGCAGATCGGTGACCGCATCGTCGTCGACAAGCTCAGCTACCACCTCCATGGGGTCGACCGGGGCAACATCATCGTGTTCTCCACTCCCCCCAACGAGGACTGCGCCGGGCCTCCGGTCGCCGACCTCGTCAAGCGGGTGGTGGGATTGCCCGGTGAGACGATCTCGCTGGCGGGCGGGAACGTGTACATCGACGGCAAGCTGCTCGACCAGTCCTGGTTGCCCTCCTCGGAGCAAGGCAAGACGTATCCCGGGCCCTCAGGCGCGCCCTACGCGTTGCATCACCCCTTCCACATCCCCGAGGGAGACGTCTACGTAATGGGTGACAACCGCATGCTGTCCTGCGACAGCCGGTACTGGGGCCCGATCAATGAGTCGACGATCGTCGGGAAGGTCGACGTTCGGATCTGGCCGCTCTCGAACTTCACGCTCTTCTGATCCGTCGGCCGCGCTAACCCCGGCGCTCGCGGCGCCACACGACGCGCAACCCGGTCCACGTGTCGTCGATCGCGCACACCTTGTTGTCGACGAGGCCGAGCGGCAGTGCCGCCTCGCGTACGACGCCCTCGTGCATGTCCGTCTCCCGACCCGAGGCGCGCTTGGGCCATGCCACCCACAGGCCTCCGGCGGGGAAGATCATCTTCGCCAGCCCCTCGATGCGGCGCTCGAAGTCACTCCGCCGGACAAAGAAGGCCACGACGACGTCCGCGGATCCT
>DATDIE010000326.1:0-2902 GCA_036521235.1 Acidimicrobiales bacterium | reverse complement strand
AGGCCGGCGAGCACCGTCGCGACGAGGTTGGAGTCGAGGTCGTGGCCTTCCTGTTCCACCAGGTCTGCGTGGGGGAGCAGGAGGAAGGCCTGCCCACCCGTCACGAACGCCAGCGAGCTGGAATCGGCCAGCGCCGTCAAGGTCCGCTCGTCCGCCGCACCCGCACGCACCAGGTCGAACCACTGGCCGAGAGCACCGACCAGGTCGAAGTCGGAGGGCAGGCCGCTGATGGTGCGGTGCATCGCACCGACGGTCAGCTGGTCCTCGGAGAGCTCCACGACGAGCGCCAACACGAGGTCGTGGGGGCCTGGCGCGTCGCCGTTGGCCGCGCGCGCCTCCGCCTGGTAAGTCTGCGCGGTGGAATAGCGGTGGTGGCCGTCGGCCAGCACGACGGGAGCCCGGCCGATGGCGGCGGTGACCGCGGCGATCGCGTCGGGGTCGCTCAGGACCCAGAGCTGGTGGCGCACCCCGTCGTCGTCGTACGCGTCGCCGACCGGCTCGTCGTCGGTCGGGTCGAAGGTGGCCGTGACGCCGTCGGCCATGGAGAGGCCCCAGATCGGCGAGAGGTTGGCCCGCGTGGCGCGCAGCAGGTCCAGGCGGTCGCTCTTCGGCTTGGGCAGCGTCTGCTCGTGGGGGAGGATGTCGCTCTCCTCGCCGGGGTCGGCGAGCCCGAGCAGCCCGATGACACCGGTCGTGGCGCGGCCCGCCGTGTCGGTCATGCGGTACGGATAGAGACAGGGCTCGGGGTCGGCCGCGAGGATGCCCTCGTTGAGCCAGTGGTAGAAGAGGTCGGTGGCGACGGCATAACGGTCCCGCCCGCCGGAGAGGTCCGCCTCGGGCAGTTCGACGAGGACCGCGTTGGCCGGGTGGCGCGAGGCCAGATGGACCCGCTCGGTCGACGAGATCACGTCGTACGGCGGGGCGATGACCTGCGCCAGCGGCGCCATCTCCGGCTGGTACCGCAGACCGCGGAACGCTTCGAATCGAGGCATCGTGCCACTCTGACACACAGGGGCCAGGACCCGTGCGGCACCGTGGCTTCCGTAGACTCGCGCCGTGGCCGGCGTGGAAGAAGTGGGCGATCTCGACAGCGTGCACGTGACGCACCACGCCACCACACCCCCGTCCGCCCAGGGGCAGGATGAGGGGCTGGACCGGATCCTGACCGTCCCGAACCTCATCACGCTCCTTCGCCTGGCGTGCATCCCGGTCTTCCTGTGGCTGCTCTTCGGCCGGCACGAGCAGACGGCGGCGGCGATCCTCTTGGCCGTCCTCGGCGCCACGGACTGGGTCGACGGCTTCGTGGCCCGCCGCTACCACCAGGTGTCGACGTTCGGCAAGGTGATGGACCCGACCGCCGACCGGCTGCTGGTGGGGACGGCGGTGATCTCGGTGATGGTGTACGGCGCCGTCCCCCTGTGGTTCGGCATCGCCACCATCGCCCGGGAGGTCCTGGTCTCGGTCATGGTCGTCCTGCTCGCCTCACTGGGCGCCGCACGCATCGACGTGTTGTGGGTCGGCAAGGCGGGCACATTCGGGCTGATGTTCGCGTACCCGACCTTTCTTCTTGCCTACGGCGGCGCCGGCTGGCAGGCGCCGATCACCGTGATCGCGTACGTCACCGGTGTCACCGGCCTGGTGCTGGCGTGGATCGCCGCCTGGAGCTATATCGGTCCCGCCCGCAAGGCCCTGCGCGAGGGCAGGGCCGCGAGACAAGGACACGTGAAGAGGAGCCCGGCGTGAAAGCCGTGATCATGGCCGGCGGCGAGGGCACCCGCCTGCGTCCGCAGACGTCGAATCTCCCCAAGCCGATGCTGCCGCTCGTCGGCCGCCCGATGATGGAGCACATCGTGTCGCTCCTGCGGCGGCACGGCATCACCGACATCGTCGTCACGGTCGCCTTCCTGCCCAACGCGATCCGGAGCTACTTCGGCGACGGCAGCGAGCTCGGGGTCCGCATGGCGTACGCGACCGAGGAGTCGCCGCTCGGCACGGCCGGCTCGGTGCGCAACGCGATGGAGCAGCTGACCGAGCGCTTCATCGTGATCTCGGGCGACGTGCTGACCGACATCGACCTGACCGAGGTCATCGCGTTCCATGAGAAGAACGCCGCCCTCGCCACCATCGCGCTCAGCGCGGTCGAGAACCCGCTCGAGTTCGGCATCGTCATCACCCGTGAGGACGGCAGCATCGAGCGCTTCCTGGAGAAGCCCGGCTGGGGCCAGGTGTTCAGCGACACCATCAACACCGGGATCTACGTCCTCGAGCCCGAGATCTTCGAGCGGATCCCCGAGGGGCGCCCCGTCGACTTCTCGGGTGAGGTGTTCCCCGGTGCCCTCGATGACGGCCGGCCGCTGTACGGCTACGTGGCCGACGGGTACTGGGAGGACATCGGGACGACCGCCGCCTACCTCAAGGCGCACGAGGACATCATGGACGGCAAGGTCGACGTCGATATCTCAGGTTTCGAGCTGCGCCCCGGCGTCTGGGTCGGGAAGGGGTCGACGATCCATCCGTCCGCGCGCCTCGACTCGCCCACCTACGTCGCCGAGAACTGCACGGTCGACGCCACGGCCGTCCTCGGCGCCTACACCACGCTGGGCGCGAACACGCGCGTGGCCGAGCGGGCCGAGGTCCAGCGCTCGGTGATCGGCGAGAACTCGTACCTCGGGCCGGGCGCTCGGGTAGAGGGCGCGGTGCTCGGTCGCTCGTGCGACCTGCGGGTCGGTGCGCGCGTCGAGCCGGGTGCGGTGCTGGGCGAGGGCTGCCTGGTCGGCGCGCACGCTGAAGTGCGCGGCGACGTGAAGGTCTATCCGTACAAGGGGGTCGAGGCGGGCGCGCAGGTGAACGCCTCGATCGTGTGGGAGTCCGGCGGCGCGCGCACCCTCTTCGGCCGCGAGGG
>DATDIE010000325.1:0-6481 GCA_036521235.1 Acidimicrobiales bacterium | reverse complement strand
GCCGATGACCGCCGGTACCCCCGCTGCGTGCAGCGCGTCGCGCACCACCTGCGCGTGCGTGTTGGAGCGGACCAGCACCGCAAAGTGGCCCGGGTGCAGGTCCGTCCGCGACGCCTCGGCCCCGTCGCGCCGGCGGGCGATCACCTGCGCGCCCGACGACAGCATCTCGACCACCTGCTCGGCCAGGTCGGTGGCGATGAACTCGCGGGCCGCACCGGCCTTGAGCCCGTCACGCGTGCGGCCGACGAGGCCGTCCTCGGCGTGCACCACCCGGACGCGCAGAGGCGCCGTCACCGGCATGCCGGCGAGCCGCGTCTCGAGGTGGGGCTGCGCCGCACGCACGCTGCGGTAGTCGATGCCGCCCTGTCCGAGCTGCGCGTTGGCGAACAGGGCGTCGTACGCCTCGAGCAGCGGTTTGTCGCTGCGCCAGTTCTCGCCGAGCGTCCACTCCGCCGAGACCTCGTGCTTGGCCTGGAGATAGGCCTGGACGTCGGCGCCACGAAACGCGTAGATGGCCTGCTTGGGGTCACCGATGAGGACCAGGGTCGTGTCGCGCCCGCCGAAGGCGGTCTCCATGATCTCCCATTGCACGGGGTCGGTGTCCTGGAACTCGTCGATCAGCACGACGTCGTAGCGCTCGCGCAGGCGGGCGCGCGCGTGTGGTCCGCGCCCGGGATCACGGAGCGTGTCGCGCAGACGCAGCAGGACGTCGTCGTACGTCATGATCTTGAGCGCCCGCTTCCGGCGGTCCATCTCCTGGTCGAACGCCGTGGCGAAACGCGCCCGCACCGAGTCGATGTCGTCGCCCTCCGACCGTCCCGGCACGATCGCCGCGTCGGGGTGGTCGAGCACCTTGCGGGCGATCTCGAGCGCCTGGGCGTGGGTGAAGGCGTGCGGGTTGGGTCGGCTGGCGAACTTGCGCAGGTAGAGGTCGTCGACCACCTCTTCCATGAGGTCGCGCACGTCCTCGACCAGGGTGACGTCACGATCGATGTCGCCCGCCGTCCCCAGCCCGTAGAGCACCTGCAGGCAGAAGCCGTGCGTGGTCTCGATGGTGGCCGCGTCGAAGTCCGCTATCGCCTTCGCCAGCCTGTCGTGCCGTTCCGTCTGCACCAAGGGTTCGGCGTCGGCCAGCAGGCCCACGATCTCGTCGTCTGCCGGCGGCGGTGCGCCGGCCAGGACGGCGGTCAGCCCGTCGAAGGCGCGGACCAGGCGCTCCCGCACGCGCTCGCGGAGCTCGCCCGTCGCCATGCGCGTGAACGTGATGACCAGGAGCTTGTCGATCGGCTTGCCCTTCTCCGCGATGTAGCGCGTCGTCAGGGCGGCGATGGTGAAGGTCTTGCCCGTGCCGGCGCTCGCCTCGAGCAGCGTCATGCCGCTCGGCAGCGGCCCGCAGACGTCGAAGGGCTGTGGGTCCGCGGGTGCGGTCACCGGTTGCGGACCGTCTCGTGCTCGAG
This sequence comes from Acidimicrobiales bacterium, assembly GCA_036521235.1. Lineage (GTDB taxonomy): Bacteria > Actinomycetota > Acidimicrobiia > Acidimicrobiales > RAAP-2 > Bog-473. Next base: position 5,024 of record DATDIE010000325.1, on the reverse strand, counting down.
CAAGCCGTCCCACAGGACGCGGGCGTAGAAGCCGAACCGCGTCTGCTCGCCCGGGTCGCAGCCCAACGCCAGCTCGTCGTCGCCCAGCGGGCCCGAGCGCGTGACCATGTCGTTGAACGTGAGGACGTCACCGAGCACGATCCGGCTGGCGCGATCCCTGTCCTCGAGGTCGTAGTCGAACGTCGACTCCCACTTCTGGCGGCCGGCGACATCGGCGTCGTCGGCACCGTGCACTCGCGCCGCGGCGTAGGCGGCCGACGTCTTGCAGTACAGCGGCAGCGGCTGGGCCATGCCGAGGGCGAACAGCTGCAGCAGCCGGGCCAGTTCGGCCGCCGCGGCGCGCCGGCGACCCTCCGGGTCCTCGGCGAGCGGCGCGATCTCCGTGACGGTCACCGTACGGGACGACCTCCGTTCGGCCCGCCCGATGGTGATGGCGGAGAAGGCGCGTTCGGGCTGCGCCGCCGTGACGGCGAGGAGCTGCACCCAGGCGGCGAGGCGGAGGGCGGGTTGCATCCGGCGGAACGTGACGAGGTGGACCACGTCGCCGTGCACGCCCGGCACGACGCCCGTGAGGGCCGGTTGTCCCGGCAACGTCAGGTCCACCACCACGGAACTCGTGTCGGCTGCGTCGGCGACCGTGGCGGCGTGCGCGCGCACCAGCTCTTCGATGTCGTGCGCCATCTCGGCCAGCGTCGGCTCCGCCAGGGCCCCGGGCGGGAGCCCGCCTCGGGCGATCTCGGCCGCCCGGCACGCCTCCCAGTCGGCGCCTGCAAGCCGGGCGCGCAGCATCCGTTCCCCGACCTCCCACGCCGCGAGGCCGTTGAGCTCGATCGGGATGGCGTCTTCGAGCTCACGCGTCCGCTCGAACAGTGAGATCCCGAGCCGCTCGCGGATGAAGGTCGCGACCGGGTTCCTCACGAACCGGTCCAACAATTCGAGGCTGACCACATCCGCATCTGGATCCCCGTCCGCCGGCGCCTGCGCCGGCAGCGGGCGAGACAAGAACGGTGTGGCCTCGTGCTGCGGGGAACGCGCCGCGCGGGCGCCTTCGAGGTGGACCGCGTCGAAGCTCCACGGCCCCTCGGCCCTGAGCGCCCCAGCCTCGTAGTTGCGGGCGTCGAAGGGCTGCAGCGGGTGCGTGACGCGGACGGTGTCCCGCGGTGCCCCTTCCTCGACCCGCACGGTGCGATCGATGACGTCGAGCAGCTCGCCGACGGGCACCGCCGGGGGACGCGGGAGGTTCGAGCGCTCGTCCCGACCGGTGTAGGTGATGATGAGGCGCTGGCGCGCCGCCAAGAGGGCGTCGAGCAGCAGCTGGCGGTCCTCGCTGCGGACGTCCCGATCGCCGACGCGTGGCTGGCGCGCCGTGAGGTCGTCGCCGTCGCGCTCGATGTGCCGCGGGAAGCTGCCGTCGTCGAGACCGAGGAGACAGACGACCTGGTGCGGGATGGAGCGCATCGGCACCAACGTGCAGACGGTGAGGTGCCCGGTGCGGAAGTTGGCCCGCGTCGGCTGGCCCCGGAGACGGTCGGCCAGGATGGACCGCACGTCGTCGCAGCTCAGGAGGACGTGGCTCGCGCCCCGGTCGCCCGAGGCTTCGCCGACGACGTCTTCGAGCAGCGCAGCGAGTTGCGCGCGCTGCCACGTGTCGGACGCGGCGCTCGCGCTGAGTGAGTCGGCGATGCCGATGAGCGCCTTCGCCCACTCGCCGACCGTGCGCAGGCCGGCCAGATCGTCGACCGCCTGACGCAGACGCTCCACCAGCTCCGCCAGGCGACCGGCGAGCTCGATGTCGCCGCTGTCCACGTCGTCGAGGGGCGCCGTCCCGGCGAAGAGCCGTTCCTGGTCGTCGGCCATGGCCACCCCGAGGAGCAAGCGGTCGAGACCCGTGCGCCACGTGTTGGCGCCGATGCCGCCCAGGCCGAACGCGTCGCGGTGTTCGGCGTCGAAGCCCCACCGCACCTTCGCCCCCCGGACCCATTCCTCCAGACGCGAGAGGTCGTCGTCGCTGAAATGGAAGCGGCGGCGCACCGGCTCGCGCCCGGCCAGGTCGAGCACCTGGGTCGCCGTCATCCTGGCGCCGGCGAGCTCGAGGACCTCGGCCAGGACACCCATCAGGGGGTTCGTCCGCCGGATGGACCGGTCGGCGAGTCGGATCTCGAGTTGCCTCGTCGCGTCCTCACCGGGGTCGAGTTGGTCACGGGCGCCGAACGTCGCCTCGATCAGGGGTGCGAAGTGCTCGATGTCAGGACACATGACGATCACGTCGCGGAGCTCGAGCTCCGGGTCGCGCTCGAGTTCGTGGAGGATGGCGTCGCGGAGGACCTCGACCTGGCGCGCCCGACCGTGGCACGAGTGCACCCGGATGCTGTCGTCGGCGTCGTCGAGCAGCGGTCGTCGGTCGGCCGATCCGCCGGCGGCGTGGTCGCCGGCCGGGGACCGGTCGGCGCGCACATCGTCCTGGATGCGCTGCAACAGCGGCGGCGGCTTGGAACGCTCGACGGGGTCGGCGGGATCGTGGGCCACCGCACCACCCAGCACCAGCTGCATCTCGCGGGCGTCGCGACCCCAAGAAGAGAGGAGCGGGTTGCGGGCCAGCGCGGCGGTCGGGTCCTCACGCCGGAGCAGGTTGCGCGAGGCCGGCATCACCTCGGGTGCCACGCGATCCCACAGCGCCGGCGACGGGTGCAGCAAGAAGAGGTGGACGTCGCGCCCGGCGGCGATCGACTCGAGGACGTCGAGGTAGCTGGCCGGCAGCCGGGTCAGGCCGAACAGCGACAAGCGCTCGGGCCAGTCGAGCAGCCCCTTCTCCTTGCGCAGCCTCTGGCACACCTCGCGCAGGCGTTCGGCCGGGCTCGGCGTCCCGATCCGGTCCCGCAAACGCAGCCAGAGCTCGATCTGCCACGCCGTGTCGGACGCCTCGCCGAGCTGCGGGGTCCCCTCGGCCCACCGCTGCAGCATGTCGGGGCGGTGGACGGCGTAGCGGTCGAAGAGATCGGCCACGTGACGGACGCTCGAGAAGCGCTTCGACTCCTCGACCGTCCTCGACTTGCGGATGTGCTCCGCCAACGGCGACAGCCACCCCTCGTCGAAGTGCGTCTCCACCAGCTCCATCAACGGCCACACGGCACGCTCGGGGGCCCAGGGGTCGGCGTCGGGGTCGGCGCCCAGGGCGGTGGCCTGCGCGCTGTTCACCAGCGCGCCGGGAAAGGGGAAGGTGACGTTGGCGCACACGCCGTCCTGGCGTCCTTCCCGCGCGCCCAGGTGCCCGGCCAGGCGTTGCGTCAGCCAGCGCTCGATGCCCCGCGTCGGCACCGAGACGACCTCGGCCTGCATCGGGTCGGGCAAGGGGACGGCCACCAGGTCCGCCAGCTGCGCGACCAGGTCGTCGGCGCGGTCGGAGCGGTGGACGTGCAGCACCCACGCAGAGTAGGTCGCCGTTGTTCGCCGCCTGCGGCCGACGTGCGCCGGCGTTTCCACCGGCAAACGACAAGGGGATTCAGCCCGGCAGACGCTCCGGGCGCAGGGCGCCCGTCGTTCCGTCCGACAGCGGGAGGATGTTCTGCTGCGCCGCCGGGCGCCCCTCGTCGTCGGGTTCGTCGTCGTCCTCGACGGCCTGGAGGTGACGCGGCGGCGTCTCGATCGCCGACAGCTCGCCGATCTCGGTCCGCTCGCTGCCGACCACGCCGAGCGAGGGGAACTTGCGCGCCGTCACCAGCACGCGGGACTCGAGCGAACCGACCGCCTTGTTGTAGGCGTCGACGCTCGACGTGAGGCTCTTCCCCACGGCCTGCATGTGCCCCGTCCAGGTGCGCAGGCGCTCGTAGAGCTCCGCACCGAGGTCCCTCACCTCACGGGCGTTCTCGGCCAGCGTCTCCTGCTGCCACGACAGGGCGATGGTGCGCAGGGCGGCGACGAGGGTGTTGGGCGTGGCGAGGATGACCCGCTTGTCGAGCGCGTGGTCCTGCAGCGTCGCGTCGGCGTCGAGCGCAGCGGCCAGCAGCGGCTCCCCGGGGATGAACGCCACCACGAACTCCGGCGAACGGTCGAACTGCCGCCAGTACTCCTTCTTGGCGAGCTGATCGACGTGGGTGCGCAACTGCTTGGCGTGCTTCTCGAGCAGCACCCGCCGGGACTCGTCGTCGTCCGCCTCGATGTACTGCAAGAACGCGTCAAGTGGGACCTTCGAGTCGATGACGACCTGCCCGCCCCCAGGCAGGCGGACCACCATGTCCGGCCTGATGGCGCCGTCCTCACCGGCGACCGTCTTCTGTTCTTCGAAGTCGCAGTGCTCGAGCATGCCGGCCGCTTCGACGGCGCGGCGCAGCGTCATTTCGCCCCAGCGGCCCCGCGTGTGCGGCGAGCGCAGCGCGGTGACCAGGTTCCGGGTCTCCTTGGCGAGCTGCTCGTGGCCGAGGTGCAGCGCAGCGACACGCTCGTTCAGGCTGGCGTAGGCGCCCTTGCGTTCGCTCTCCATCTGCTGGATGCCCCGCTCGTAGCGGGTGAGCGTCTCGCTCAGTGGGGTCAGCAGTTGCTCGATCGCCTGCTGGCGCCGGGCCAGGTCGCCGTCCGCCGCCGTGCGCACCTCGCCGAACCTGGTGGACGCCAGGTCGAGGAACTGCTGGTTGTTCTTAACCAGCGCCTCTTGTGACAGGGTCGCGAACGCTCCGGTCAGCCGCTCGATGTCCTGCTGCGCCTTCGCCGCGGACGCCGCTTCGTTCCGGCGCACGAGGTCGAGCTCCGTCTGCGCCTCCACGCGCGCCTGGTTGGCCGCCGCGGCGGACGCGGAGAGCGCTTGGAGCTGCGCCGATTGCTCGTTGACCGTCGACTTCGCGTCCGCCAGGCGCGCTTCGGTGACGCGCACCGCGCCGGAGGCGCGGGCGCTGCGGACGAAGTGCCAGACGAGGCCGATCACCACGCCGGCTGCGAGCCCGATGAGCACACCGATGACCATTGGCCAAGGGTAACGACGGGGTGTCTCAGGTTCGGGGACCGTCCGCGGACTCGAAGGTATGAGGAGAACT
>DATDIE010000324.1:0-12028 GCA_036521235.1 Acidimicrobiales bacterium | reverse complement strand
AGCGGCGCGCCAGCGCCAGGGCGGCCGCCGCGAGGTCCTCCGCTGCGGCTGCCGTGCCATCGGCGAGGAGTGGTTGCTCCACGACAGCCACTATGCCCCGATCCCGTCGGACGATGCCCGGGCGGCAGCCACGACCGCCTGCCCCAGGGCGAGCCCGCCGTCGTTCGGCGGGACCTGACGGTGCACGAGGACGCTGAAGCCTCTGGCCTCGAGCTCCTGGCGGGCCAGCGCGAGGAGGAGCGTGTTCTGGAAGACCCCACCGCTCAGCGCGACGGTGTCGATCCCGGTGCGGGACCGGACCCGGGTCGCCGCATCGGCGAGCACGCGCGCCACCGCGGCGTGGAAGCCTGCCGCCATGGCGCCCGGCGCAACGGCCGCCCGCACGTCCGCGACGAGGGCGCGCAGCACGGGTGCCGGGTCCATGAGGGTGCGTCCGTCGGCCTCGGTCAGCCCGAAGCGGTACGTCCTCGCGCTGGCGGGCGCCCCGGCCCACGTCTCCTCGGCCGCCCACTGGAGCTCCATGGCCGCCTGCGCCTCGTAGGTGGCGCCGTGGCGCAACCCGACCAGCGAGCTCACCGCGTCGAAGAGGCGCCCCATGCTCGAGGTCGCCACGCAGCCGGCGCCGGTGGCGAGCTGGCGAGCCAACACGGCGCGCTCGTGCGGCGCGACCGCGCCGACGGGCGCCAGGTCGTCGGCCCACTCGATGCCGGCGGCCCACAGATGGGCCAGCGCCACCCGGCACGGGCGGCGAATGGCCGCGTCGCCCCCGGGCAGGGGCACCGGGGCGAGGGACCCGGCGCGCTCGAAGGAGCGGTAGCCCGCAACCAGGATCTCGCCGCCCCAGATCGTGCCGTCGTCGCCGTAGCCCGTGCCGTCGCAGGCCAGTCCGATGACGCGGGCCGTGGCACCGACGCCGTGCTCGGCCATGACCGCGGCGATGTGGGCGTGGTGATGCTGGACCTCGGCCAGGGCGGGTGGTCCGGCGCCGCGGCCCCGGCCCGACGTGGCCTCCTCGGCCCAGCGCGTGGTCTGGTAGCCGGGGTGCGTGTCGGCCACGACGACCCGGGCGTGGATGCCGTAGAGCTCTGCGATCTGACCGGTCGAGCGCTCGAAGGCAGCCCACGTCTCGAGGCTGCCCATGTCGCCGATGTGCTGGCTCATGAACGCGTCGCGCCCCGCGGCGAGGCAGAACGCGTTCTTCAACTCCCCACCCACGGCCAGTGTCGGCGGCGCGGCGAGGGGGAGCCGGACGGGGAGCGGCGCGTAGCCGCGTGAACGGCGCAGCGGCAGCTCCCGGCCGGTCTCGGGCTCGAGCTGGAGCACCGAGTCGTCGCAGGGCACGTGGATGGGACGATCGTGGACGAGCCAGGCGTCGGCGATCGCGCCCAGCCGCTGGCGGGCGTCGGCGTCCTCGAAGCAGATCGGCTCGTCGGTCAGGTTGCCGCTCGTCATGACGAGCACGTCCGGTGGCGGCGGCGTGCCGGGCGCGGCGCCCGGGACCGGTGCGAAGAGGAGGTGGTGCAGCGGCGTGTAGGGGAGCAGCACGCCCACGCGGGGGTTGCCCGGGGCCACGAGCGCGGAGAGGGCGGCCCCGGTCCGGTGACGGAGCAGGACGATGGGGCGTTGGACGGACGCCAGCAGCCGGCGTTCGGCGTCGCCGAGCTCGGCCAGGGCGTCGGCGACGGCCAGGTCGCGCACCATGACGGCGAACGGCTTCTCCAGGCGCTGCTTGCGCACGCGGAGCTGCTCGACGGCACGGTCGGAGCGGGCGTCGCAGGCCAGGTGGTAGCCCCCGAGGCCTTTGACGGCCACGATCTCGCCGCGGGCGAGGGCCGCCTGCGCGGCGGAGAGCGCGGCGTCGGAGCCCTCGACCTTGCCGCCGCCGGCGGCTCCCGGGCCCTCGAACCACAGCCGCGGGCCGCAGCGGGCGCACGCCACGGGCTGGGCGTGAAAGCGGCGGTCCGCCGGGTCCTCGTATTCGGCGGCGCAGTCCTCGCACATGGCGAAGCCGCGCATCGTGGTGTTGGGCCGGTCGTAGGGCAGGCGCAGCGTGATCGTGAACCGCGGGCCGCAGTTGGTGCAGTTGACGAAGGGATAGCGCGCCCGCCGGTCGGCCGGGTCGAACAGCTCGGACAGGCAGTCGTCACACGTCGCGAGGTCGGGCGAGACGAACGTGCGCAGGCCGGCCCGCCCGCGGCTCTCGACGATGGCAAACCCCGGCCGGCCGGTGGCCGGCACGCGTGCGCTGGCCACCCCGTCGACGCGCGCGGCGGGGGGCGCCTGGGTGACGAGGCGGGCCAGGAACTCGTCGCACGCCGCGGCCGGCCCCTCGACCTCGGCGAAGACGCCCTCGGTGTCGTTGCCGACGTGCCCGGCCAGGCCGAGCGCGGTGGCCAGGCGGTGGACGTGGGGCCGGAACCCGACCCCTTGGACCAGGCCGGTCACGCGGACGCGGAGGCGGACCTCCGTCTCCGACGTGACCAGGCCGGTCACGCGCCCGGGCCGCCGCGCCGCCCCAGCGTCACAGCGGCCTCGCGGTGCATCCGCCCGAAGTTGTAGTAGGCCGCGCACGCGCCCTCCGACGACACCATGCACGTGCCGATCGGCGTCTCCGGCGTGCACGCCGTCCCGAACACCTTGCACTCCCACGGCTTGATGACGCCCTTGAGCACCTCGCCGCACTGGCACGCCTTGGGGTCCGCCACCCGCACGTTGGGAATCGTGAAGCGCAGCTCGGCGTCGAACGCGGCGAACTCGGGCCGCAGCTTGAGGCCGCTCTGCGCGATGAACCCGAGGCCGCGCCACTCGAAGTGCGGGCGCAGCTCGAAGACCTCCGCCAGGACGGCGAGCGCCCGCGGGTTCCCCGCCTCCCGCACGACCCGGGCGTACTGGTTCTCGACCTCGCAGCGGCCCTCGCGGATCTGGGTGAGCAGCATGGCGATGGCGTGCAGGATGTCCAGCGGCTCGAACCCGGCGGTGACGAGGGGCAGGCCGTACTCGGCCGGCACGAAGCGGTAGGGCCGCTGGCCCACCACGGTCGACACGTGGCCCGGGCCCAGGAAACCGTCGAGGCGCAGGTCGGGGGACTCGAGGATGGCGCGCAGCGGGGGGACGATCGTGACGTGGTTGGAGAAGACGAAGAAGTTCGTCACCTCGCGGGCGCGTGCCTCGAGCAGGGTGAGGGCGGTGGAGGGCGCGGTCGTCTCGAACCCCACGGCGAAGAAGACCACGTCGCGCTCGGGGTTCTCGACGGCGACGCGCAGCGCGTCGAGGGGCGAGTAGACGAAACGCACGTCCGCCCCGTTGGCCTTGGCCGCCAACAGGTTCCCCTCGCTGCCCGGGACGCGCATCATGTCGCCGAACGAGGTGAAGATCACGTTCGGCTCCAGCGCCACCGCGATGGCGTCGTCGACGCGGCCCATCGGGATGACGCAGACGGGGCAACCGGGCCCGTGCACCAGCTCGGCGTTGGCGGGCAGGACGTGCTCGATGCCATGGCGGTAGATGGTGTGGGTGTGGCCCCCGCACACCTCCATGAACTTGTACGAGTCGTCCTGCGCCAGGGAGGTGATCTGCGCCACCAGCGCGCGGGCCGTCGTCGGGTCGCGGTACTCGTCGACGAAGCGCACGGACGCCCCTACGCGGCCGGCATGAGGCGGGGCCGCTCCGGCGAGCCGATGAGGGCGGCGACGATCTCCGCCCGCTTCTTGAGGACCTCGCCGGCGATGTCGGCGGCGCCCGAGACGAGGTCTCTGACCTCCTCGGACGTGTAGATCGTGTGCCAGGCGTCCTGCAGTTCGGCCCAACCCTCGGGCCCGGCCCTGCTCCCGAGCGCGTAGCCGATGATGACGCCGATGATCACTCCCATCAGGTACCTCCTGTCTCAGTGGTGACGCGCGAATCCCAGAACGCCTCCAGCTCGTCGTCGTAGGCCCGGCCCATGAGCTGGAGCGAGGCGAGCGCCAGCGCCGCCTCCTCTTCGTCGATCTTCGACATGGCGAAGCCGACGTGGATGAGCACCCAGTCACCCGGGGCGAGCGGCTCGTCCTCCAGAAGGCCGACGTTGACGATCCGCGTGACACCGGACACCTCCACGCGGGCCAGATGACTGTTCTCTTTCGAGATCTCCCGGAGTTGGCCGGGGATGCCCAGGCACATGGTTCGCCTCCTCCTACTCGTCCTTGACCGCGAAGATCTCGACGCGGACGTCGACCACGGGCTCGACCTTGAGCATCAGGACCTTGGGCGGATCCATGCCGAAGTCGCGGATGTCGAAGTGCGACTCGCCGGCCAGCCGGACGGTGCGCTCGTCCACCACGGAGATCTCCATCAGGTCCTCGTGGTGCCGCGACACGCCGCGGAAGGTGATGTCCCCGCCGACCCGGTAGCTGCCGGCCTTGCCGTTGCCCACGACGGAGTCGAGCACGCCCTCGATGTGCGGGTGCCGCTTGGCGTCGACGCGCTTCTGCATCTCGCGGTCTTCCAGGCGGTTCCCCGACTTCAGCCGGTCGACGTCCAGCGACAGGCGGCCGACCGGCGCGTCGCCCAGGTCGACCAGGCCCGTGGGCTCGAGCTCCAGCTCGACGAAGCCCTGGAGTCCGCTGGTACTGGATTGGATCGGGTGCACGTTGGAGCGCGCCTCGATCCAGACGGTCGAGCGGTCCGGCACGATGACGTAGCGGGTCACGGGCATGGGCAGCCCTACATCCGCCGTATACGCAGGTACCGCGCGATGTCGGGCGCCGAGGCCACGACGAAGACCAGGGCGACGAGCACGGCGAGGGCGATCAGCCCGAGGAAGACGTAGCCGACGATGTCCACTGGCTACATCTCTCGCATCTTGAGGTAGCGCGCGATGTCGGGCAACGACCGGATGACGAGCCCGGCCACGGCGGCCAGGATCAGGGACGCAGCGAAACGACGGATCATCTTGGGGTACCTCCTTCGGCGGGGTGGGCGGGTCGAGCTTCGGCGGCGAAGGCGTCGAGCACCTCGAGGCACAGGTCGGCGGCGTCGTCGACCACGGCGGCCACGGCCGGCGAGAGACCGATGCCCTCGCGCAGGTCGGCCGGCTGGCAGCCGACGATCACGATGCGCCCGACCGAGCCCCCGAGCCGGGCCAGCGTGGCCAGGACGACGTCGGGGCTCATCGTGTGGGCGTCGACGATGGGGACGGCGGATGGGTCGCTCGGGTCGCTGAGGTCGCTGAGGTCGGGGGAGTCCGTGTCCGTGTCCACCTCGGGCTCGATCACGGCCAGCGTGCCCGGGGGCTGGCCGATGGGGACGGCGTCGACCAGCACGAGCGTGTCGTAACCCTCGAGCAGCTCGTAGGCCAGGTGGATGCCCCGGATGCCGTAGTCCTCGGCCCGCACCCCGTCGGGCAGCGGGCGGTCTGCGAGCCGTTGGACCACCTCGACGCCGAACGCGTCGTCCGAGAGGAAGACGTTGCCGATGCCCGCGACCAGGGTGTGGGCGCTCACGCCGGCTCCCCGGCGTCGGTCTGCGGCGGGAGGGGCTCGACCTCTTCGGGATGGAAGTACAGGTAGCGGCCCTGCCACACCAACTCGCCCGCCGCCGGGTCGTCGTCGAGCGTGACGGCCAGATGGAACCCGCCGTCGACGTCGGCGAACACGCCGGTGACGGTGGCGTCCCGGCCGTCGAGGAACATGTCCTGCGCGTCGGACCGGCCCGATGGGCGCAGGCGCACCCGGGAGCCCTGTCCGAGCTCGATCCCGTCCACCGCGACGGTGTCGCGCCACGGGTCCACGGAGGCGTCGGCGGCGGGGTCCCACCACGGGGCGGCCTCGGCCCCGGCTTCGGCTTCGGCTTCCGCGTCGGCCGGCGTGGTCAGCGTCGGCCAGGCCGGCTCGACCGGGCGCATCTGGCCGTGCAGCCGGCCCATCGCCTCGGCGGAAAGCGTGTCGCAGCGGTCGATGATGGCGGCGGAGCGCGCGTCCGTGCCGCGTGCCTCGGCCTTCTCCGCATCGGTGAGCGTCATGACCCGCAGCGCCAGGATCTCGTCGATCTCGGTGGCGTCGAACAGGTCGCCCGGGCTCTGCTCGGCCACCTCGGGGTGGTCGTAGAGGATGATCGGCGAGGAGAGCACGACCGTCTCGTCCCCGACCACGACGGGATACGTGCCGTCGCTCCGGCACGTGCGCGCCGCCTCGGCCGCCTCGTCGGGCGGGTCGAGGAGCGAGACGAACGTTGCCCCGTCGGCGGCGAGCATCGTGTGCACCGCCACCAGGCTCGAGGCCATGGCGTCGGGCCGCGCCGTGTCGTGGTCGTCCCACGCGGTCTCGTTCTCCACCGTCACCGTGACCTTGAGGTAGGGCGAGCCGTCGCCCGCGGGCGCGACGGTGACGCGCACCGTCCCGTCCACCGCCACCCGCTCGCGCACGAAGCGGCCGACCACCTCGCCGCTGCCGGCCGTCAATTCCTCGATCTCGGAGCCACCGGCGAGACTGAACGCACGGGCGACCTGTGTCACCCCGGCCGCGCCGAGGTCGAGCGGCGGGAGGTCGACGACGCGGTCAAGGGCCTCGTCCCATTCGACGTGCCGCGCCCCGTCGACCTCCAGCGACTCGACCCGCCTGAAGCCGTCCGCCCCGGCGGGGCCGCGCCCCTCGTCCGTCACCGCCTCGACCCGTCGCCGTTGCGTCTGCAGGCACCGCACCCGCACGTGCAGGACGGGCTCGCCCGCAGCCGGCCCCGCGCCGGGCGCCAGCAGGCACTCGGTGCGCGACGAGCAACGCTCCGAGGGGTCCACCTCGCAGTAGGCCGGCGGCATCAGCACGCCCCACTGGAAGCGCACCTGGTTCTTCGCCGACGACGCTCGATAGGGGTAGAGCACGTACCCCTCGTAGAGGACCGCGTCGGCCACCCCCCTCGCCGTGGCGAAGCGGTCGTCCGCCTCCGCCACGCGGTCCGACGCCGTCGTCCTCGTGACCACCGTCACGGCCGCCCCTCCTCGGCTTCCTTGAGCAGCTGGGCGAACGCCTGGTCCCAGGTGGGCAGCCCGCGCTGGGCCTTGAACCGCTGGAGGTCGTCCAGCGTGTCGCGCCCGAGTCGGATGAACGCGCTGCCCGGGTAGTAGGCGTCCATCGTGGCGCGCCAGACCGACACGGGCAGCCGGTACGACGCCTCCGACGACCACGAGAGCGGCACGGCGGCGAAGCCCGTCGTGCCCTGGGTGAAGACGGTGCCCGAGAAGAGGAGGATGAGCGGTATCTCGCCGTCACCGAGTGCGTGCAGGTACTTCGCGGCCGCCACCTCGAAGTCGTACGTGCACTCGACCGGGAGGTCGAAGTCGGTGGCGCCGTCGAACCGGCCGAGCGTCGTCGAGACGTGCGTCCAGGCGAAGGGGCGCAGCGAGCTCCCCCATTGCGGCGTCTCCCCGAAGAGCTCGTAGAGCTTCTCCTCCTCGGTCTCGCTGTAGCGGCGGCGCTGCGGCTCGATGCGGATCTGACAGCGCAGGGCCGCCGCGTGGACGCGCTGGCCATCGGCCGTCTCGAGCCGCATCGAGAACGCGATCGTCGGCACCGCCGCATGCCGCTCGCTGCGGGCGTCGAGAACCTCGAAGCGCAGGTCCGTCATCGCGGCCGGGCTCGCTCCGCCACGCCGGCGAAGAAGTCGTCCAGCTTGCGGTTCGCCTCGGTGCCCCCGTCGAAGCCGCGCCACAGCAGGCGCAGGTGGCCGACCAGCTCGTAACAGGCGTCGATCGGGACGATGAAACACGCGGCTCCGCCGCCCCCGCCCCCTGCCCCGGCGGCACCGCTCGCGCGGCCGCCGAGCCCCGGTCCGGCTCGCACGAGGAACGCCTCGACATCGGGCTGCATCGAGCCGAGGACCGGGTTGGACCCGACCACGTCGGCCCACGTGTCGAGCGGCAGCTCCGATTCGGTGGCCCCGGCCGGTCCCGGATAGAAGGCGGCGACGCGGCCGAGCGAGGAGTTCAGGAAGAAGAACGCGACGCTCACCGGGATCTGCAGGCTGTCCCACTGCGCCGGCGTCAGCTCGAAGTCGTCGAAGGCGACGTAGCGCTCGGGGACGCTGCGGAAGTGGTTGCCGCCCGCGCCCTCCGACTCGAAGAGCAGGAAGCACCCCCGGCACGCGCACAGCAGCGTCCGCGACTTGAGGTCCACGAGGTGGCGGTGCTCCGCCGCGATGGGCTCCGTGCAGAGCTCGCACACCTCTTCGGGCTCGGGGATCGGACGCGGCGTGCTCTCCCGGATCCGCGCCAGCACCGCGAGGGCGTCGTTCACCGCGCCGAGACCTCGGACGGGCACTCGTCGTACATCGGCTTGCGCCCCAAGGCGATGGGCACCGCCCCGCCGTCATCGGTCCCCTGGGCCGGCTCGCTCTCCTCGACCACGATGCGCGTCACTTCCGGCGCCTTTTCCAGGATCGCAACCTCGACGGCGCCGCGCAGCGTGGCGGCGGAGGACGGGCACCCGTCGCAGCTCCCGAGGAGGCGGAGCTTCACCGCGCCGACCTCGTCGTCGAGCGCGAGCAGCTCGACGTCGCCACCGTGACGACCGAGGAACGGGCGGACCGAGGCCAGCGCCTCTTCCACCCGGGCCTCGATCGAGTCGGGGTGGAGGCCCTGCACGAGGAGCAGGCTGGCGACGAGCTCGTCGGCGGCCAGTTCGTCGACCAGGTCGGGCGAGCGCGCCCGGACGATCTCGAGGACCCGCTCGAGCCCCGCCCCGTACAGCTCGGAGACGAGGCGGAGCAGCTCCTCGGCCAGGTTGAGGGTGGGCGCGTCCGCGCGCTGGGCCAGCTCGCTCAGCGCCTGCTCGATGCGCTCACCACTCTGTCGGAGGTTCCGAGATTCAGGCATCGCTCCCTGCGTTCGACGACGTGCTCAGGCGAATTGGTCGTCGGCGCCGGCGACCCCGGTGGGCGAGTGCAGCTTGCGCAGCGTCTTGCCCTTGCCCAGGTACATGTGCACGCCACAGGGGAGGCACGGGTCGAAGCTGCGCACGGCGCGCATGATGTCGATGCCCTTGAAATTCTCCCGCTTGTTCTCTTCGAAGATGGGCGTGTCGATCACCGCATCCTCGTAGGGCCCGGGCGTGCCGTAGCTGTCGCGCGGGTTGGCGTTCCACGGCGTCGGCGGGTAGGGGTGGTAGTTGGCGATCTTCCCGCCCTTGATGACCATGTGGTGCGAGAGGACGCCGCGCACGGCTTCGGTGAAGCCGCACCCGATGCCTTCGTCGGGCACGTCGAAGGGCTCCCACGTCTGCGTGTTGCCCGCGCGCACCTCCTTGAGCGCCCGCTCGATGAAGTCGAGCGCCGAGGCCGCCGCGTAGGCCTGGAAGTACGTCCGGGCCCGGTCCCGCTCGATGGTGTTGGACCACTGCGGGATCTTCCACTCGAGGTCCACCGGCCCGACGAGGGCGGACTTGGGCAGGTGGATCTTCACGCTCGTCCCGGTGGCCTCGAGGTGGTCCGTGTGTACGAGTCCCGAGAGGGCGGTCGACCACAACCGGGCGAGCGGCCCGCCCCCGGTGTCGAGGGCCAGGTGGTCGGCCCCGTCGAACCAGCGCGGCGACATGACCCAGCTGTAGTTGCCGTCGAAGTCGCGCTTCTGGGGCTCGGGGTTGGTGTGCTGGTTCCAGGGGTGGCGGCGGTCCACCGGGTTCCCGAGCGGATCCCGGGTCACGAACATCTCCTGGCCTTCCCAGTCCTCGTAGAAGGAGTGCCCGAGCAGGATGCGGATGCCGAGGTTGATGTCGACGAGGTCGTTCGTGACGAGCTTGCCGTCGACGACGACGCCCGGGGTCACGCCCATGGCCCGGCCCCACGTCGTCATGTCCTTGTATTCGAAGTTGCAGACGTCGGGGTCCTGGAAGGCCCCCCAGCAGCCGAGGAGGATCCGCCGGCGCCCCACTTCCTCGTAGCCCGGCAGCGCCTGGTAGAAGAAGTCGAAGAGGTCGTCGTGCATCGGCACCACCCGCTTCATGAATTCCACGTAGCGCATGAGGCGGGCGTAGTAGTCGGTGAACAGCTGAATGGTCGCGGTGGTCCCGACCCCGCCTGGGTACAAGGTCGACGGGTGGACATGCCGCCCCTCCATCAGGCAGAACATCTCACGCGTGTACCGGCTGACCTGCAACGCCTCGCGGTAGAACTCCCCGGAGAACGGGTTCAGCGACCGCATGATGTCGCCGATCGTCTTGTACCCGTGGTCTCCCGCGTGCGGTGCCTCGGTCCGGTTGGCCTGCTCCAGCACGCCCGGGTTGGTCTCGGCGACCATCTTTTCGCAGAAGTCCACCCCGACCAGGTTCTCCTGGAAGATGTTGTGGTCGAACATGTACTCGGCGGCCTCGCCCAGGTTGACGATCGTCTCGCCCAGGGCCGGCGGGCGCACCCCGTACGCCATCTGCTGCGTGTAGCACGAGCAGGTGGCGTGGTTGTCGCCGCAGATGCCGCAGATGCGACTGGTGATGAAGTGCGCGTCCCGCGGGTCCTTGCCCTTCATGAAGATGCTGTAGCCGCGGAAGATCGACGAGGTGCTGTGGCACTCCGCCACCTTCCCCGTGCCGAAGTCGATCTTCGTGTAGATGCCGAGGCTGCCCACGATCCGGGTGATCGGGTCCCACGACATGTCCACGAGATCCTTGGAGCTCTCCTTGGCCTTCTTCGTGTCGGTGATCGTCGTTGCCATGCCCCTACCTCCAGATCTTCTTGTAGCCGGTGGTCAGCTCACTGCCCGGCGTGCGCCACTTGGGCTCGTCGTCCAGCGTGTGCAGCGTGATCTTGCGGAGCCCGCGGATGGCGTTGCCGTACAGGCCGCTCGCCATCGTCGACACCCTCGCCCCGGGCGGTTCGTCCATGAACGGCATGAACTTGTCCGGGAAGCCCGGCATCGTGCAGCCGATGCAGATGCCACCGACGTTGGGGCAGCCGCCGACCCCGTTGATCCAGCCGCGCTTGGGGACGTTGCACTTGACCACCGGCCCCCAGCACCCGAGTTTCACGATGCACTTAGGCGACCCGTACTCCTTGGCGAAGTCGCCCTGCTCGTAGTAGCCCGCCCGGTCGCATCCCTCGTGCACCGTGGCGCCGAACAGCCACTGCGGCCGCAACGAGTCGTCGAGCGGGATCATCGGTGCCTGGCCGGTCGCCTGGTACAGCAGGTAGAGGATCGTCTCGGAGAGGTTGTCCGGGTGCGTCGGGCAACCGGGCACGCACACGATGGGGATGCCGGCCTTCGACGTCCAGCCCCAGCCGAGGTAGTCGGGGACACCCATGGCGCCGGTCGGGTTGCCCGCCATGGCGTGGATGCCGCCGTAACACGCACACGTGCCGGCGGCGAGGACCACCAACGCCTTGGGGGCCAGACGGTCGAGCCACTCGCTCGTCGTCATGGGCTGGCCGGTGGCGGGATTGTTCCCGAACCCGCACCAGTACCCCTCCTTCTTGATCGCCTCGTTGGGGATCGACCCCTCGACGACCAGCACGAAGGGGTCGAGCTCACCGCGGTCCGCCTTGAAGAACCACTCGAGGAAGTCGTCGGCCCCGCCGTTGGGGCCGCACTCGAAGTCGATGAGCGGCCAGTGCACCGCGATCTTGGGCAAGCCCGGGAGGGCGCCCAAGGCGATTTCCTCGATGCTGGGTTGTGTCGCTGCGGTCAGAGCGACGGAGTCGCCGTCGCAGCTCAGACCTGCGTTGATCCACAGAACATGGACCACTGCCTCTTCGGTTTCCGTCGCCGTCAAGGTTGCCTCCCCGGTCCTCAGCCGCGCGCAAAATCGTGCGGCTTTTTCAGTGTCAGCGCGAGATAGGCCGGTGTAAATGAGTGTCTTTTGCAACGTCCAGCCGCTTCTCCACTGTCGATCACCCGATCGCATCCCCTGATCGAGTCGATTGACGCCACCAACTCTGGGTACGAGGATCTTGAAGCCATGGTTACGGAGTCGCGGGCTGGGCAGGCACCGACAACGGACGCTGCCGCGCGGTTCGGGTTGGCCCCACCACGCCGCTTCTTGCTGCCCGCGATACTGCTGTTGCTCTCGGAGCA
>DATDIE010000323.1:0-17591 GCA_036521235.1 Acidimicrobiales bacterium | reverse complement strand
CCGCCGCCGGCGGCCGGGTGCGTGGCCGCCGCCGCCGCCGCCGCCGGCGCGACGCGACCGGGCGCGGTCGTCGTCGCCGGCTCCTCGAGCGCCGGGCGCGGGACGGCGCGCAGGGTACGACGCACCGGTGGCTGGGCCGCCTCCGCCTCGGCCCGCCGGTCGTCCATGAGGGACTGCAGCTCGCGCCACCGGCGCCCGCCGACGCGTGACGCGTGCTTGGGCAGGCGGCGGAGATAGCGGCCGACGTCGCGGCGGTAGCGCTCGGCCACCCCGCCCATGACGAAGACGGTGGCGGCGGGCAACGGCGTCTCGCCGGTCGCCAGGTCGGCCAGCCGTAGCAGGGCAACCTCCGCGTCCTGCATGAGGCCCAGCTCGTCCTGGACCGCCGTCAGCGCGCGGACGTACGGCGCGGTGCGCCCCGCGTAGACCTCGGAGGCGAACTCGAGCGAGTAGCGGAGACGCTTGCAACGGATCCGCAGGCGGTGGAAGTCCGTGACGAGCCCCGACCGCTTGGCCCGCTTGGCCGCCTTCGCCACGGCGTCGTGGCGCGCCACGACGAGCTCGGGCATGCCCATGACGGCGGGCACCCGGGCGGCGACCGAGCGGCGCGCCGGGCCCTGCTGGGCCATGGCGGCCAGGCCTTTGGCCAGGCGCTCCCAGCGCACCGAGTCGAGGGCGGCGAGCATCTCGGTGCGGGCGACCTCCCACTCCCGGGTGAGCAGCTCGGAGAGGTCGGCGAGCGGATCGCGGCCGTCGTCGCGCCCGGCCTCGCTCCAGTCGGCCGTGGCGGCGGCCATGTCGGCCATCCCCGCCAGCTGCACGTCGAGGTCGCGCACCGCCCCGAGCGTCCGCCCCACCCAGCCGAGCTCCTGGCGGAAGACCTCCGCCCGGACGGGCAGGACGTCCGCGAACAGCGAGAGGGCGGCGCGCAGGCGGCGGGTCGCTACCCGCATGTCGTGCAGCTCCTCGGGGTCCTCGCCCAACCGCGTCCCGGGCTCCCTGGCGCGCAGCGCCGCCAACTGACGGCGCACCACGGCGAAGGCGAGCTCGCCCATCGTCGACGACGGCGTGATCCCGGTGGGCCCGAGGTCGGGCGAGCCGGGGATCTCGAGGCCGACCGCGAGGAGCCCCGCCTCGAACTTGGACAGGCGCGCCGGCTGCAGCCCGCAGGAGACGCGCAGCTGCTGCACGATCGGCTCGAGCGCCTCCATCCACTCGGCCTGCACCTCGACCTCGACGCGCCGGAGCTGCATCGGGCGCTGGCCACCGCCGACGACGATCACGGTGTCATCGAGCGCGACCTCGGCGACGTCGACGCCGCCGACGCGCAACGCGAACGGCCGCCGGCGCGTGCGCACCTGGAGCACCTCGCGCAGCGGGCGGACGCCGACGATGGCCCGCAGGCGACGACCCACCGGGCCGTCGGGACCGAGATCCGCGACGCCGGCCGGCGGCAGGACTTCGGTCACCTCGAGGCGCTGGCGCAGGCCGTTGCCCTCCGCCGGGCGCATGTCCTTCATGGTGACCTCGTCGTGGCGCCCGCGGTGGCGCGTGCGGGCGACGAAGCCGGCGCGGGCGACCCGCCAGTCGTCGGTGTCGAGGTACGAGTCGACGAGGCGACGCGGCGTCTGCGCCAGCGCGGTGACCGTGCCGCCGTCGCCGGTCTCGACGGCGAGCGTCGGCAACGTGGCGAGCCAGCGCTCGACCGGTCGCAGGTCGAGGGCATCGAACTGCCACTCGATCTCGACGGGATCGGCCTGTTCCGCAGCCGCGTCGACCCTGGTTTCGGACATTTCGTTCAGGCTACAGCGGGACACACGGAGCGCCCGGAAGCGAACTCGAATGCCGCCAATTCGGCGTGCCGTCCCGGTAGTCTGGAGGTGTAGTGGCGCGACGAGCTATGACCGCGGAGCTCCCATCACAGACAGAGGTCGTGCAAGCGGCCGGAGGCCTGGTGGTGCGCCGACGCAACGGCTCCCTCGAGATCGCCATCGTGCACAGGCCGGTGCATCAAGACTGGTCGTTCCCCAAGGGCAAGCTCGAAGAAGGCGAGACGTTCGAGCTGGCGGCGCTGCGCGAGGTGGAAGAGGAGACGGGCATGGCCTGCCGGCTGGTCCGCTTCATAGGGCACACCGAGTACATCGACCGCAAG
Source organism: Acidimicrobiales bacterium (assembly GCA_036521235.1). Lineage (GTDB taxonomy): Bacteria > Actinomycetota > Acidimicrobiia > Acidimicrobiales > RAAP-2 > Bog-473. The sequence goes on along the minus strand of DATDIE010000323.1, from coordinate 15,439 downwards.
GGCCGTCCCAAGGCGGTCGCCTACTGGGTCATGGCGGCCCAGTCGGGCCATTTCGAGCCGAACGTCGAGGTGGACGAGCTGCGGTGGGTGCCCCTCGAGGAGGCTTCCCGGTGGCTCTCGTACCCCCGCGACGCCGAACTGGTGGCGGTCCTGATGGCCGCTGACCAGGTAGAACCTCTGATCTGACCCCCACTCAGGAATTTCTGAAATTTTGACGTTTGGAGGGGAGCGGATCGGGAATAATGGGGTTCAGCGATCTACCGCCTGATCGCACTGCCGGCGTGTGTGCCCCAGTCGAGAGCTCCAGGACCTATCGCCAAGGGCCCTGTGACAACGCTTCGACGTCAATCGACTGGGGCACCGTCGGCGCTTTCTCTTTTCGGCTGAAAGCCGTATGTCGGGGTCGGGTGCTGGCGCGCCCTGACACCGGGGTTTCTCGTGACGGGATGATCGCCCGCCGATCGGGGCTGCTCAGGAGACCAGCACGGCGGCCCCGTTGACGCGGTCGTGCGCCAGGTCGCGCAGCGCCTCGTCGGCCCGGGCCATGGGGTACGGCGTCGTGGTCACGCGCACACCAATGCGCGCCGCCTCGGCCAGGAAGGCCTCACCGTCGCGTCGCGTGTTGGCCGTGACGCTCTGCAGCGTCCGCTCCTCGAACACGTGCTCTTGGTACCGCAGCGGCGGGACGTCGCTCAGGTAGATGCCGGCGATCGCCAGAGTCCCGCCGCGATCGAGCGCGGCGAGGGCGGGCGGGACGAGCGTGCCGACGGGCGCGAACAAGATGGCCGAGTCCAACGGCTCGGGCGGCGGGGCGTCCGCCGGGCCGGCGCTCGCCGCACCCAGCTCGAGGGCCAACGCGCGCGCCTCGGGCGCACGCGTCATGACGTGCACCCTCGCCCCGCGGGCGAGCGCCACCTGCGCCGTGATGTGCGCCGATCCCCCGAAGCCGTAGATGCCGAGCCGGCCGCCGTCGGGCAGGTTGGCGCGCTGGAGCGCCCGGTACCCGATTATCCCGGCACAGAGCAAGGGAGCCGCCTCCTCGTCGCCGAACTCGTCGGGCAACGCGTAGGCGTACATCTCGTCGACCACCGCGTACTCGGCGTAGCCGCCGTCGACGTCCCACCCGGTGAAGAGCGGTGCCACGCAGAGGTTCTCGCGCCCGGTGGCGCAGAAACGACAGACGCCGTCGGTGTGCGCCAGCCACGGCACCCCCACCCGGTCGCCCTCACGCCAGCGCTGCGCCCCGGGCCCGATCCGATCGACGGTCCCGACGATCTCGTGGCCGGGCGTCACCCCCGCCCGGTGGACCGGCAGGTCCCCCTCGGCGACGTGCAGGTCGGTGCGGCACACGCCGCAGACGCGCACACGTACCCGGATCTGCCCCGCCGCCGGCTCGGGTACGTCCTTTTCGACCCGCGCCAGCGGGCCCGTGTCGACCGGACCGGGCCGCACGACCTCCCACGCCAGCATGCGAGCGTTGCCCATCGGCTCTCAGCGTACGGGGGCGCACGCCGATGGCCATCGGGATGCCGGCTCTAGCATGACGTCGGAGAAACGAGTCCAGCCATGCCCACCCTTTCTGCGCCCGAAGGTGCCCCTGCGTCGAGTGGGCCACCCGGCTACCCCCGCGACCTCGAGCGCGACGTGGCGGTGGAGGGGTTGCGCTACCGCGTGCGACCGATACGGCCCGGCGACGGGCCGGGTCTCGTCGAGTTGCACGGGCGCCTGTCGTCGCGCTCGCTGTATCTGCGGTTCTTCAGCCCGCACCCCGCGCTGAGCGACGCTGAGGTGGCGCACTTCACGGGGGTGGACTACGCCGACCGACTCGCCCTGGTGGCGACGGAGGGGGATCACATCATCGGCGTCGGCCGCTACGACCGCGCCGCCGGCACGCCCGAGGCAGAGGTCGCCTTCGTGGTGGACGACGCCTACCAGCACCACGGTGTCGGCTCGGAGCTGCTCGACGAGCTCTCCGATGCCGCACTGGCACGCGGGGTGCGCGTCTTCGTGGCCGAGACGCTGGTCGAGAACCGCGCCATGCTCGACGTCTTCCACCACGCCGGCTTCCCGGTCAGCTCGCACACCGCCTTCGGCACGGTCACGCTGCGCTTCCCCATCACGCCGACCGCCGCCTCCCGGGCGGCGCGCGCCGCTCGTCGCCGTGCGCACGGGGCGGTGGAATGAGCGCACTCGTGGTGGCGGGTCCCTCCGGCGCCACCGAGCACCTGGCCGGCCGTCAGCATCCCGAGCGTCAGGCGCGGGTGCTCGCGGTCATGGAGGGCGTCGACACGTTGGCCCGCGAGGGCAGCGAGGTCGTGTCCCTCGAGGCGGTCGAGGCGCCCATGGACGCCTTGGTGCGGGTGCACGCGCCGGCCTACCTGGCCCAACTCGAGGCGTTCTGCGCGGCGGGGGGCGGCCACATCGACGCCGACACCTACGCCCGAGCGGATTCGTGGGCGGCGGCACGCCGCGCCGCCGGCGCGGGCCTCGTTGCGTTGGACGAGCTCGAACGGCGCGGCGAGGGGGTGGCGTTCGTGCCCGTTCGCCCGCCCGGTCATCACGCGCTCGCCGAACGCGCCATGGGTTTCTGCCTCATCAACAACGTCGCCGTCGCTGCGGCGTCGCGCGTCGCGCGTGGCGAGCGCGTGCTGATCGTCGACTGGGACGTGCACCACGGCAACGGCACGCAGGCGATCTTCTGGGACGACCCCGACGTGTTGTACGTCTCGACGCATCAGCATCCGCTGTACCCGGGCACCGGACGCCCCGACGAGGTCGGTGGGATGGCGGCGGCGGGTCTGACCCTGAACCTTCCGCTCCCCCCTGGTGCCACCGGCGACGTCGTGCGACGGGGTCTCGACGTCGTGGCGCGTCCGGCGATCGAGCGCTTCGCGCCCGACTGGGTCCTCGTCTCGTGCGGCTTCGACGCGCACCGGGACGACCCGTTGAGCAGCCTCGATCTCGAAAGCGGGGACTTCGCCGAGCTCGCCCGCGTGGTCGCCGAGTTCGCCCCCGGTCCCGGGCGGATGGCGCTCTTCCTCGAAGGCGGATACGACCTGGACGTTTTGCGCTCGTCGGTGGTCGCCACGCTCGGCGCGTTGGCCGGGCGCCCCGACAGGCTGTCCGCCACGAGCGAGGGCGGCCCGGGCCTCGCCGAGCTGCGCGCGGCCGGTGAGGCGCACCGACGCGCCGTCGACCGGTTGCTCGAAGACGCGGCGCCCTGACGCGACGCCGGGCCGCTCAGGCGGTGCGGTGCACCAACACGGGGCAGAGCGCGTGCCCGGCGCAGTACTCGCTCACCGACCCGATCAGCATGCCGACGAATTCGCCGTGCCCGCGGCTCCCCACGACCAGCAGGTCGGCGCCCTTTGACGCTCCGACCAGCACGGGCGCCGGGTGACCTTCATGGGTGGTCTCTTCGATGGTCAGGCCGGGGTGGGCGGCCCGCACCGGGGCGACGGCCTTCTCGACGGTCTGGCGGACCTCCTTTTCGGGATCGAAGTCCTCGGGCACCGGCACGGCCCAGCCGTAGCTCGACGGCCATTCCCAAGTCATGACGACCTCCAGCCGGGCCGCCGTCAGGTCGGCCTGGCGGGCCGCCCACCACAGGGCGTCGAGCGACGAGGGGGAGCCGTCGATGCCGACGACGATGCGTGGACTGGTTGCTGGGGCGGAAGTCATCGGGGTTGCCTCCTCGAGGTGGACGGTGCGCCGCCGGTGCAGGTCGGACGGTATGGACGTTAGGGCGCCCTGCGGAGGCACGAGACGGGTCAACCGCCCGATTAGGGGTATAGCCGGACCCCCGGACAGGTGGGAAGATGACGCCCCGTGACACTCGGGGTGTTCCTTCTTGACGACCACGAAGTGGTTCGCACGGGCCTGCGGGCCTTGCTCGAAGCGTGCGACGACATCGAGGTGGTCGGCGAGGCCGCCACCGTGGCCGAGGCGTTGGAACGCATCCCCACGGCGCGCCCGGACGTCGCCATCCTCGACGTCCGGCTCCCCGACGGTAGCGGCGTCGAGGTCTGTCGCGAGGTTCGCTCGGCGTCGCCCGAGATCGCCTGCGTCATGCTGACGTCGTACGCCGACGACGAGGCGCTGATCGCTTCGATCATGGCGGGCGCGGCCGGCTACGTGCTCAAACAGGTCGGGAGTCTGGACCTGCTGGACACGATCCGGCGGGCGGGGGCGGGGCACTCGTTGCTCGATCCCGCGCTGACGGAACGTGTCCTCGAGCGTCTACGCGAGGGCCCCAAGGTCGACCCCCGACTGGCCGGCCTCACACCGCAGGAACGCCGCATTCTCGACCTCATCGCCGAGGGGTACACGAACCGCCAGATCGCCGAGACGATGTTCCTCGCCGAGAAGACGGTGAAGAACTACGTCTCGAACCTGCTGGCGAAGCTGGGGATGGAGCGCCGGACGCAGGCGGCGACGTTCGCGGCGCGCCTCAACGAGCGCTCCGCGCAGGACACTCGCTCCGACGCCAGCGGCACTTGAGCCGCGCCGCTCAGCGGAACCCGGAAGCTCCGTCGGGGTCGCGGCCCGAGCCGGCGTCGGCCAACGAGTCGAGGTTGATGCCCACGTCGTTCAGCGCCCGGCGCAGTCGGTCGCGCTCGCGCTCGGGCTGCTCGAAGCGGTTCGGCCCGGTCTCGATGCCGACGACCGCGGCCAGCTCGAGCAACGCGACGTCGTAGCCGACCTGCAGGGCGAGCACCGCCGGCACCGCGTCGAGCTCGTCGCGTCGCGGCACGCCGACCTCCAGCTCGTCGCGGCAGCGCCGCACCTCCTCGACCGCCTCGGTGCGGCTCACGTTGTCGTGGCGGGGAGGCCGCTGTTCCAATGCGGCATCGAGCAGCTGGGTGTACATCGACATCGGCGCAGCGGTGTGAATCAGCGTCCGGCCTCGTCGCGGGCACGCCGCAGCGAGGGGTGGAACACGACCTCGCCGGCGGCCGGTGGGAGCAGGTACGACGGAAGCACTGACGGGTAGAGGGCCCGTCCCCGATGGAGCTTGCGCCTAATTCTTCTCATTGTCGCTCCTCTCATCGGCACCCCGGCGGCGATGACGGACGTCCGTCCCCTTGCGTTGCGACCTAGCTTGCGCCTCCCGGTCGCGCTCCGACAGGGCCAGATGTCACATGGGTGGCAACTGCGGTGGGGCCACTCGGCGAGGGCCTGCGGACTGGAGCGAACCTGCTCCGGAATTGGAAAATGGCGACCGAGGGGGGTGGCCGCCATTCTCCAAGCACCGTTGTCTGGGAAGAGGAGGGTGTCCTTGAAATTGTGCCGTCCGGGCGACAGCAGTCGATAGGGCCGAAAGTCATGGATTCGGAGGCAATGGCCCCCTCACCGGGGCAAATGAACGTTCACCCGAGTCGCCGCGCCACGCGAGGATGGGCGTCGTGACCAAGGTCGTCAGCGCGGAGGAGGCGGCCGGGTTCTTGCGGCCCACTGACAGCCTCGGGTTCGGCCTGGGGCCTGCCAACCCCGACACCTTCCTCACCGCGCTCGGCGGGCGCGAGGACTGGCAGGACCTGCAGGTCGGCGGGGCCCTGTGCCTCAACTACTACGAAGTCTTCACCCGGCCCGGCGTGTCCTACCGGTGCGGCTTCTTCGGACCGGCCGAGCGGGCGCTGCACGACGCGGGCCACCGGGTCGAGCTGGTGCCCGGCGGCTTCCGGCAGTTCGGCCCGATCCTCGCCCGGTTCGCTCCCCGGGTCATGGCGGCCCAGGGCGCCCCACCCGACGAGGCTGGCAACGTGAACCTCTCCCTCCATCTCGGGGCGACCAGGGACGAGCTCCTGCGCGCCGGCCGGGACCCCGAGCGGCTGCTCGTCGTCGAGGTGAACCGCAACCTGCCGCGCACGAGGAGCCTGCCGCCGGCGTACGACAACACCATTCCCCTCGACCTGATCGACGTGCTGGTCGAGACGGACGCCACCCCCTTCGCCCTGGAAGATGCGACGACCGCCGAGCTGGACGCGGCGATCGCCACGCACGCCTTGGCCTACGTGAAGGACGGATCGACCCTCCAGACGGGCATCGGCGCCATCCCCAACGTGGTGGCCACGGAGCTGTCGAACGGGCGGCTGGGCGGCTTCGGCATCCACTCCGAGATGTTCACCACCGGCCTCATGCGCCTGCACCGGGCCGGCAAGGTCACCAACGACGCCAAGGGCGTCTTCGACGGCGTCTCGGTGACCACGTTCGCGCTCGGGACGGCCGAGCTGTACGAGTGGCTGGACGACAACGCGGACGTCGCCTTCCTTCCCGTCGAGACCGTCAACGACCCGACCGTCATCGCGCGCAACGCCGACCTGGTGTCCATCAACGGTGCCTTGGCGGTCGACCTGTACGGCCAGGTGGTCGCCGACAACATCGACGGCCGGCAGATCTCCGGTGTCGGCGGGCACGAGGACTTCGTGGCGGGGGCGGAGCTGCACCTCGACGCCCACTCGCTGATCTGCCTGCGCTCGACGGCGGTGCGCCAGGGCGAGGTCGTCTCGCGGATCGCCGGGCTCCTGCCCGAGGGCGGGGTCGTCTCGACGCCGCGGCACCACACCGGCGTCGTGATCACCGAATACGGCGCGGCCGAGTTGATGGGCCTCACCGTGCGGGAACGGGCGCACGCGCTCGTCGACGTCGCCCACCCCGACTTCCGCGACGACCTGCGCAAGGTGGCCGACCTCCTCGGCCGGCCGTAGCGCCCCTCAGTCGCGGTTGGGGGGCAGTCCCAGCTCGCGCCGGATGTCGGCGTCGGACCACTTGGGCGCGGACGCCAGCAGCTTGTGGATGAACCCCCGCATGCGCCGGAAGACGTCGCGGCTGTCGTCGAGCCACGGCATGAGGATGGGAAAGACGTGGAACCGGCCCTCGTATTCGATGGCCTCCGTGGCGCACCCGGCGGCGCGGAGGCGCTGGGCGTAACGCCGGATGGGGTCACGGAACATCTCGTCGCCGCCCCAGACGACGAAGCTGGGCGGAAAGCCTTCGAGGTCCGCCGTCAACGGCGACACGGACATGCTCGTGGCGTCCGCGCCGTGGAGGTACGCCGCGGTGGGGATGTTCCACGGCAGGATGTCGCGCTCGGCGTTCTCGGTCACGGAGGGCTCGTCGAGGCGCAGGTCGACCTCGGGCGAGAAGAGCACCAGCCCCCCGGGCGTCATCGGCCCGCGGTTCTCCGGGTCGAGCAGCAGGGTGTTGGCGAGCCCGCCGCCGCCGGAGTCCCCAGCGAGCAGGATCCGCTCGGACGGGATGCCGAGGCCGAGCATCGCCGCGAAGACCGCCGCGGCGTCCTGCGCACCGGCCGGGTACGGGAACTCGGGGGCCAGGCGGTAGTCGGCGACGAAGACGGCGCAGTCGGTCTCCTTGCACACCCGCGCCGTGAAGAAGGCGTACATCTCGGGGGACGTCCCGATGTACCCGCCGCCGTGGAGGTAGAGGATCACGCCGAGCGGCTCCTTGTGCCGGGAGTGGTAGATGATCCCGGGCACGCCTCCCAGCTCGGTCCGATGGGCCGCTATGCCGAGCGATCGCACGAACGGCGGCATGATGACCGAGCAGATGCCGTCGAGGAACAGCTCGAGTGACCGGAACTCGGGGATCCGCAGGGCGGACGAGTACCCCATGAAGGAACGGATGACCTCGCGCGTCACGGAGACCCCGAGGTTGGACGGGAGGGACGACTTGCCGGCAAAGGGGTGCCGGAACGGCACGCGGGCCAGCGCGGTGGTCACCTGCTCGAGGCCCAACAGGACGTCGAGCGCCATGACGGGCGCGGGCGCGGTCTGCACCTCGGGACGGTTGCCCATGGCCATGGGGCGGGGCCTCCTCTCAGACGGCGGGCTCGCCCGCCGATGGTTCGTACGGGCTCGGGACGTTCTCACCCAGCGTCAGCTGGGCCATCCCCGCGGGCTCGACGAAGACCGCCTGCGGGCCGGCGCCGTCGGAGGGGAGCGCGAGCTCGAGGAGCCCGCACCGCTTGACGCCCACGGGCGCCTGGAGCCAGTCGGGCAGCACGGCCCAGGTGGTGGTCACCCAGTGGTGCCACATTCCGGCCGCCTCGAGCCGCCGCTGTTGGTGGACGTGGCCGCTCAGCACGAGCTCGACGCCGCCGGCGCGGCAGAGCTCGATGAGGCGGGTCCGGATGGGCGACGGGAGGAAGCGGTAGGGCGGCGCCGTCGCCAGCTCGTCGTCGGCCGCGGTGAGCGGCTTGTGGGTCACGAGCACCGTCCGGTGCTCCTCGCGGAGCCCGTCCTCCAGGAACGCCCACTGGTCGTCCTCCGCCGCGGTGCCGGACCCGAAGAGCTGCGCGTCGACCCCGAGCACGCGCCACGCGCCGACCTCGGCCAACCAGTGGTCGGCCCCGAAGACCCGGACCCACTCGGCGACCCGCCCGCTCGTCACGTCGTCGTCCGCCGCCTCTCCTGTCGGGTTGTCACCGACGTCGTGGTTCCCCGGCACGACGCGCCACGGCACCGGGATCTCGTCGAGCCGCTGCCGGGCGAGCCCGAGCTCAGCGGGGTGGTGGGCGCCGTCGACCGTGACGTCGCCCACGTGGACGACGAGGTCGGGCCGCCGGGCCTCGACGTGGCGCAGCACGGCGGACCAGTTGCGGTCCGCCTCGGGGGTCCGATCCGAAAAGTGGCTGTCCGAGGCCACGACGACCCGTGCCGTCACGGGCTCAGGTTAGGGGAAGGGCGGCCGCTCGGCCCTGGGCACCACCAGCCAACGGCGAGGTTCGCCGCGCCGTCGAGGCGCGCGCTCGGGACGCCGCTCAGTGGGAGGCCAAATAGGTCGACTCCGCCGCCCGCACGTCGGCGACGAGATTGCCCAGGGCCAGATTGATGTCGTCGGCGTGGTACCCCCACGTCGGCCCCTGGGACTGGGTGACGACGGGCCTCCCGGCGCGGATCCGCGACGTGACCTGGAGCCAGCTCGCGCCGTCGGCGCTCCGGCACGAGGCTGTGTAGAGGCCCGGATACGTCACCCAGGGCGTCGTGACGGGAGGAGGTGGTGGCGTCGCCGTGGGGGTCACGAAGTAGGGCGTGAGGGCGGCGGTCCCGCCGCGAATCGCCGCAGGGTTGACGCAGGCAACCTTGAGCCCCTTTGACGCCGTCTGGCCGGATTGCAGGCTCACGCCTTGTCCGGGGCGTCCGAACAACGAGTTCTTCGGGGGTTGCGAGGGGAAGCTGGAGTAGGCGATCACGCACCCGGTTCGGTCGGCCGAGGTGCAGATCGGGAGGTGGCGGAACGTGGCCCCGACGGTCTTGCCGACCGGGACCGTGACGTTGCCTCCGGGGAGGACGGCGGCGACGGTGCGGGCGCGCAGCGCCGGGTTCGGATCGACCTGGCTGGCGAGGAGCCGGATGAGCATGGCCGATCCCTGCGAGTGCCCGATGAACACGATCGGCCGCCCGTCGTTGTAATGGGCGAGATAGTCCTTCCAGCCCGAGAGCACGCTCGCGTACGCCACGGCGTCGGCCCCCGGTGCCGCGCCGAGCCCCTGGGCGAGCGAGGCCGCCGTGCGTTGCGCGTACATCGGCGCCCAGACCTGGCACACCGACGAGAACCGCGAGGCCTGCGAGATGGCGGCGCCCACCTCGCCCGCCTGGATCTCGAGGTTGGCGTTGGCCGACGGTTGCGTGCTGACGGTCGGGTACACGTAGAAGCAGTCGAACTTGGACGAGGTCGTGGTCGACCCGCTTTGGACGGTCCGCGGACCGCTGGCCGGCACCACCGTCGACTGCTGCGGGAAACTGCAGGGGTTGTTGGCCTGACCGGGGCGGCAGAGCCACACCGTGCCCGCCGCATCCGGCTGACCCGACGGCACGTAGCCGCTCAGCCCGGCCGCGGCGGCGGGACCCGGCGAACCCATCGCCCACGCAGTCGGTGCCAGCAGGGCGAGGGCGACGACGACACCACGGCCGTGACGGACGAGCGGTCGGGGCAATAGGCAACTAGGTTGCATAAACGATAGGTTGGTGGGTGGTGGCCAGAAAGTCAACCGGTGACTATCGCTTCGGCGACCTGCTCGCACTCGCCCGCCAGAGCTGGATCACGCAGATGGCGGACGGCCTCGCGGCCAGGGGCTATCCCGACTACCGGCGCAGCGACGCCGCATCGGTGCGGCAGCTCCAACGCGGCCCGATGTCGATCGGCCGGCTCGGCGCCGCCCTGGGGGTGACCCGCCAGGCGGCCCGCAAGGTCGCCGACGGCCTCGTCCTCCGGGGCTTCGCAACCACGGCGCGCGACGGCACGGACACCCGGCAGGTCAACGTCACGCTGACCCCGGCCGGCCGGGGCTACGCCGCGGCGGTGACAAAGGTGATCGAACGGCTCAACCGTGATCTGATCCGGCGGGTCGACCCCGCCGACCTCGCCGGCGCCGACGCCGTCCTCCGCGCTGTCCTGGCCGACGAGCGCGCGCAGCGCGTCGCCGAGTTCCTCGCCGGTCCGCCGGCGGCGAAGACCTGAGGGCGACGGGTCAGCGCAGGATCTGCGTGCCGGGGACCGGTGCGCCGGGTCGGGTCGGGTGCAGCAGCTCCGCCAACAGCTCCACGCCGTCGACCACGCGGGGTCCCGGCCGGGAGAAGTAGGAGTTGGCGTCGACGGCCACGATTCGCCCGAGGTCCGGGAGGTCGGGGCGATCGATGAACGAGGCGGCCTGCTCGACGGCGCCGGCGAGATCGAACCCACAGGGGCTGAAGATCGTGACGTCGATCGACTCCGCGGCGATCTCGTTCCAAGCCACGCGGCGGGAGGGTGTCCCGACCGCGGCGAGCACGGGCTCGCCACCCGCCGCCTCCACCATCTCGGGCACCCAATGGCCGCCGTTGAAGGGTGGGTCCGCCCATTCGAGGACGAAGACGCGCGGGCGGGGGCGGCCCGCCACGCGGGCGCGCACGTCGGCCACGCGCCGGCGGAGCGCGGCGGTGAGCTCGGAGGCGGCGTGCTCCGTCCCGGTCGCGCGCCCCACCTGGGCTACGCACTCGATCACGTCGTCGAGGCCGGCCGGGTCGAGCGACACCACGTCGGCCTGGCATCCGATGACGCCCAGGGCCTCCTCGACTTGGCCGGACGGCACGGCGCAGACCGCGCAGAGGTCCTGGGCCAGGATGACATCGGGGTCGATGGTACGGATCAAGACGTCGTCGAGCGAGTAGATGGACTCGCCGGCTGCCATCTTGGTGCTCACCTCGGCGTCGATCTCCGCCGCCGTCCGCGGGCGGTCGACGTCGAGCGCGGTCCCCGACACGACAGCGACGTGCCGCGCCGCCTCGGGGAAGTCGCATTCGAAGCTGACGCCTTCGAGCTGATCGCCGAGCCCGAGTGCGAAGACGATCTCGGTGGCCGACGGCAGGAGCGACACGATCTTCATCGGTGCATCTTCCCGCACATCGCTTCCCCAGACCGCCGGGCGCCCTTGCGGGTCCGCCGCGGCTGATCGGCGGCCGAGTTAGTCCGCGTCGGGGGCCAATGCCGCCTCGGGGACCGTCCGGCGACGCCGCACGACGAGGTAGGCGCCGGCGCCGAGCACGATGACGGCTCCACCCGCCACGAGGGCGATCATCCCGGCCGACCAGCCCGAACCGCCGGACGAACCGGTCGACTTCGAGGCGCTCGCCACATGGGTGAGTGAGGTTGCGAGCTTCACGTTGGCCTGGTTGCCGACGTAGGTGGTTGACGCCTGGAGGTCGGTGCCGGTCTGGGCCGACGACAGGCTCCACGTGAACGTCGAAGCGGTCGCCGAATGGGTGACACCCTTGGCGTTGTTCTCCGCCGGCGCGCCGGGGAGCTGCACGACGAGCGCGATGCCGATCTGGGAGTTGATCGTCTTGGCGAACGCGCTGTTGCCCGCCCCAGACGACGCAGTCGGCGTGATCAGGCTGTTCGCCGTCGAGGCCGTGAAATGCCAGCCGTGGGAGTCACGGTCGACCGTTACCCCGATGCCACCCTGGCCACTCGCCGCCAGCCGGTGGCTCTCCGCGTTGAGGTCCGCCAGAGAGAGGAAGTGGAAGGTCAGTTTCGCGCCACTGCTGCCATTCGCCGAGTACGCGGCCACGGTGAGGGGCACGTTGCTCTTGGCTGCTCCGCGGCGGACCGCCGTCAGCAACGCCTGGCCCGGGTCCGACGCCGCGTTGGGAACGGTCATGATCACCGAATACGACCCCGAGCCATCCGGCTGCACCACCACCTTGGCGGCGAGGTTGCACCCAGACAGGAGCACGAGGGCGGCCAGCAACCCAACAGCCCACTTCAGGCGCCTGCTCACCGGTGGTCAGGTCCCCACGTCGTACTGGCTGGTCGTACACCCGGTGGGGTACACCTGCGGCGAGTCCCCCCATAGATACCCGAAGCCCATGCTGACGCCCGCGAGTGTTCCGCAGACGCCGATTCCCTTCGTGGAGATCTCACCGGAGGCGCCGGCGATGGTGACACCGGCGACGACGACCGAGCCGGACTCGGAGATGTCGAAGCCACTGTCACCGATGTCGCCCGAGAAGCTGAGCACGGCGCTCACCGGGATGCTCGGGCTGATGGAGAAGTCGATCGGGCTGTCAGAAAAGTGGAAGTTGAACGGACTGGTCGAGATGTCGACCTCGATATTGGACAGGTTGATGACGTTCAAGAACGTCAGCGTGCCGCTGAACTGCAATCCGATTCCGCCTGGGGTCGCGTACCCGGTGTCGAACCCTCCCGCCTGGTAGGTGAGCTTGGCGTTGAAGAAGAAGTAGTTGGTGGGGCACGGCAAGTAGCCGAACCAGAGCAACGCCTTCGTGAGCCCGGTGGCGTCATCGATGATGCCGAGGTTCTGATCCTCTTGGCAGCCCGTCGGTGGTCCCACCCCGAAGTCCGGATCGATGACGACCTTGGTCACGTCTTCGGTGGTCGGGTCGAAATCGATCTCTCCGGAGAGCGAGTTGACATTGAACTCCGGGCTCGCCTTGACCCCGAGGGCGAGGAAGTTCAACAGCTCTATGGTCACCTGCGAGACCTTCGTCTCGGCGCCGGGAGTGGGCGACACCGGCTCGAATGTCACGGTGGCACCGAGGAGGCAAAGGCCGGGCCCGCTCGAGCTGACTCCGAAGTAGGCCCAGACCGCGGAAGGAACCCCGAGGCATCCGCCCTGGGTCACCGTGCGGTTGGTCGTGACGTTCCAGTAGACGTCGTAGAAGTTCCATTGCGTCGCCCCGGGCAACTGGGCCACGGTGTTCTGCGGTGCGCCGTAGTTCAGGACGAGGCCGTCGGTGCTGTCGACCTCCATCATGAGGGGCACGTTGCCGTTGAACCACGGGACGTCCACGTCCATCTCACCGATCATCGTGGGCGCGCCGGTGAGCCCGTCGATTTCGAAGTAGCGCTCCGGGTACAACGCGTTGTTCGGCCAGTTCGCGTTGTCCGGTTTGACGAGGGGGAACGGCGCGTTCGGCATCAACGAGGTGCCCGCTACCACCGGGAGTCCGTTCGTGACCTCCGTCGAGTCCCAGTTGAAATTCGGGAACGCGCCGATGAAGTAGTAGTTCTCGAGTCCGTCGGACGACGCGTTGGCGACGGGGTTCCCGCTGGCATCGACGAGCGGGGAATCGACGAAGGAGGTGACGTTCCCGTTCACGTAGCCGGTGTCCGTGTTCACCCTGAGCACCGAGTTGGGCTGCGGTACCAGCCACAGGCCGACCGGATTCGCGCCGCCGGCCGGCAAGGGGTTGAAGCCGTTGGAGGAGTCGGCGGCCTGGGCGGCCACGTACTGACCGAACACGAGCGGCGCGGTGGTGATCCAACTGTGACTGAGGTGCTGCATGCAGGCGGTCGGGCTCGCGGGGTCCGTGCGGTCCCAGGCCTGGAAGTTGAGTTTGTGTGACCCCGTCCCGTTGGCGATTGTCTGCTGTACCTGCCCGTAGCCGTCGGGCGTGCAGGTCACGATGGAGCTCGGTTCGATGACCATGACGTCCTCGATCTCGCCGGTTGCCGCGTCAATCAGGTTGAACTTGAGCGGGATGTACCGCTGCGAGACCGTCGGCGCGAACGTCACCGTGATGTCTGTCGTCGCGTTGGTGCCGAGCGATGCCGTGGTGTACGTCCCGTTCTCGACGGCGGCCGTGATGTCCTGACCCCCGGCCGTGATGCTGATGTTGAGGCCCGAGCCCGCCGCAAGGGGATCGGCCGGTTGTTGGAAATTTCCGCCGCTGTAATACGGCTGGACGAAGGCGTCCCGTTCCCAGGCCGGCAGGCCATACACCTGGGGACCCGGGTCGACCATCTGGATCCGGTAGGCGGTGTGGCTGACGACCTCCGATGCCACCTGGAGGTCGAACGTGTCGTAGGCCGACACGTAGGCGAACTTCTGGCCGGTGGGGTCGCTGTAGGCACCGTAGGTGACGCCAGGTGCGTAGCCCGCATCGGGGAACGGGGCGACCCGGTTCGACTCGCCGTCCTGCTGCACGGTCGTCGTGATGTCGCCGGGCTCGGGTTGGGGCAGCCCGGCGACGCGCAGCTGGCTCTGGCCCTGGTTGTAGAGGTTGACCACGACGACATCGGCGAGGCCGCTCGGGATCGAACTCTGGGAGGTCACCGTGATGGGGTAGTAGGCCGGGTGCCCGGGCTGGCTCGTCACCGAGGCCGCCCCCGTCATCACGATCACCGGCGTCGGTGCCCCAGACCCGGTCGGCCCCAGGTTCACGGTCAGGCCGGACGTGGTCATCGCCGCGGTCACGTCCGTCGTCGTGCCGTTCTGCTCCAGGGCGTAGCTCACGTCGAAGTTGGGGTCGATCGCCGGCGCCGTCACCACCACGGTGTCGGTGGCGTTGGGGGGCCAGTGCCCCTGGCCGCGGTCGGCCAGCGTGATGTCGATGGTCGCCGGTTGCGCCTGGTCGACGTTGTACGTGGCTTCCTGGCTGTCACCGACCGGGCCCGGGTAGCTCTGCTGGTAGACGTCGGCACCGATCTGGGACCCGTCGGGCCCGGTGAGGACGGCGTCGGGTCGGAAGAAGTACGTCGGGAAGGTCACCTTGAACGAGTCGACCTTGGCCGGGTCGAGCTGCGAGGTGGCCGTGAGCACCACCTGCGGCGGGGCGGAGGCTGTCGTGGACCCTGCGGTGTCGGAGACGGAGAGCGCGATGACGTACCCGACGGGGATGGTCACGCTGTAGCCGGCACCCGTCGCCGACCTCGTCACATCGGTCGCCGCGGACCCGAGATCGCCGTAGAATCCGGGCGTCGTCGCTCCGATGCTGATCGCGCTGGTGTCACCCGTCGCCTCGGTGACCGCGGCCAGCACCGTGAAGGTGTCGCTCACGTCGCCGTTGTTGGCGAGGTAGACCGTCTGCGTCGCGGAACCGGAAAGCTCGGTGGGCTTGGCGATCGTCTGGGTGACGGGCGTGGTCTCGAAGACGCCCTCGCCGATGTTGGGCAGCGTGGTGAAGAGGTCGGGCCCGAC
>DATDIE010000322.1:0-5945 GCA_036521235.1 Acidimicrobiales bacterium | reverse complement strand
CAACTACATCGGCGACACCCACGTCTTCACCGGCGAGGTGGTCGACAAGCGCCAGGAGGACGGGCGTTGTGTCGTCGACATCGAGATGCGCGGCACCAACCAGCGCGACACTGTGACCTGCCCGGCCAAGGCCACCGTCGCTCTGCCGAGCCGCGAGCACGGGCCGGTTCCCCTACCCGAGCCACCCGCCGATCTGGCCACCCAGGCGGTGCAGATGCTCGAACGGCACCACGAGATCGTCGCGGAGCGCGCGGCCAAGGGAGAGGGCGACGGGTGAGCCCTGGGCCAGACGAGGGCCTGGTAGCCGACGTCCAGGCATGGGTCGACGCCAACTGGGACACCTCCATCACGGTCCGCGAGTGGTGGCTGCGTCTGGCTGACGCCGGGTACGCCTATCCGACCTGGCCCGAGGGCCTGGGCGGTTCGGGCGCTTCGCGACGCGACGCCGCGACCATTACCGGTGTCCTCGCGCAGAACCGAGTCATCGGTCCGCCAGTTGGGGCGATGGCGGCGCGTCTGGCGGCACCGACCGTGCTCCAGCACGCCACCGACGATCTTCAGCGGGAGTTGGTGCGGCCCATTGCGACCGGAGAGGCAGCCTGGTGCCAGCTCTTCAGCGAGCCGGGGTCAGGGTCGGACCTCGCCAGCATCGGCACCCGGGCGGAACTCGACGGGGATGAGTGGGTCGTCACGGGTCAGAAGGTGTGGAACTCCGCGGCGGACTCGTCGGACATCGGCATGTTGCTGGCCCGGACCGACCCCGACGTGCCCAAACATGCGGGCATCACCTACTTCGCCATCGATATGAAGCAGCCGGGGATCGAAGCGCGCCCGCTGAGACAGATGAACGGCGCCTCCAATTTTTGCGAGGTATTCCTGACCGAGGCGAGGGTGCCGGCCCACCGCGTCATCGGCGACGTCAACGACGGGTGGCGGGTGGCGCAGACGACGTTGCTCAACGAGCGAAACTCTGTTGCCGGCGGTGGCCTCTTCGGCCTGGTCATGGCCCGCTCCGGGTCGGAGGGCGACCTCGAGCGCGTTGTGGGCGACGTGATCGAGCGAACGCGCAAAGCAGCGCTGGCGCGCAAGAGCCCCCTCACCTCAGGGGCCGTGCCGGCCAAGGTGATGGTCGAGCTGGCCCAGCAGTACGAGGTGGCCGGTGATCCCGTCATCCGCCAGGAGCTCACTCGCTATATCTCCCAGGTCCGCGTCAACGGATGGACGATGCGCCGTATCGGTGCCGCCGGAGGGAAGCTCACCGGGGCCGACGGATCCATCGCCAAGGTTACGACGGCGCGCATCTGTCAGCAGTCCCGTGATCTCTCCTATCGCATTGTCGGCGCCCAGGGCCTGCTCATGGGCCCGACGTCAGCGCTCGACGGCGACCTGCAGCTGGTCAACCTGGCCAGCCCGGGTAACCGCCTGGGCGGCGGCAGCGACGAGATCCAACTCAACGTCTTGGGGGAGCGGGGTCTCGGTCTCCCTCGCGAGCCGAGCAGCGACAGGGATGTGCCCTATCGAGACCTCAAGGTGGGTACGCAGACCGGGCCGTAAAGCGAATCAGGGACCACTGCCATGGAGCGAAGTCAGGTCCGGGCAGTCTGTTCGTCAGCCTTCTGCTTCTTCGCCATGCGTTCCATCATCGCTTTGGCCGACTTTCCCTGGTTCTCGGCCTCGTTGGCGAAGAGCCAGCGACGTCGTTCGACCTCGTCCTCCGCCTCGTTGAGGTTCTCCTTCACCAGGGCCAGCAGCGTGGCCGGGGTCCGCACGAGCTGGTTGGCGATTTCGTAGGTGTAGCGACGTAGCTCCACTGGGGGGAGCATTTCGTGCACCATGCCCAATTCCAACGCCCGCGCCGCAGGGATCTTCTCGTTGAGGAGATAGAGGCGTCGGGCGAGCCCGGTTCCCGCAATGCGGGTCCAGAAAAACGAGCCGCCATAGTCGCCGGAGAGCCCGTTGGGCGAGAAGTTGGCCGAGAACACGGCATCCTCTGAAGCGAAGCGGAGATCGCACGCCGCGGCGAGGCTGCATCCGGCGCCGATGGCTGGCCCGCCCACCATGGCAATGGTCGGCTTGGGCATCAGGTGCAGGAGCATTGCTGCGTGCATATCGTGCCGGGAGAGATCGCCCATCAGCGCATCCGGCGGTACACCCTTCTCGCTGCCCGGAGAGCCGCGTCCCCCGCCCTTGACGTCGCCGCCCGAGCAGAATCCACCGTGTGTACCCTCGGGCGCCGCGCCGGTAAGCACGATCACCTTGGCATCGGGGTCATCAGCCATCTGGCGCACGGCCTCGTCCAGGGCGCCGATGAGCTCGCCGTTGAGCGCGTTGCGCCGCGCGGGTCGGTTCAGCGTGATGGTCCCGATCCGGTCCACTACCTCCGTCAGGATGACGGGTTCCGCGACGCCGGACGTTGACGTGGAGAATTCTTCGTTGGCTGCCACGGTCTCCTCGCTTCGCTTGCGGTGCTAATTCAGGATACTCTAAATGCCCCGACGGCTGTTGGGAGATTCTGACTCCGGGGAGACACTGATGGAGCACGATGCCACGACGCAGAGCATCGGCCCGCTCGCGGGGCTGCGCGTGCTCGACTTCTCGAGCAGCCCGGCTGGAGCGCAGGCCAGCCAAACGCTGGCCGACTTCGGGGCCGAGGTGGTGCAGGTCGAACCCTTCGGCGGGAGCTCGCTCCGGGACCTGCCGTCGTTCCCGATGATCGGGCGTGGCAAGAAGTCGATCGCTCTCGATCTGCACGAGCCAGACGATGCCGCGCTCGCCCGCACAATGGTGCTGGGCGCAGACGTCCTCATCGAGACGTTCCGCCCCGGCGTCATGGAGCGCTTTGGGCTCGGCTACGAAGAACTCGCTGCGGCCAACCCCAAGCTTGTCTACGGGTCGGTGACGGCATTTGGCCGCAAGGGGCCCTACGCCAACGTCAAAGGCTACGAAGCCCTGGTTATGGCGCGCGTCGGCGCGCTGTGGGCATCGCAGGCGATGGTGACGCGCGAAGGGCCGGCACACGTGTCCGTGCCGTATTGCAGTTACGGGGCCAGCCAGCAGCTGCTCACCGGTATTTCCGCGGCTCTGCACGAGCGAGAGCGAAGCGGGCTGGGCCAGCGCGTCGATACCACACTCGTCAACGGCGTCGCGTCCCTCGGTACTTGGAATTGGTATCTCAACGTCATCACGTCGAAATTCCCCGACGCGTTCACCCCCTCATCACCGATCGGTAAGCATGGGACCCCTCTCACCCCCATGGTGTTCATGTTGCTCATTGCCCTCAGCGGGGACGGGCGCTGGCTCCAGTTCTCCCAGGTCCAGTTGCACCTCTACATCGAGATGCTCAAAGTGATGGGCCTGGACTGGATGCTCCAGGACGAGGAGTGGAAGGACGCTGTGTGGGCGGCCGATAGCCCCAAGACGGGCGAGTTCTGGGACAAGCTCTATGAGGCGGTGCAATCCAAGACGCTGACGGAATGGAACGATGTCTTCGAGCACGATCACAACGTGTGGGCGGAGACGATGCGGCGCGGGAGTGAGCTCCTCGATCACCCGCAGATGCAGCATCTCGGTGCGGTCGTCGAGATCGACGATCCCGAGCACGGCCTCGTGCGCCAGCCCGGGCCGATCGTCCAGATGTCCGGCACACCCGCCGTCCTGGAGCGCGGCGCACCGGTGCTCGACGCGGATGGCGCCGCACTGCGGGCCACGCCGTGGCCGACGTTGGCGGGGTCGGAGGGGGTGCTGGGCGCGCACCTGGACCCCGGGGAGACCGCTCTGGGTGATGTGACCGTGCTCGAGCTCGGGACGTTCTTCGCGGCCCCCTTTGGCGGCACGGTGCTGCGCGAGATGGGTGCGAGGGTCATCAAGGTGGAGCCCTTGGAGGGTGAGCCCATGCGTTCCCTGCTTCCCTTCCCGGAGGTCGGCGCGGCCAAGTGCGTACAGGGGAAGCACTCGATCTGCGTCGATCTGTCCACCGAGGAGGGGAGGGCGATCGTCCATGCGCTCGCCCGCAAGTCGGACATCGTGCTCCAGTCGTTCCGTGCCGGTGTTGCGGAACGCCAGGGGGTCGACGCGGACACGCTCGGCGCGGTCAATCCCGACCTCGTCTATCTCAACTCGCCCGGCTATGGGATCGACGGGCCGTGCGGCGACCGCCCGGCGTACGCGCCGACCATCGGCGCCGGCAGCGGCCTGGTCATGCGCAACATCGGGACGGCCATCGAGGAGCGCCCGGGACTGTGCCTCAAGGAAATCCGGGCTGATGCGTTGCGCCTTTCTGGCGCAGGTACGACCGAGTATGCGCAGGCGGACGGGATCTCGGCGCTCACCGCAGCGAGCGCCATGGCGTTGGGCCTGCTGGTGCGCGACCGCACAGGCGTGTCCCAAGAGATGCTCACGACCATGCTGACCTCGACAGCACAAGCCCTGGCCGACGACATGACCGAGTACAAGGATCGGCCGCCGACCCAGGCCGCCGATGCGGAGCTCCTGGGTTACTCAGCCCTCTACCGGTTGTACTGGGCGCAGGACGAGTGGATCTACCTGGCCGCCCCATCGGCCGGCGACTGGCGCGCTCTGTGCGCCGCGCTGGAGGACGAGGGAGATCTGTCAGCTGACGCCCGATTCTCCGACGACGCTTTGCGGACGATCAACGACGCCGCCCTGGCCCAGGTGCTCGAGGGGATATTCGTGTCGAAGCCGGCACAGCATTGGGAAGACACGTTGCTGGCCGCCGACGTGGGATGCGTGGTGGCGCACCGCGAGCCGCCCGAGTCGGTACTCCAGTCGGCCGAGTTCGCGGGGGCGGCGGACATGCTGGTGGAAGTGGAGCACCCGACGTTCGGGGAGCATGTCCGCCTACGGCCTTACGTGTCGTTCTCGCGGAGTGCGACGGTGGCCGAACCGGGCGTGTTGGCGGGCCAACAAACGGACGGCATATTGCGCGAGCTCGGCTACTCCGACGAGGCGATCGCAGACCTACGGGAGAGGAAGGTCGTCGCCTGAGCGGCACCGGTGACGAGACGTTCCCGCGCCAGGGGTGCAATGCCGGCGTAAGGCGTTCGGCGGCCCGTCCCTAATTGATGAGCGGGTCGCGGGGCAGGCCCAAGATGCGCTCGCCGATCTGGTTGCGCTTGATCTCCGACGTCCCGCCGGCGATGGACAGGCCTCGATGCATCAGCACCATCATCGACGGCATTGCCCCGGCTCCGTCCGTATAGGCCGTCTCCGGCCCGCCCAGCGCGGCGAGAATCGCCGCGGACTCGTGGCCGATCTCCGAGAGCACGAGTGTGGTCACATTGCCCTCCGGCCCCGGGCCACCGCCAATGACGGCTCGGTGGGCGCTGCGCATGTTCAGCGCGGACATGGCCTCGGTCCGAGCGATGGAACGGCCGATCCGCCCGGCGCCGCCGGCCAGGCGATCGGGGTGGGCGTCGAAGGGCGCGATGGCCATGTCGGGGGGCATCGAGCCGCCGCCCTGGCCCCCGCCGATCGACACGCTCTCGTTGCCGAGCGTCGCTCGCGCCACGGTCCAGCCGCCGTTGATCGGCCCGACCACGTCGTGGTCGGGGACGAAGACGTCGTTGAAGAAGACCTCGTTGAAGTCCGAGTGTCCCGTGACCTGCTTGAGCGGGCGCACCTCCACTCCCTTCGCGTGCATGTCGAGGACCATGGTCGTGATGCCCTGGTGCTTGGGCGCGTCGGGGTCGGTGCGGATGGTGGCCAGTCCGAAGCTGGCGTACTGGGCACCGCTTGTCCAGACCTTCTGCCCGTTGACGAGCCAGCCGCCGTCGACCCGGGTGCCCTTGGTCTTGACCCCGGCGGCGTCGCTGCCGGCGTCGGGCTCGCTGAAGAGCTGACACCAGATGACGTCCTGGCGCAGGGCCGGCATGACCCAGCGGGCCACCTGGTCCTCGGAGGCGTGCTGAATGAGGGTCAGGATGACC
>DATDIE010000321.1:0-2045 GCA_036521235.1 Acidimicrobiales bacterium | reverse complement strand
CCCTTGAGCTCGACGAGCTCGAGAGCGTCGAACTCCCAATAGGCGCGGAGGGCGGCGATCTTGTTGGCGCCGTCGGAGCGGTACGTCATGACGACGTGGACGACGGCCTGGTGGGTGCCGCCGGCGATGGTCGTGCGGATGATGCCCACGTCGGCAACCTCGTCGCCGGCGAGGTACGAATGGTTGATTTCGAAGTCGATGGCCTCGCTGGGGGCGATGACGTTGTCATAGAAGTCGGCGATCGCCTGCTTCCCGTGATGGCCCTTGCCCTCGGGGTCGAAGGGTGACGGGCCGATCGGGTCCTGAACGAGGGCGTCGTCGGCGAAGAGGTCGAGCCAGCCGTCCCGGTCCTTGGCGTGGACGGCGGCGCGGGAACGGATCCCGAGCTCCCGGGCGGTGAGGGTGTCGTTGGCCGTATCGGTCATGGTGGCGTTGTCCTCCCTCTCAGCGCACTTTCGCGATGACGTCGTCGGCGAAGCGGCGCAGGTTGTCGGTCTTGGTCTGCAGGCTTTCGGTGTCCTGCTCGACGCCGTAAGGCCAGCGGAACCCGACGATGACGTCGGTGACGCCGAGCTCCTCGAGCCGGTGGATTCCGTCGGGCGCGTAGGCGTCGGCGGAGATCACGTGGACCTCGAAGGGCTTGTCCTCGGTGCCGTACTCCTTGCGGAGGATGGCGAGGCGATCGAGGAGGCCCGGGAGGTCGGCGGGGTCGCCGCCGCCGTGCAACCAGCCGTCACCGTCGACGGCGGCGCGTTTGAGGGCGGCCTCGTGGTGGCCGCCGATCAGGATCGGCACGGGACGACGCGGTGTGGGACACATCTTGAGGGACGGGATGTCGAAGATCTCGCCGTGGAATTCGAAGAAGCCGCCGGCCATGAGGCCGCGCATGACGGCGATCATCTCGTCCATGCGCTTGCCACGGCGGGCCCAGGGGACGTCGGTGATCTCGTAGTCCTCGGGCCAGGGGCTGGTGCCGACGCCGAGGACGAGGCGGTCGTCGGTGAGGACGGCCGTCGAGGTGACCTGTTTGGTGATGAGGACGGGGTGGCGGATCGGGAGCTTGATGACGAAGGTGACGAAGCGGAGCGCGTCGGTGACGGCGCCCATGGCCGGAATGATGGAGAACGGCTCGAGGAAGGGCTTGTCCTCGAGGAACTCGCGGCTGCCGTCGGGGTTGAACGGGTACGTGGTGTCGGAGACCTCGGGGTAGCAGATGGAGTCGGGGACGACGAAGGAGTCGTATCCAGCTTCTTCGGCGGCCCGGGCCAGGGGCAGGTAGTACGAGGGGTCGACCATCGACTCCGCATACGAGAACCGCATCGACACCTCCCTTACCTCGTCTACGAGGTCGGTCGGATGGGTCGGCCGGCCCCGTCGCCGCCTACCATGCGGCACGTGCCCGCTCATCCTGCCAGGACCGACGCGACGGGGCCTAACTCGGGTGACGGCGGGGCGGAGACGGGGTTGCGACTGACCGGGTCGGCGCCGATGGTGACCGACCTCTCCCTCGAGGACCTGGAGCGGGAGGCCCGCCACGTCGTCGGTGAGATGGCGTACGCGTACTACGCGGGCGGGGCCGACGACGAGCGGCTGCTGACGGGCAACGTGGAGGCATGGGGACGCTGGCAGCTCCACCCCAGGGTCCTGGCCGGGGTGTCGTCGGTGTCGACGGCGACCACGGTGTTGGGGTCGGCGGTGGCGTCGCCCGTGGGGATCGCCCCGACGGCGATCCAGGGCTTGGCGCATCCCGAGGGCGAGGTGGCGACCGCCCGGGGCGCGGCGGCGGCCGGGGCGCTGCTGATCCTGTCGTCGCTGGCGACGTGCCCCTTGGAGGACGTGGCGGCGGCGGCGCCGGACGCGGTGCGCTGGATGCAGATCGATGTCTTGCGGGAGCGGGCCCGGACGGTCGACCTGGTGGCAAAGGCGGCGGCGCACGGGTATCGGGCGCTGGTGCTCACGGTGGACGCGCCGGTGTCCGGCTTGCGGCTGCGCGAGTGGCGGACGGGTGTGCACCTGCCGGACGACCTGGCGCTGCCGAACCTGGC
>DATDIE010000320.1:0-25005 GCA_036521235.1 Acidimicrobiales bacterium | reverse complement strand
CTATCCCCTGTTCCTGCCTCCGAACGTCGAGACCCAAGACCGCGACGGGAGCAATTCCGTCTCCGACTATTGCGGTTACCACCGTGCCTTTACTTCAGGCACCGCTGTCCTCGACTATGCGGACCTGCCCTACGAGCCAAGCGCCTGCCCGTCCGGGCAGGCGCCGAACGCGAACGCGACGGCCGACGGAGCGGTGAGCACGCTTAGTCACGAGCTGAATGAAGCTGTCACAGACCCGAATCCGACAGGTTCGGACTACGCCTGGAACGACTCGAAGGGCAACGAGATCGGTGATATCTGTGGGCAAAATTACGGGCCTCCCCTTGGATCGACTGATCCCAAGAACCCGGGCCGGACCGAGTACAACCAGGTCATAAATGGGGGCAAGTACTACGTCCAGACAGAGTTCTCCGACGCGGCCTACAGCAGCCAGGGGACCGGACATGGCTGCGTGCAGAGTGAGGCCCTGGCTCAGCATCCCTCCTCGCCTTCGGGTACAACCGTGGCCTTCGTCTTTGCCGACGCCTATCCGACGCGGCTGGCCTCCGACGGCAGTGCCACTTCATCTATTCGGGTGGGTGTAGGCGAAAGAAACAACCAGCCGGTGAGCGGTGATCCGATCACCTTCCAGACGTACGTCCGATCGGGGAAGGGTCGTTGCGGGAGGCTCAGCAAGGGTCGGGCCACCACTGACGATGGCGGTGTCGTCACGGTTACGTACACGGCGTCGACCTCCGACGTTCCTTGCGAAGTCGCGGCGATCGAAGGTGACGGGGGTCAATCCGCAGATTCCGTCATTTACCAGGGCACCAGCCAAGCTGAGGCACCCACCATCCACGCGAAGTTCCCCGCCTCGGTCGGCGCCGGAGGGATGCCGGCAACCTTCACCGTCACCTTGACGAACCCCTCTAGTACGCCAGTTCCGAATGCACAGCTGACTTTCTCCTTCTTCGCTGGGAACTCCTCTTCGCCAAAGGTCGACGCTTCCGAGGTACATCTCGCCTACTCGAGCGCTGGGGTGGGCGGCCCGTTCACGGCCATCGCCCTGAGCGGCGACACCTCCAACGGGGACAGCATCACCGGGTACGCAGGTTCACCCGTGGGCTCGACGCTCCCCGCGAAGTCGACGCTGATGTACACACTTCACCTCTCGGTCGACTCCGACGCGCCAGCGGAGTCGAACAATCGTCCACTACTCGACATCGAGTCGTACCTCGAGCAGATCGACTCTGCAACGGGTACCGGGACGGTGCTGGACGATTCCACGGCGTTCGATTTGCAAGTGACGCGCTGAGCCATGAACACCTGATGCTCGGCCGATCGGGGTCGGTGCATCGATCAAGGATTGCCGTCGGCATTTCTGCGCGGTGTCCTGGAAATCTCAAGTGGTCGGGACCGGCGTCGATCCGGTGACCTCACGCTTTTCAGGCGCGCGCTCTACCAACTGAGCTACCCGACCGGGGTACCAGGAACGAGCGTCGCTTGGCGAGAGGCTGGAACCTGGCCGCGGACCTGACGGGATTTGAACCCGCGACCTCCGCCTTGACAGGGCGGCGTGCACTCCGAGCTGCACCACAGGTCCTTGACGGCGAAAACCGCCGTGCTCGCTGGGCTGGATTTCCTCCCTTTGAGCGGCCCTTCACTGTAGCCGGTCCCGGGTTCTGGACCCTCCGGGGCTATCTCCGGCTCGGGGCTAGGGCAGAGCGGCCCGGAAGGAGCTCACGGCGGACTCGAAGACGGGCAGCTTGTCGGCCGGCAACGCCTGAGCCAGCGACGTCGCGCAGAGGCGATCGGTGATCGCCTCCGCCTCGTCGTGCTTCGCCTTGATCCCGGACACGTCGGGGAACGGCTCGGGCCAGCCGAAGAACTTCGCCTGCGCGGCACCCTCGTTGGTCAGGATCGCCTCGAGCGGCGTGAGCCCCACCGAGGTGGTGGCAACGAGATGGAGCCCACCACGCCACTCGCGCAGCATCTGCACGAGCTGGGCGGCGCGGCCGGCTGACGTCTCGCTGGGGGTCGCCTCGCGCCATCCGACGAAGAGCGGGATGGCGGAGCCCTCCAGGCCGGTCACCAAGTCTTCGATCACCGGGACCACTTCCTCGAGCCCATCAACCTTGGCGAAATGCTTCTCTCCCCATTTGGAGTGGGCCTCGGCCATCCGCTCGGCCGCGCCGCGGGCGCCGGCCACGCCGATGCCGTCGTTGTACATGGCGCTGACTGCGGTGGGACAGAACCAACCGAAGGCCGCGGTGACGACGTCAGGCGTGACTTCGCCGAGCATCCCGCCCCGGCCCGCGAAGTAGAAGGCGAAGGGATTCGACCAACCCCATCCGGCCGCCCACCCGAGGACGTCGGGGCTCAGATAGATGCCGGTACCGATGTCGTGGATCGGCACCGACGTGGCTTGGACCGCCGCCAAGGCTTCCTTCTCGTCATTCGTGCCCATAAGCGTCTCCTTCGGCGTAGGTCCTGCTCGGCCGCGGTGCGGTGCGGGGATCAGTTCGTCGTCGACGCGGGCGTCGATGCGGCCCTGATCACGCGTCGCATGCCCGGGATCGTGCCGATGACACCCTCAACGATCCGCGCCAGTTCGGTCACCACCGAGTCGATGTGGTCGAAGCGCTCGTCGAGGGACCCGACGACGGTGGCCAGTTCGGGCGAGACCTGCTGCAGCGTCTCGGTGGCCTTGGGCAACTCGGTGGCCAGCTCAACGACCACGACGCTCAGCCGTTCCGTGAGGTTGCGCAAAGCAGAAGCGGAGTCCGACAAGTTCGGGAGCGAGGTGTCGAGCGCACCTACGGCCTGCTGGAGCCCCGAGACGGCGCGGGACATGCCGAGCGCGGCGAGATCGATGCCGCTTCCGGCCCTGTTGACGCCCCCCTCGAGCCGCTCGAGCAGAGTCATGAGGCGGTCCAACCGCTCGGAGAGGTCGTTGACGGCCTCGAGGGCGGTCAGGGCCGAGGCGGGGAGGCGGAGCAGCGCCCCCGGTAACCGGATCATCGTCTCCAACAACGACGGCTGTTCCACCACCAAGATCATGGGCCGCGCTCTCTCGGGGTGTCCAATGGGGCCGCCACGGCTGGCGGTGGAGCCGCGTCCCGTGGTCGATCCAGCGGCGGTGGAGCGGGGCTATCCGGCGTAAGAGGGGGCGGCGGTTTCGGGCGCCTGTATGCGGCGGCCGGCTAATGAAAGCCGCTGATCCATGCGCACTTCGTTATAAGCATGCGGAGCCGGCCGTATACGGGCAGCTGCGAAGCGCCGAATCAGCCGCGGCGCCGGGCGATCCTGGCGCCGCGTTCGATCACCGTCTGGTACAGCCCGGCCGGCAGGCGGGACACGAAGTCGATGACCTTGGCGTCCGGGCCGATGAGCGCCCGCCGCCGGTCGCGCTGGACGGCGGCCAGGATCTGACGGGCCGCCTTCTCCGGGCTGGTCACGAAGGCCCGTTCGAATTCGGCCCGGGCCTTGTCGGGGTCGCCCGTCATCTCGTTCAGGCTCTCGTCGATGCGGGCGTTCTTGGCGATGTTCGTCTTGATCCCGCCGGGGTGGATCGTCGTGACCGAGACCGGGGCGCCCTCGATCTCGAGCTCCATGCGCAGCGTGTCCGTGAAGCCCCGCACGGCGAACTTCGCCGCGTTGTAGGCGGACTGCGACGGCACGCTGACGAGGCCGAAGACGCTCGACAGGTTGACGACGTGCCCTTCACCCGAGGCCTTCAGGTGCGGCAGGAACGCTTTGGTCCCGTAGACGACGCCCCAGAAGTTGATGTTCATGAGCCACTCGAAGTCCTCGTACGACACGGACTCGATGGTGGCGCCGAGGGCCACCCCGGCGTTGTTGAAGATCAGGTTGACCGTGCCGTGGTCGGCCACCACACGATCGGCCCACTGCTCGACCGCTAGGCGGTCGGCGACGTCGAGGTGCTGCGAGGTGACCTTGACGCCGCGCCCCTCACACTGCGCCACCGTCTCCGCCAGGCCGGCGTCGTCGATGTCCGACAAGGCCAGGTGGGCGCCGCGCCGGGCGAGATCGTTCGCCAGCGCCCGGCCGATCCCGGAGCCCGCACCCGTGATGGCGGCCACGCGGCCGTTGAAGTCGCGCATGTCAGGACGCCGCCAGGGACAGGTCGGCCACGGGCGCCGAAGCCGACGCCGTCGCCCCGGCGGCAACCGAACGTGGCACCTTGAGGAACTCCATGTACCCGTCGTCGACGGGCGTCATCTTCAGGGCCCGGTAGTCGCGCAGGTAGCTCATCTGCACCCGCCACGGGTACTTGGTCCCCTGCTTGGGCAGCATGTGCGCCGAGCGCTGGATGTAGCCCGACGTGAGTCCCATCATCGACTCGTCCGACATCGCGCCGTCACGGTCGCGCGGCATGCACTCGGTCAGGCCCCGCTCGTGCATGTAGTTGAGCAGGCGGCATACGTAGTCGCACGTGAGGTCGCACTTGAGCGTCCACGACGCGTTGATGTAGCCGATGGCGATGGCGACGTTCGGCACGCCCTCGAGCATCATGCCCTTGTACGTCAGCCGGTCGGCGGGGTTCACCGGCGTCCCGTCGACCTGGAGGTCGATGCCGCCGAGGAACAAGAGCTGCAAGCCCGTCGCCGTCACGATGACGTCCGCCTCGAGTTCGGTCCCCGACTCGAGCAGCACGCCCCCGGGCGTGAAGCGTGCGATGTGGTCGGTCACCACCGACGCCGAGCCGTCCCTGATGGCCCCGAACAGGTCGCCGTTCGGCACCGCACAGAAGCGCTGGTCCCACGGGTCGTACGTCGGCGTGAAGTGCGTCTCCACGTCGTAGCCCTTGGGCAGCTGCCGCTTGATCCCTTCGATCAACAAGCGCCGCGACTGCTTGGGAAAGCGCCGGCACACCCGGTAGAGGCCCTGCGTCAGCAGCGCGTGGAACCACTTGGCGGCCGTGCCCGCGGCCTTCGACGGCAACACCGCACGGAACAAGGAGGCCACCGGGCTCTTCTCGGGCACCGAGGCGATGTACGTCGGCGAGCGCTGCAGCATCGTCACGTGGGCGGCGGAGCGGGCCAGCGCCGGCACCAGCGTGACGGCGGTCGCGCCGCTGCCGATCACCACGACGCGCTTGCCGGTGACGTCGAGGTCCTCGGGCCACGCCTGCGGGTGGATCAGCGTCCCCTCGAAGGACTCCATGTCGGCGAAGTCGGGCAGGTAGCCGTGGTCGTAGCGGTAGTAGCCGCTGCAACCGAACACGAACCCCGCGGTCAGTGCGACCACCTCGCCCGTGTCGCCCCGCGACGCCGTGATGTGCCACACCGACTCGTCCGAGGACCAGTTCGCCGAAACGACGCGGTGCTGGAACCGGATGTGGCGGTCCACCCCGGTCGCCGCGGCTGTGTCCTTGATGTACTGCAGGATCGAGTCGCCGTCGGCGATCGTCTTCTCCCCGTCCCACGGCCGGAAGGAGTAGCCGAGCGTGTGCATGTCCGAGTCCGAGCGGATGCCGGGGTAGCGGAAGAGGTCCCACGTGCCCCCGATGGCGTCACGCGCCTCGAAGATCGCGTACGACGCCCACGGGCACTCGTTCTCCAGATACGCGCCCGCCCCGACGCCCGACAGCCCGCCCCCCACGATGAGCACGTCGAGGTGCTCCATCAGGCCGCCGCCTTCTTGGACATCAGCTTGTCGTTCAACGTCCCGTTCTCCCCGAAGAGCTCCGCCTTCCAGGTTTCCACCAATTCCGTCGTGTCGCTGTCGTCGGGGTGGAAGTCCGGCCGGTTGTAGTCCTTCAGCTGGCGCCACAGCGCGGGGTCCATGATCGGCGACGCCTTTACGCGCTTCCACGACTTGCGCAGCTCGCCCCGCCGGTACGTCTTGCGGTCTCGCAGCAACGACAACAGGACCGCCAGGCCGATGCCCACCACGAAGCCGAAGCGGAAGAAGTTCATCGTCCAGACCCGGAGTTTCTCCCCCCCGCCAACCGCCTTGTACACGTCGAAGGCGACGGCCTTGTGCTCGGACTCCTCGAGCGCGTGCCACTCGAAGAGCTCGCGCACCGAGTCGGCGCCCATCAGGTCGCGGATCTCCTCGTTGGTGAGCACGAGCTCGGCCAACGTCGCCGTGAAATGCTCCAACGCCGCCGTGGCCGCCAGGTTCGACTTGGCCGGCAGCAGCTTTTCGCGGATCTTGAGGCCGAACCGCGTCACGCTCTCGTACTCCTTGGTCGGGTACCCGAGCTCGGCCAGGCGCTCGTTGAAGACGCGGTGCTCGCGGCCGTGCACGGCCTCCTGGCCGATGAAGCCCGCCACCTGGCGCTTCAGCGCGGGGTCGCTGACCCGGTCTCGATAGTGGCGCACCGACCGCACGAAGTAGTCCTCGCCGTCGGGGAAGACGGACGACAAGGCCATGATCACGTGGCTGGCGATGAGGTCGCCGCCCTGTGCGAAGTGCTTGGGCAGCTCCTGCATGGACGCCTCGAAGTCCATACGGCGCGTCGGCACCAACTTGGCCGGGTTGCTCGACTGCGATCCCTTTTCGGCCGGGGTCTCCGACGGCTTCGCCTCCGTTGCCTGGGTCGACTTCGTGTCCGTGGCGGTCCTGTTCATAGCTCCATTGCCTCCCGCTCGGCTGTCCCTGTCAGTGATAGACTATTTGAGGGATTCTTTCAGATACTCATATTAGCGGAGAGCAAGCACCGATGGCAACCGCCCCCGACCGGGAGCAAGAGGCCCAGGAGACGAAGGGCGCCCAGACGCGTCGTGCCATCCTCCGGGCCGCCGTCGCTCGATTCGGCCGGGACGGCTACCGCGCCACCTCCGTCGCCGACATCGCCCGGGACGCCAACGTCGGTGGCACTGTCGCCTACGCCTACTTCCCCAACAAGGAGGCCCTGTTCCTGGCCGCCGTCGACGAGGACGCCGCCGCCGTGATCGAAGAGGGGGTCGCCTCGACCCTCGGGCCGGCCGGCACCGACATCCGCCGCTGGACCGACGTCCTGCTCTTCACGCTCGTCGCCGCGGTCGACCGCCACCCCCTGGCCAAGCGCCTGCTCGCTGGCCTCGAGCCCGAGGTCACCCCGCGCGTCCTCGAGATGCCCGCCCTCAACGAGCTCCGTAAGGCCTGCACCGAGCTCCTCCGCGCCGGTCAGGCCGCCGGTACCGTCCGCCCCGACATCGATGCGGCCACCGTCGCCAACGGCACCATCGCGCTGATGCTCTCCGTGCTCATGTCGGTGACCCAGCTCGGGAGCCAGACCGCCTTCACCTACGCCTCCGACGTCGCCGCCGTGTTCGAGGCGGCGTTGGTCGCCCCCCCGCTCCACCCGGCCTGATCCTCGGGCCCTCCGGGCCCCCCTCGCCTCTCCACCTGGCCCATCGTCCGAGGTCGCGCCCTTTTTCGCCCGGGACCCCCGTGCGCCGATCCATTACTCTGACGTTAACGTTAAACTTTTGCGAGATGCCCCGGCCCTCGTTCCCCTCCGCCCAGGTTCCCGTCACGCCGAACGGCAACGGCTCGGCCGCGACGAACGGCTCGGCGCTGGCGCCGGAGCGCTCCTCCTACCGCTGGGTCGCGCTGGTGACGGTCACCATCGGCACGTTGATGGTCTTCATCAACCAGTCGATCGTGCTGATCTCGCTGCCCGACATCTTCCGGGGGATCGGTCTCAACCCGCTCACGCCGGGCAACACCGGCTACCTGCTCTGGATGCTGATGGGCTTCTTGGTCGTCCTGGCCGTGCTCGTCGTGACCCTCGGCCGGGTGGGCGACATGTTCGGCCGGGTCAAGATCTTCAACCTCGGCTTCGCCGTCTTCACGGTCTTCTCGATCCTCCTCGCGGTGACGCCCCTCACCGGAACCGCCGGCGCCATCTGGCTCATCGCCATGCGCATCGGCCAGGGCGTCGGCGGCGCCATGCTGTTCGCCAACTCGTCGGCCATCATCACGGACGCCTTCCCGGCCGACAAGCGTGGGCTCGGTCTCGGGATCAACAACGTCGCTGCGGTGGGCGGCTCGTTCGTCGGCCTCGTGCTCGGCGGCTTGCTGGCCCCCATCGAGTGGCGGCTCGTGTTCTTGATCTCGGTGCCCGTCGGAATCGTGGGCACCATCTGGGCTTACTTCAAGCTCGAGGACCGCGGCGTGCGCACCGAGGCCAAGATCGACTGGTTCGGCAACATCACCTTCGCCGTCGGGCTCATCCTCGTCCTCGTCGGCATCACCTACGGGCTGCTCCCCTACGGCGGCCACACCATGGGCTGGACCAGTCCGGACGTGCTGTTGGAGATCTTCGGCGGTCTCGCCATTCTCGTCGCCTTCGGCATCATCGAGACGAAGGTCGCCCACCCGATGTTCCGCCTCACCCTGTTCCGCATCCGCGCCTTCACAGCCGGCAACATCGCCAGCTTCCTGGCCTCGCTCAGCCGGGGCGGTTTGATGTTCATGCTCATCATCTGGCTGCAGGGCATCTGGCTCCCGCTGCACGGCTACAGCTTCGAGCAGACCCCGTTGTGGGCCGGCATCTACATGATCCCGCTCACCGTCGGACTGCTCCTCGCCGGGCCGATCAGCGGCGTGCTGGCCGACCGCTACGGCGCCCGCCCCTTTGCGACCGGCGGCCTCCTGCTGGTGGCGGCGACCTTCGTCGCGCTCATCATGTTGCCGGTCGACTTCTCCTACTTCGTGTTCGCTGCGCTGATCTTCTTGAACTCCGTCGGCATGGGCATGTTCATCGCGCCCAACCAGACCGGGATCATGAACAGCCTCCCGGCCAGCCAGCGCGGCGCGGGCGCGGGCATGGCGGGCACCTTCAACTCCTCGGCGCAGGTGCTGTCCATCGGCATCTTCTTCACTCTCATGATCCTGGGACTGGCCTCCACTCTGCCGTCGGCGCTCTTCCACGGGCTCACCGCCCAGGGAGTGAGCCCGGCGGTGGCCACCCGGGTCTCCCACCTGCCGCCGGTGGGCAGTCTCTTTGCGGCCTTCCTCGGGTACAACCCGATGCAGCAGCTGCTCGGCCCCGCCACGCTCTCGCATCTGCCGCACGCCACCGCGGCCTACCTGACGAGCCACAGCTTCTTCCCCCACCTCATCGCACCGGCGTTCTCCGACGGCCTGACCGAGGCCTTCGCGTTCGCGGCGGCGGTGTGCCTGCTCGGCGCCTTCGCCTCGCTGCTCCGGGGTGGCAAGTACCACTACGTGGAGCCCGGCGACTCGGACGAAACGAGCGGCGGCGAGGAGCCCGAGCACGTGCCGGCGCAGGAGGCGGTGGCCGAGACCGAGGCACTGATGGTGGACTGAGATGCCTGTGACGACCGAGAGCAATTCAACCGAGCCAGCGACCCCGCCCGAGGCCGCCGAGGGCGGCATCCGCATCAGCGACGCCGCCACCCGTGCTGGCGTCTCGGCGCGGACCCTGCGCTACTACGAGGAGCTCGGGCTGCTGACGCCGTCGTTGTACACGGCGGGCGGCGAGCGCCGCTATACGACCGACGACCTGGCCCACTTGGAGCGCATCTTGGAGCTGCGCGAGGTCCTCGGCATGAACCTCGACGAGATCCGCGAGTTCCTCGCCCTCGAGACCCGGCTCGACGAGGTCAAGGCGACCTACCGGGCCAACAAGGGCGAGACGACCAAGAAGGCGCGCGCCGTCCAGAAGGCGATGTTGCAGGAGGCGGCGG
Organism: Acidimicrobiales bacterium; assembly: GCA_036521235.1. GTDB lineage: Bacteria > Actinomycetota > Acidimicrobiia > Acidimicrobiales > RAAP-2 > Bog-473. The sequence goes on along the minus strand of DATDIE010000320.1, from coordinate 15,358 downwards.
ATTTGAACGAGTCGCTCGCCAAGCAGCTGAGCGACAAGCTGACCCGGATGGAGGCCTTCCAGACGAAGTTGGCGGGCGACGCCAAGCGCTGCCGCGAGATCCTCGCCGAGATGGAGTGAAGGCGCCCATCCCTCGTTAGATTCACCGGCATGACCGGTGGACAGGCCTCTGACGCAGCGGCCAACGACCAGCTCGTCCGCGAGTTCATCGCGGCCTGGGAGCAGCGCGACTCCGACTTCATCATCGGGTGTCTCACCGAGGACGCCGTGTACCACAGCATGCCGCTCACACCCATCGTCGGGAAGGAGGCGATCGCTGAGTGGGTCCGGGGCTTCGAGGACGTGCAACCGGGGCGTCTCGAGGTCCACCACCAGGTCGCGTCGGGCGATGTCGTCATGAACGAGCGGACCGACCACATCGTGCTGAACGGTCGTCCCGTCACGCTGCCGATCACGGGCGTCTTCGAGATCCACGAGGGACGTATCCGGGCCTGGCGGGAGTACTTCGACCTCGCGCCGGCGGCGGAGGCGTACTCGTCGCCGGACTGAAGCGCGCCGCGTCCGGGCCGACAGCGGGGCAAGAAGCGGCCCTACGATGCTCGGCGTGAGGAGACGGTGGTTCTCCCCTCGAGCCGTGCTGCTGCATTTCGAGCTCCTTGTCTTCGTGACCGGGTGTGCGATCGCCACCTGGTGGCAGTTGGGGAGGGCGCTCGGGGGCAACGGCTTGAGCTGGTTCTACACGTTCGAGTGGCCCATCTTCGTGGGCATCGCGCTAGCGGCGTGGTGGCACCTGATCCACGAGGACCCCGTCGCGCGAGCGGCCCGGCTCCGCAAGCGCGAAGAAGAGGTCGAACCTGTCGAGCGCCAGGCGGAGTGGTGAGCCGAATCGCTAGGGGTGCAGCGTCCCTTCGACGCAAATCTCGCAAAATCCCTGGGTAACCTGGCCGTCGTGGATCTCGGGGGGTCGGTACACGCAGGCCTGCGGCCTGGAGAGGACGAGGGTCACGATGCCCCGAAGCGCGCGCCGCGGGACCGGGTCTTCAAGGTCGTCGCCGCAGTGGCCGGCGCCTGCCTCATCGGCTTCGTGGTGTTCGTCGTCACCCGAGGGCCCGCCAAGCCGACGACGCCCAATTCTGCGGCGTTGGCCGCGCCGCCTCCGGCCACGCTGAAGGCCGGCACGACCGCACCGAACTTCTCACTGCCCGCGCTCGGCGGCGGGTCCCCGGTGTCGCTGTCCTCCTTCAGGGGCACGCCGGTCATCGTCAACTTCTTCGCCTCGTGGTGTCCCGATTGCCGGGCGGAGCTCGCCGCGGTGGCGAGCGTCGCCAGCGCCAACTCCGGCCAGGTCAAGGTCGTCGGCGTGGACTCGAACGAGAGCTCCGTGGCCACGGCAACGAGACTCCTCGGCGAGGCGCAGGCGACGTACCCGGTCGCCCTCGACAACGACGCCAAGGTGGCGACGCAGTATCTCGTCCAGGCGCTCCCCGTGACGTACTTCCTCAACGCGCAAGGCCGGGTGGTCGGCGCCGCGCTCGGGCCGCAGACGGTCACGAAGCTCGATCGCTGGGTCCACCGGCTCGAGCAGGGCGGGGCCGGTCGGTGAGCGGTCCCGTCGACGTCGACGGAGAACCCCACCGCGATGTACCCGTCGCGTCCCAGGCCGTCGACAATCCGCCGCCGGAGGGCCACGCCCCGATCGACCGCAGCGCCGCGTTGGCCGCGGGCGCACCGAGAGTCCCGGCCAACTTCATCTGGTGGATCCTGGGCGCCGTCTTGGTCCTGAGCCTGGGCGGCCTCATCGCTGAGCGCCTCTTCTCCGCGGCGGGACTCAACCCGACTGCGACGACCACCACGACCACGCCGAGCGCGACCCGCGTCTCGCCCCAGAACGCGCCCACGCCTCCGGCCGTCAGCCAGACCCTCGGCGCCGCGCTGCCGTCGTTCATGGGCCTCACCGCGCCGAGCCCGCGACCGGCTCCCGGCTTCACGCTCACCGACCAGAGCGGTCAGCCGGTCACGCTGCCCGGCAACCCGGCGCGCGTCGTGGTGCTCACGTTCTTCGATGCACCGTGCAACGACATATGCCCGGTGCTGGCAGCGGAGATCGAGCAGGCGGACAAGGACCTGGGGACGGAGGCCTCCGACGTGGCGTTCGTGACGGTCAACACTGACCCGAGTCAGTTGGCGGCGTCGGACGCAGCACCCGCCGCCGCGACCGGACTGGGGGCATTGCCCAACTGGCACTTCGCCACGGGTCCTCTGGCCACCCTCAACAGCGTCTGGAAGTCCTACGACGTGTCGATCTCGGTCAACCCCAAGACCGGCCTCGAGGCGCACAACGACGTGATGGACTTCATCGACGGCGGGGGCTTCTTGCGCTACCGCGCCACTCCCTTCGCCGATGAGAGCTCGAACGGGACCTACACGCTCTCCTCGACGGCACAGGCCCGCTGGGCCCAAGGCATCGCGGCGTACGCAGAACGGCTCATCAAGCAATGACGATCAACGACGCCGTGCCCGAGTCCCCTACGAAGCGCCCTCCGATCTGGCATCGGCACCGCCGCCTCTCGATCGCTGTCGTCGTGCTCGTGATCGTGCTGATCACCGTGCTGACCGATCTGCCGACCAGCACGTCGCGGGCCAGTGACATCAGCGCCGAACGCGCCGTCATGACCGAAGTGAACTCCGACCTCCAGCCGTGTGCGTATTCGATCCGCCAGGCCCTCAGCATCTGGGCCCTAGCGTCAACGCATCGACTGAGCGCAGCCGACCAGGCCCCGACACCGGGCCTGCTCAGTGACGACCAGTCTGCGTGTTCCCTCACCAACCAGAGCGTCTACGACCTCGCGTCGAACATCCAACCGCCGAGCACGCCGGCAGGGAAGCAGTTGGGGCAACTGATCAACACGGCGACGCTCTGGACGACATCAGACGCACTGCAGGCGGTGGAGGACGTCCAAGCGCTGATGAACAAGCCCGGCAACACCGCCGCACTCGACGGCCTCAAGAAGGCGGAGGCCCAAATGGCTCGAGACCGGCGGGCCGCATTCGCTCAAGAAGCGGCAGCCGACCGTGACCTCGACACCCACCTGGCCCCGGTGGACCTTCCCGCTCAGTCCCCGAACCGGTGAGCTAGAAACCAGACGCGGGGGCGTCGTCCTGGCCAAGGTCCGGGGCGGTCCCCCGGCGCCGCTCTGCGCGTGCGACCTGCAGCAGCTCGGAGTCGGGGTCGTCGTCTTCCGACTGCAACCAGGTCAGTGCGTTGTAGAAGATGACCGGAATGAAGGCGGCGGTGGCCGCGAACCACAAGACCACGGCGGCGATCTCCTCGTCGGCCGCCGCGCTGAGCCCGCCGGCGACGTGGTGGAAGCTGCGGTAGAAGCCGTGGTTCGACAGGCCGACCAAGTAGGCCAGGATCCAGAAGACCCACATGGTGATGGCGGCCAGGACCGCTCGTCGGAGGTGGCCTGACCTCGGCACCAACGGCGGCGACGAAATCAGCTCCAGCCAGAGGCCGACGCCCAACACGAGGAGTGTGACGGCTTCGACGACGGCGAGCCACGGATGACTCGACACCGAGGCGACGACGCCGGGAGCGTGCCAGATCGCCGCGACCACCAGGTCCACGGCGATGAAGGCGATCGACCAAGGCAGCTCGCGATGGCGGAGCCGGCGGTCGGCCAGCGCGTCCAATGGCCGTGGGCGCCCGCCGTTGTGTGGTGATCTCGCCAGTCCGAGGAGCGACCATGGCGCCCCAAGGGTGACCAAGGCCGGAAGAGCGATGGCCAAAAGCGAAAACTGCAGTGCGGCGGCGTACTCGGTCCGGCGGGCGACCGTGCCGAGAGGAGGGAGCAGGGCCCCCACAGCCACCAACACCGCGGCACCCAGACACCAAATTCGCCAGGGCGTCGTGCGTGCCCGGGGCCGCCCTGCGGCAGCCCCCGCTGTCATCGCGTCGGGCGGCGCTTGTTCGGACGACGTACGAAGAAGCCCCAGAGCGAAACGACGAAAAGCGTTCCGATCGGGATGGCGAAGGTCAGAGCCTGCGTCCCAGCGACGTCGGCGACGATGGTCATGGGCTCACCCTTCCACGCTCAGATGACATAGAAGAGTACCCAGAAGAACAGGCCGACCAGCGCAATGAAGCCCCAGTAGTAGGTGCACCCGCTCAGGTTGACCCGGAGAATCCGGGCCACCGGCAAGGTCGACCCGGGTGCGCCTCCGTCCTGCGCCATGGCACGACGGAGCCGGATCTCGCGGGCCAGGATCGTCTCGATCCAGTAGACACCCGACAGCAGGAACACGATGTTCATGATCGCCCAGGCGATGAAGCACGACGCGTAGCCGCTTGAGCCAGGGAAGAAGGACAGGTCCGTGAGCTGCCAGACCTGGAGGGAAATGGCCAGCAGCCCGCCGGTCACGGCGACCCAGCCGGCAACCTGCCAGTCCAGCGTCTCGTTGGCCCGGAAGCGGCGCTGGCCGTACTGGATCAGCAGCGCACTCGCCACCGTGATGGCGAAGATGGCCGCCCCGGTCCCAGACGGCGCGGTGATGTTGCCGGGGCGCCACAGGTCCTCGTTGTTCGCAGAGCGGAGATAGAAGTAGGCGAACGCCAACGCGGCGAAGGCGAACGTCCAGATGCCGATGACGAGCTTGCCCCCCGTCCAGAGCGCCCCCTCCTGCGCACGCAGCTCGAACGCGATCTCCTCCGGCGTCTCCTTGAGTTGGGGGTAGCTCTCGAACTGCTGGTTCTCAACCTGTGCCATTGGTTCGTTCCTCAGAGAATCGGTGGGCGCGGATCGCCGTCACCTTCGACGCCGGTTCCGAGCTCATCGTGGGTGACGGAGCCCGCCGGTGCGCCGACGGCGGCCATGGGGCGTCCCAGATCGGCCACCGGGAGCGCGTCCGCCTCGCCGTAGTGGTACGGGTCGTTCAGGACGACGGGGATGTGCTCGAAGTTGAACCACGGAACGGGTGTCGGCGTCTGCCACTCGAGGCCCAGCGAGTTCCACGGGTTGGGCGGTGCCGGATGCGGGTTCAGGTAGATCGACCACACGAAGTTGACGATGAAGAACAGGAACGAGGCGCCCAGGAAGTAGGCGCTGATGCTCGAGATGTCGTTCAACGTCTGCAGGTTGGAGGCGTACTCGAACACCCGCCGGGGCTGCCCGAGGATCCCGATCAAGAACATCGGGAAGAACGTGAGGTTGAAGAAGATGAAGAACGTCCAGAAGTGCCACTTGCCGAGCTTCCGGTTCAGCGTCTTCCCGGTGATCTTCGGGAACCAGAAGTAGAAGCCGGCGAACAAGGCAAAGATCAGGCCGCCCATGATCGTGTAGTGGAAGTGCGACAGGACGAAGAAGCTGCCGTGCACCGTCACGTTCACCGGGACGTCGGACAGGAAGACGCCGGTGATGCCGCCGATCAGGAAGTTGAAGAGCATCCCCAGACAGAAGAGCATCGGGGTCTCAAATCTGATTTTGGCTTTCCATAACGTGCCCAGGGTGACCAGGAACAGGAAGCCCGTCGGAATCGAGATCAGTTCCGTGGTCAGCATGAACAGCGGCCGCATGTCCGGGTTGATGCCGCTCTGGAACAGGTGGTGCTGCCAGACGAAGAACGAGAGCAGGGCCACGCCCAACATGCCCGCCGCGGCGACCCTGTAGGCGAAGAGGGGCTTGCGGGTGAACACCGGCAGGATCTCCATGACGATCCCGAAACCGGGCAACGCCATGATGTACACCTCGGGGTGGCCGAAGAACCAGAAGAGGTTCTGCCACAAGAAACTGCTCCCGCCGTGTTCGTTCACGAAGAAAGCCGTCTCGGTCGTGCGGTCGAGGATGCCCGTCAGGCAGGCCACGACGAGCGTCGGCGTCGCGAGGGTGAGCAGGGCGGTCGTCGCGAGGACACCCCACACGAAGATCGGCAGCCGGCTCCACGTCATGCCCGGGGCCCGGTAGTTGATGATCGTGGCGGCGAGGTTGAAGCCGGCCAGGATCATCCCGATGCCTATGACCCCGAATCCGACGAGGTACGAATCCATCCCGCCCGATGCCTGCGTCTGTAGGGGGGCGTAACCGGTCCAGCCGGTCGGGAAGCCGCCGAAGAACAGCGCGCTCACGATGACGAGGTAGCCCGCCATGAAGATCCAGAAGGAGAAGGCCTCGATGCGCGGGTACGCCATGCGGCGCGAGCCGATCATCAGGGGGATCAGCCAGTTGCCGAGCGGCCCCACCACGGCGGAGGAGGCCATCATCATCATGATCGTGCCGTGCTCGCTGACGATGGCGATGTACGTCCCGGGTCCGAAGACGTGGTTGGTGGGGCTGAGCAACTCGGTCCGGATCAGCATGGCCAGCAGGCCGCCGGTGAAGAGGAACAAGAGGACGCCGACGGCGTACTGCCACCCGACGACCTTGTGGTCGTCGGTCATGCGGAAGTAGCGCACCCAGCTCTTCTCGGGCGGCGAGGGCGAGAGCTCGTAGCCGAGGATCTTGGCGAGCGGGTAGTTGAAGCCGCCGATGCCGCCCATCCACCCGACGACCCCGAACACCAGCCCGAGGACGACGGCGGTGTCGTTCAGATCGGAGGCTCCTGCCGTCTGTGCGTAGCCGCTGGCGATGACGTTGCCGAGCCAGTGGCCGATGAGGTAGCCGATCACGCCGCCGGCCATCGCCCAGAGAACGTTCGGTCGGAGCCAGGGCGAGCGCCTCCACCCCGTCGGGATGCGCTCGGGGGAGCCGAGGTCCTCCTCGCCCGGGTACTCGGGCTGGTCCAGCGAGGTGTCAATGGCCACAGCAGTGCACCCCCATCTCGAAACTCGGCTGTGCGTCGCGCCCGGGCTGGTGACCGATCACGTCAGCCCCCACCGCTCGGCTGCTTGGCGCCGTACGTCTCGACCTTCGAGTACGGGTCGACGTTGTCCGGGTAGAAGCCGCCGTCCGCGCCATTGGCGTCGGGCGTGTACGTGAGCGCGTACGGAGGGAGCAGCTTCGTGTTCTTGCGGAGCTGGAACTCCGTGAGCCTGGCCCAGGACTCGAATTGCTGCTTGGAGACGACGGCGCCGGAGTTGTACATGGCCCCGTGCCAGATGCCGCAGAGCTCGTTGCACCGGACGGTGAACGAGCCGAGCTCCTGCGTCGTCGCGTACGCGACGTTGTTGTAGTCGGGGTTGGCGTCGGCCTTCACGCCCAACTGGTAGGCCCAGAAACTGTGGATGACGTCGAGCGACGTCACGTTGAACTGGATCGTCGTGTCGTTGGGCACCACCAGCTGATTGGTTTCGAACCCGCCGAACGTCGGATAGCGGTAGGTGAATTTCCACTGCTGCCCGATGACCTGGATGGGCAGGACGGTCTTCGATGCCGGCGTCCAGATCGGGCTCGAGCCCTGGCCGCCACCTCCGCCTTCGGGTTGGACGAGCTCGTAGGTACCGAACCCGAAGAGGAACATCACAAGGACGGTGGTGGTGATGATCCAGCCCACCTGGATAGCCATGTTGCCTCTGGAATTGGGTCCGGTCACGGGCTCGGGCCCGCCCCTCGACGCCCTCCACATCCAGAACGCGTACGCCATGTAGATCCACACGGCGAGCAACACGGGCAGGGCGATGACGAAGAGCACGTTGAAATCGAACTGCGCCCCCTCCGCGACGTCGGTCATCGTGCCGGGCGGGATGTGTGGACCCGCCAGGTAGTAGAAAAGCGGGTCGAGGACGGCGGAGAGAACGACCCAGACGGTGATCAGGCGCCACCAGTGGTGGGTCCGGTCTTCGGGGGCGTCGACAGTGGGCTCGGCGGGCGTCGACGTGCCCGCCGCCTGGGTTTCGCTCACGCCACCACCTTCATGAATCCGCCCATGTAGCCCAGCGTGGACATGGGCCCACCGTTCCCGAAGAGCCAGCCCAGCCCGCAGGGGACGAAGCATTGCCAGCGGTAGTTGCCCGAGCCCGGGCTGGTGAAGGAGAAGTGAAGGATGTTGTGTGGCGACTTGAGCGTGCATGGCGCGGCCGCACACAGGTTGGCGTTCCCGTTGTTGGCGTAGAGCGGCACGTTGATGCCGAGCGATGGGATGGTGAAGGTGTGGGCCACACCGTTACCGGCGTTGGAGTTGATGACCTGGAACCTCTTGCCGTTGAGCAGGGCCGCCTTCCCGTACGTGCCCGTCACCAACCCAAGCTGTTGGTTGCGCAACGGACTGCCCGAGTCGTATTGGTAGATCGTCACGTTGATCCGGGAATGCGCGGGCACCTGAAAGTTCGTCGTGTGCACCCACTGCCCCTGGGGAGTCCGGACGAGGTACGACACCCAGTCAGGGTGGTCGCCGGCTCCGTACGCCCCGACCGTCTGCAGGGCGACGTTGACCGCGCCGCCGGGGCCCTGCGTGTACTCGACGGTGGGCGGGGTGCCCAAGAGGTTTACGACGAGGATGACTCCCGCGGCGGCGCAGATCAGGAACAGGACGGCTGTCACTGCCCACTTCCACGCCAAGCTCATGGACCCTCCCGAAGTGCCAGAACCTTGCCGACGTCTCTCCCGGGGGTGACGTTAAGGATTTGTAACGTCTTCGTCAACCATTGACAGTGCAGCATCCCTGCAATGGGGGCTGCGAATTCGCAGAATTCCGTCGGATTGACCGTACCTCGCAACGCTCTGGTCAGAGGAAGGCGATCAGGGCGGCGAGACCCGCTCGGTTGTTCCGGGGCGGAACACTTCGAGGGGCGGGCCAGGGTCGCGGTGGAAGAGCCGGTCGACGCCGAGGGAGAACCCCTCCTTGCTGTCCATGGCGCGGCGGATGACGACGGCCAACGCCGGCACGGCCCAGAAGTCGCCGCAGACCCACAGGATCGCGGCGCCGAGCTGTTGGTCGGCGTACGGCGACAGCGTGACGCCCGGGACGTGGGCGTAGACCGAGTACACGCTGTCCTGTGTGAACAACGACAGCGACATCGCCAGGACGAACATCACGACGTTGGTGGAGATGATGGCTCCGATCTGCCACAGGGGCGACGCCTTCGGCTTGATCGGATATGAGGGAATGATCTGGAGCCAGAACATGATCCCGGTGACGAAGAAGCTGGCGTGCATCAACCAGATGTGGATGAGCTGATTGTTCTGCGCAGCGTCGAAGAGAGCCGGTATGTGCCAGAAGATCATGACCGCGTTGAACGCAACGAGAGCGGTCCAGGGGTTGGCGAGGAAGCGGCCGATCGATCGCAGCGCCGAGGAGGAACGGCCGAGCATGACGGCGCGCAGGAGTCGGCGGCGGACAGCCACCGGCAGGCCATGGAGCAGCGGGAGCCACGGTGCGCCCGCCACGATCAGGATCGGCGCGAAAAACATGATGATGATGTGCTCGATCATGTGGACGAAGAAGTAGTCGTCCGCCCAGTAGTCGATGGGCGACATCACGGCGATCAGGAGGAGCCCAAGGCCGCCGTAGAACCAGAGCGAGCGCAGCCGACGTGACCGGGTCCGAGCCGGGACCGAGCGGCGGCGGAGATTCGCCAGGCCGAGCTCGTGGAGCAGCACGACGAGGGCGACGACGATGACGAACGGATCGAAGCTCCAGTTGTCAACGACGTAGTTCACCCGGCGGCTCCGTTCATGACACGGACCTGGTCACGGTACCGCGTGCGGGGTCTCATTCGAGCCGACAGCCCGCGTGGGTCGCTCTGCGCCTCAGCCGGACGAGCCGTAGGCCAACGGCACCTGAAGCGTCTGCACCAGCACCCACTTGATGCCGGCCGGAGTGAGCGCGTACACGTGAAGCTCGGTCCCGTTCACGACGGTGAAGGCGTCGAGCGACAGGCCGCCGAAGGAGACTGAGCCGGGGAGCACCCAAGCGAGCCCGAGCGTGTCCTTCGGCGGCGCCGGTAACGACGTCCAACTGCCATCGGTGTTGACCTCTGCGACGGAGGCTGTTCGCTTCGACCCGGCGAGGACGCTGAACGCCCCGCCGAGTTCCACGGCACTGGCCCGGACGGCTGAATTCGCTGGGATCTGCCGTGGCGACGAGGCCTTCCAATGGCCGGCCCCGTCGTCGGTCAGCACGAACAGCGCCCGGTGACCGCCTTGGGCGGCCATGACCAGCGCGGTCGGCTGGGCACTGGCAGCCTGCACCCGCAACACCGTCGTGCTGGCGCTGTGCCACGCGCCCTGGAGTACGGCGACGTCTGGCTGCCACGAACCGTCTGACGAGCTGAAGAGGCCGAGGTGGCCGCGGTCACATGCCGCACCCACCACTGCCCCGCCGGCCGGCGTCACCGCGACGGCCTGCAACGAGGAGACGCCGCAGTTGGGTGCAACGCGGCGCAGCGTGGCGAGGGTGACCAGCCGCGTCCATTTCGACTGCGTCGAGGACTGGTGGAGCACGGTCGTTCCCGCCAGGGCCAGCGACCCGTCTGGCCCAGTCGCCAATGCATTCGGGCTCGACGTGAGGGCCCCGGGAAAAAAGCCCGGACTCCACGTATGGCCGCTGTTCGTGCTCACCGAGAGCGGAGAGAAGCGCAGCAGCTGGCTCGGGAGGAAGCCAACCGCGACCGAGTCCGTCGCCACTCCCGGCGCGACGACGATGCCACCGTTGTCCGCGACTCCCTGCGGCGTGACGGAGGACCACTTCGACGACCCGGGCTCGGCGTGGAGCAACTGCCAGAACGTGTTCGCCGGATCGTCGAGCTGGCCCATCGGCAGGACCGCCCAGGAGTCCGCCTGCGTCTCGGTGGCTGCCGGCAGCGGGAGACTCGTGGCGGCCCCAACGGCTCCGGAACCGGCGAGGGAAGCGCCGAGCGCGATGAGGGATGAGAGGACAGAGAGGGCGACGCGGCGACCGCGGCGGGTCGTCGACGTCGTTGGGCGTCGCGACCTCACGTATTGAGGAGCTGGTCGATCTGGCCCAAGAGGAGCGAAGAGAACGACGAGGCGAACACCTGGGTCGGCCCGGGGTCGTCGATGAGCGCATCACGTTGACGTCCTTGGGCGTCGATGACGAACGCCGTGTCGCTGTGCGCCACCATTGCGCCGTTCGCCTCGGTGGCTACCTCTACGCCGTAGTCGTCCCAGACACGGTTGAGGGCGGAGAGCGAACCGGTCAGGAAGTACCAGTTCGAGAGATGGGTGAGGCCCTCTTGCTGGTCGAACTCGTTGGTGAAGGACGCCGACCGGTAGATCGGGTTCGCCACCACGGCGATGAAGTCGACGTTGCGGGCCTGGCTCCCGAGGCGCTGGTCGGTCTGGCGGAACTCCTGCGCGATGAGCGGGCAGTCGGACGTGCAGACCGGGTCGAGAAACGTGAGGGCGACGACGTGCCCGCGCAGCTGGTCGAGGCTGACCGTCTGGCCGTGCTGGTCCGTGAGAGTGAAGGGGGGCGCCGGGGTGTCGACCGCGTTCGGCGTGCCGTCGAGTGCCTCCGTCAAGATCGGATCGGCGTTGCGGTTCACCGAGGCCGTCGCCATCGGCGCGGCGCCGACGAGCACGATGGCGAGGGCGGCCACGGCAGCGGCCGAGCGCAGGAGATAGCTCAACGTCACGCGGTCCCACCACCCGCCCGGTGTAGCGGATGACGCGGGTTCATCCGTGCTGCCCGGTGCGGTCGGAGCGACTGCGGCGGAGTCGACGGTCGCCTCCTCCCCGACGTGGTGGGGCACCGGGAGGCGGACCATGGCCAGATAGCCCGCCACGAGAAGGAGGGCCGCCGGGATCATGGAGTTGGGGTCGGTGCCCAAGCCGCCGAAGAAGCCGAAGTCCTCGATGAGGACCCAGTCGGCGAGGGAGAAGACCACGAGCGCGACGAGGCCGCCGAGGACGAGCTGAGGCCTGCCGGTCACGAGAAGGGCGCCGATGGCGGCCAGCGCGACCACGGCGAAGAGGTTGACCCCCCACCCGTGCGCCCCGACGAAGGAGCCGAAGGATGCGACCCACGACGAGAAGAGGTGGGGCTGGGGCGTTTGCGCCATCTGCTGCACCATGCCGGTCAGGGTGCCGTTGCGACCCTGCCAGAACCCGCGCCCCGGCCACGCCTGCAGCAGGGCCATGCCGAGCAGGAACACGCCGCCGGCGCGGACGACGATGCGGCCCAGACGGGGCGTCGCGAACGCATGCTCCGGCAACGCGACGAGGAGGCCGCCGACGCAATAGAAGAGGACCGCTCCGGGGGCGCCGAACAGCCACGTGAGGCCCGGGGCGAAGATGCCGCCGAAGGCCTCGCCGAACACCCACACAATCAGGCCCCAGCCGACGCTGGCCAGGCCGGCCAGCCGGGACCAGCGGCCGCGCGGCGCAACCAGGAGCCAGACGCCGAGGCCGAGTTGGATCCAGACGGTGGCGGCCGCGGCTTCGACGGGGTGGTTCGACCAGATCGTCACGCCGCTGTTGACGAGGTGCTGCACCCACGTCGGCGAGGTGGCAGCCGACGGCTGGATGACGCCGGACGTCAGGCCGAGTGGCATGCCGGACTGGATCTGGAGGAGGCCGTCGAGAATCCAGAGGCAACCGAAGCCGACGCGCGCGACGTGGCGCGCCAGCGGCTCGGGCGTCGTGGCGCGAGCGGGCGAAGGGAACGACGCGACGCCGTGCTCCTTGAGGCGGCGCCATTGGATCGTGCGCACGACGTTGAAGCCGACGGCGCAGACGAGGCCGACCAAGAGGATGATCAAGAACTGGTGCCACAGCGCGGTGTGGAAGCTCGAGACGATGAGCGAGTTGCCCGTCTGCAGCGTGCGGCCCATGCCCGGCACGGGTCAGGCGTCTCCCTCGGGCCTGCTGCGCTGCCACACCGGCGATGCGGACATCGCGGGGACCTTATCCCCGGGGTCGCGTGGGCCGGCCGCGGTCGCCGCGACGGGACTGCACGCAGGGGTCGGGGCCCGACAGCCGGCCCGGGGACACAGCGGCTGCCTACGCTGCTGCGGTGGCCTACGACGAGGACCTGGCCGAGCGGATCCGCGAGCTCGTGGCGAACGAGAAGGGCCTGAGCGAGAAGAAGATGTTCGGCGGGCTCGCCTTCCTCGTGGGCGGCAACATGGCCATCGCGGCGAGTGGCCAAGGTGGGATCTTGGTGCGGGTGGGCCCCGAGCAGTCCGAGAGGCTCGTGGCGACATCCAAAGCCTCGGTCGCGGTCATGGGCGGCCGGACGATGTCGGGCTGGCTGCGAGTCGACGCTGCCGACGTGCGCACCACGCCGCAGCTTTCGAAGTGGGTGAGCCTCGGGACGACGTTCGCCCGGTCGCTGCCGGCCAAGCGCTGAAGGGAGCGTCGGGGTTCGGGAGCCTTCAGGCTCGTGTGGGCTCGTCGCCGGCGGAGGCGCTTGCCCGCTCATCGGGCCTCCGAAAGGATGACGGGGGGCCAATGACCGAGGTCGAAACGCCGGAAGTCGCCGCGGGGAACCCGGGACAGCGCGCGGTCCGTTGGCTCCGCGCCAAGGACCCGGGGCTGCTCGCGGTCAAGCGGTCGCTGCGGGCCGCCATCGTGATGCCGTCGGTCTTTGCGATCGCGCACGCCTCGTTCTCGAACTCGCAGGTGAGCCTGTTCGCGGCGTTCGGGAGCGTGGCGTTGCTGCTGATGGTCGAGTTCACGGGACCGCCGCGGACGCGGGTCCTGTCGTACAGCGCCATGTTCGTGGTCGGGTGTGCGTTCATCGCCCTCGGAACGACCGTGTCGACGAACAAGGTCGCGGCCGTCGTCACCATGGGCGTGGTCGGCTTCGTGGTGCTCTTCGCGGGGATCGTGAGCCCGCTCTTCGCCACGGCGGCGACCGCGGCGCTGTTGACCTTCGTCCTGCCGGTGGCGGTCGAGGCGCCGGCGTCGCAGATCGGCTACCGCCTCTTGGGGTGGGCGATGGCCTCCGCAGCCTGCACCCTGGCGTGCCTGTTTCTCTGGCCGCCGCCGTGGCACGAGAACCTTCGTCGCCGGCTGGCGGATGCCACGGAGGCAACGGCCCGCCTCATCGGCGCCTGGGCTCGGGGCGACGCCGACCCCGCCCGGAAGCGTGAGGTCACCGAGGCGGTCGGGCGGTTGAGGACGCAGTTCGCGGCGACGGCGTACCCGCCGACGGGCGCGGCCTCGAGTGCCGTCGCGCTGTCCAAGCTCGTGGGCCGTGTCGAGTGGGTCGCCAGCAATCCCGTCCTGCTCGGCGACGACGACCACCTTGCCGACCCGCGCTTCGCCCGGGAGCGCGCGCAGGCCGCGACGGTGATGGAGTCGGCGAGCGACACGCTCAGCAAGGCGGCCCGCCTGATCAGCGACGACGAGGCACATCCGGTCACCGACCGGGCGAGCATCGCCGCCGCGCAGGAGGCCAACCGTCATCTCGACGCCCTGATCGACGCCGAGCTGGCGGCCGACCTGGCCACGCTCGCCGACGAGGAGGCCGTGCCGGCGGGGGAGGAGGCGGTGGCCGAGAGCCCGGGCCCGGGCTCGGACTCGGGCTCTGGCTCCGGCGAGAGCGGCAGCATCGCGGGCAACGAATTGGACCCCGGCTTCCGCGCTCGCGGGCTCGGGATCGTCGTGGGGATGGTGGCGGACGCCGCACTCGCGGCGTCAGGGGCGGAGCCGGCGGACGATCGCCGCGTGAAGTCGATGGCCGAGTCGACGGCGCAGAACCTCGGCCACCGGCTTCGTTCGTACCTGTCGTTCCGTTCGGTGTGGTTCCGCAACGCCGTGCGGGGCACGGTCGGCCTGGCGCTCGCCGTCGGCGTGGTGGAGCTGACCGACGTGCAGCACGGCTTCTGGGTGGTGCTCGGCACGATCTCGGTGCTGCGCTCGAACGCCTTCGGCACCGGGGCGTCGGCCTTGCGCGCCATCGGTGGCACGGCCATCGGGGTCGTCGTGGGCTCGGCCATCATGATCGGGGTCGGCGACAATTCGGTTCTGTTGTGGGTGTTGTTGCCGATCGCGGTGCTGATCGCCGGGATCGCCCCGTCGATGATCTCGTTCGTGGCCGCGCAGGCCGGGTTCACGCTCGTGATCGTGATCCTCTTCAACATCATCGAGCCGGTCGGATGGCGGGTGGGCCTCACGCGCATCGAGGACGTCGCCCTCGGTTGCGGCGTCAGTGTCGTCGTCGGGTTCCTGTTCTGGCCGAGAGGGGCAACCGCCGCGCTCGGGCGCGCGCTCTCGGATGCGTTCGCGGCGAACTCGGCGTACCTGTCGGACGCGGTGGCCCGCCTCACGAAGACGTCGGAGTCCGTGGACATCGACGGGAGCGCCCGCATGTCCCATGGCGCCTATCTCCTGCTGGACGACGCCTTCCGCCAGTTCGTGACCGAGCGCGGCGCCCAGGTGGTGCCGCTCGACCCGATCGCCCGCCTCTTCACGGGGGCGAACCGCCCCCGGCTCGGGGCGTACACGCTGGGCACGCTCCAG
>DATDIE010000319.1:0-12584 GCA_036521235.1 Acidimicrobiales bacterium | reverse complement strand
GAGCTGCCGAGCGCCTAGGCGCCATCCGAAGGTCGCGTATGGCTCGGCGCGTCGTGAATGTGCACGGCGCGCCGAGGCGCACCAAGTAACGTCCACGCCGTGGCCCGCACCCCGACCGACACCCACGAGTGGCTGAGCTTCGAGGACGAGGACGAAGAGAGGACATGGGTCTTCGACGTCACGTTCCTGACGAGCAACTGGACCTGCATCTTCGGCAACGGATGTCAGGGGGTGCTCACCGGACCCGCCCCCGAGCTCGTGCAGGGCTGCTGCAGCTACGGCGCCCACCTCGTCAACAAGAAGGACGCCCGGCGGGTGCAGAAGGCGGCCGAAAGCCTGACCCCCGAGGAGTGGCAGAACCACGGGGTGAAGAAGACCGTCATCCACACGAACAAGCACGGTGAGACCGTCACCCGGATCGTCGACGACGCCTGCATCTTCCTCAACAAACCGGACTTCGCCGGCGGGGTCGGCTGCGCCTTCCATGTCGCCGCGGCCCGGCGAGGCGTGAACTTCATGACGCTCAAGCCCGAGGTCTGCTGGCAGCTCCCGCTCCGCCGCGAGGACCAGGTCGACGACGACGAGGGTCACGTCACGTCGGTGATCCGCCAATGGGACCGGCGCCACTGGGGCAAGGGGGGACGCGAATTCCACTGGTGGTGCACCGAGTCGCCCGAGGCGTTCGTCGGCAAGTCGCAGGTCTACCGCGAGATGCAGTCCGAGCTGACAGAGATGGTCGGGGCCAAGATCTACGACCGCTTCGTGGCGCTGCTGCGCGAGCGTGAGCGGCTTCGCTCGAACGCCGTCCCGCTCCCCCACCCGGCCGTGCGCACGCGCAGCGCGCGCAAGAGCGCTGCGGCGAAAGCGTCTTCCGAGGCGTCGTCCTGACGCTCACCGGTCCCGGCGGGAACCGCCGGAACCTGGCTAGTCGTTCAGCGGGTCGTCGTCCGCGTGTGACGACGTCGTAGGCATGGAGCCGAGGATGCGGTCGTAGCTGTCCTCCTCCGCCAGGCACCAAGAAGCATGCACGTCGTCGGGCTCAGCCCCGCACTCGGGGCACCGTCCCGCCGATTCCGTCGAAGATCGCTTCAGACTGCGCGCTTCCTCGAAGCGCCGATGGCGTCCCTTTTTCACGAGAACTCCTTGTCACACCCGGTCCGCACCTTGGCGTTCCGCCCCCACGGCCAAACCGCACGGGCGCGTTCGGCCGCTCGTCCATTGTAGTGGCTGCGCCCACGGCGAAGGCCGGGGACCAGGTCAGCGAGTGAATTCACGGCGGAGAGACACACCGGTGTCGGCGACGAAATCCGGCTCTCCTCGGGTGTCCCACACCACCCGAGCCTCTACGCTGACCGCGATGCCCGCCTTCGACCCCGAGGAGATGGTGGCCCGGTTCCGCCAGCGGGCCGAGGCCGTCCGCACGCGCGGGATGCCGCCGATCGAAGGCCCCGAACGCCAGCGGTTCCGCCAGCAGGCCCAGCAGGACTTCACGGACTACGCCATGATCGGCGATGCCGAGGCCGAATTGGTCGATGGGATCTTGACGCTGCGCATCGACCTGCGCCCGAAGGACCCGCCGGAGGGTGAGGGCCGGAGCTGAAGCGCCCCGGCGGCCTCAGCCGCCGTAGTGCATCCGGGTGTCCTCCATCCGCAGGACGTCGGACGGTTCGCCCCCGAGGTCGGTGACCTCGCCGACGCACAGCGTGTGGCTCCCCAGTTCCTCGGCGCTCTTGAGGGCGCAGGCCAAGAACCCCGCCGCCGACGTGAGCACGGGGAGGCGACCCAGTCCGACCTCGTTGACGGGGTGGCCCGACAGTGCGAGGACGCCGCCGTCAGGCGAGCGCTCGACGTCGACGACGGGCTTGACGAAGCGACGGACCACGTCGCGCTCGGCGCGCTCGAGGAGGGAGACGGTGAAGGCGCCGGCGGCGCGCACGAGCCGCAGCGTCACGGACTCGCGCTCGAGGGCCACGGCCACGAGCTTGGGCTCGATGCACACCTGCACCACCAGGTTGGCCGTCATCAGATTGATCTCGTCGCCGTCCCGGCTGCCGATCAGGTAGAGGCCGGTGGGCATGGCCCAGAGCACGCGGCGGCGGTGGCGATCGAGCTCATCGTCCGTCGTCATCAGAAGATGCCTCCTGTGTTGCCCGAGTTGCCGGCGGTTGTCGTCGTGACGGGCACCTGGCCGTCAATGGTCCGGATGCGCTGGAGGGCCTCGTTGTACAGCGCTTCGGCCTTGATGGCGTTGCGCTCGGCCTCGGCGAGGAGCTGCTTGCTGGACGCGGCGTCGTAGCACTCGTTGCCCGCGGTGCCCTCGAGCCCGTAGGCCTTGTACAGGAGGTCGGTCACGTCGGGGTCGGGAGAGGGCAGCTCGGTGTTTGCCATCTCGGCGTCCGTGACCAGCGTGCCACAGGCGGCGTGCAGCGCCCCGCTGCCGTTGGCGGCGACCTCCGGGATGCGGGCGTTGTCGGCCATCAGCGTGCCGATGTCGGGGCCGAAGCTCGTGCCGCTGACCCACACCGACATCCGGTGCGCGGGCGAGCCTTGCTGGTCCTCACCCGCGCACGAGGTGAGGGTAACCGCCGCAGCCAGGCACACGGCGAGGGCCGCAACGAGGAGGCGGGGCCTCACGCCGTCTGGAGGATGTGGACGTCGCGGCGCCCTTTGCGCAGGACCACGTAGCGGTCGTGCAGGAGGTCGTCCGCGCCGAGCGCCCGCGCCGCGTCGGTCTGGCGCACGTTGTTCACGTAGGCGCCGCCACCGTCGATCGTGCTGCGCGCCCGGGACTTGGACTGCTCCAGGCCGGTGCGGACGAGCGCGTCGACCAGGGTGAGGCCGCCGTCGGACAGCTCGGCCCGCGGCACCGCCGTGGTCGGCGCGTCGGCCGTCACCGCCAGGAGCATCTCCTCGCTGAGACCGGCGATCTCCTCGCTGAAGAGCGCGGCCGAGGCCTCCTCTGCCTTCTCCACCTCGGCCTCGCCGTGGACGAGGCTCACGACGGCCCGCGCCAGTGCCTTCTGGGCCGCCCGCTGTTGGGGACGCTCGGCGGTCTCGGTGTCGAGCTGGCGGATCTCGTCGTGGCTGAGGAAGGTGAGGAAGCGCAGCAACTCGCCGACCTGCTCGTCCGGCGTGTTCACGAAGAACTGGTACATGGCGAAGGGGCTGGTGCGTTTCGCATCGAGCCACACCGTGCCCGTCTCGGTCTTGCCGTACTTCGTGCCGTCGGGCTTGACGATGAGCGGCGTCGTGAAGCCCCACACCTCGTCGCCGGTCGCCTTGCGGACGAGCTCGATGCCCATGGTGATGTTGCCCCACTGGTCGCTCCCACCGAACTGCACGTCGCAGCCATGGTCGACGTGCAGGCGGAGGAAGTCGTACGCCTGCAGCAGCATGTAGCTGAACTCGGTGTAGGAGATCCCCTGGTCGGGTCGCTCGAAGCGGGTGCGCACCGACTCCTTGGCGACCATCTGGTTGACCGTGAAGTGCTTGCCGACGTCGCGCAGGAACTCGATCGTCGAGATCGACCCGAGCCAGTCGGCGTTGTTGAGCAGGAGGGCCCGGTCGAGGTCGAGGAACTGCGCCAGCTGGGGCCGGATGCCCTCGAGGTAGCGGTCGATCGTCTCGCGGGTGAGCAGCTGGCGCTCGTCCTCCTTGCCGCCGGGGTCGCCGATCATCCCGGTGCCGCCGCCCGCCAGAGAGATGGGCCGGTGCCCGGCCTCCTGGAAGCGCCGGAGCGTGCAGAGCTGGAGCAGGCTGCCCACGTGGAGGCTGTCGGCGCTCGGGTCGAAGCCGGCGTAGACGGTCAGGCCGGGCTGGTCGAGGCGCTCGGGCAACTCCGGATCGGTGATCTGGTGGATCAGGCCGCGAAAGGCGAGGTCTTCCGACAGCGTGGGCATCCTTCGACTTTGCCATACACCGGTAGGTTCTCCGGGCGCATGGCTAGGCACGGAGTCATCCCGATCGTCCCTGATCGGCGGTTGACCGGTCTGCGCCCGGGGAATGCTCACGACATCGTCGTGGTGATCGAGCTGTGGTAATCGGAATCGAACAGGCGTCACTCCCCATGGAGGGCTCGCTGCCGCCCGACCTCCAGGGGACCCTGTTTCGCATCGGGCCCCGGTCGCCGTGGGCGCTGGGCTCGGGTGCGCTGGCGGGCGCGTCCGACGGCCACGGGCCTTCGGGGCCGGACGGCGAGGTCGGGGGCGGTGACGCGGATGGCGCCGGCGGTCCGCCCATCGGTGCCCTCCACGCCGTCGAGTTCCGCGACGGGCAGGCTGTCTCGTACCGGTGGGTCGAGTCCGACTCCGACGCCGACGTCTTCTGGCACGCCGGGTCGGTGCTGGCGCTGCACGAGACCGGGCTCCCCTCGCAGTACACGCGCTTCCTCGAGCCCCAGGAGTTCACGGGCGGGCTCTCCGTGCCCATTGCGTCGCACGTCCACCGCGTCGCCGCCGACGGGAGCCGCGTGCTCTTCGCCGTCGACGACCGGGGCGCGGGCGACGAAGCGGACCTCGCCGACGGGAAGCCCGAGGGCGTCTGGCTGCGCCTCGGCGAATGGGACGCCGGCGGCGGGCTGCGGGGCGCGCAGGCCGTCCAGCTCGAACGCGCCACCTGGCAGCACGACCTCGCCGTCACGTCGGGGCACGTGGTGTTCATCGAGTCGCCGACGACGCGTCTCGGCGCACCCGACGCACCGGGCCCGGCCGTGCCCTTCACGTGGATGCCGGGCGCCGAGGGCTGGCTCGGCGTCGTCCCGCGGGGCGGCGACGGCACCGGCGTGCGGTGGTTCCGGCTCGACCCCTGCGTGGTCACCCACGTGCTCGGCGCCTGGGAGGACGAGGCGTCCGGAGAGATCGTCCTCTACGTCTGTCGCTATGGCGCGCTGGAGGCGGGCCGGCCCTTCGACCCGGCGCAGTCGGTCGTCGGGCCACGGGGCGTCGGGCTCACGTCGATCGGAGGCGGCCTCGCCGTCCTCGAGCGCTGGCGCGTGATCGGAGACCTACTCGAGCGAACGCAGGTGGACGACCGGGCGGTGGAGTACCCGCGCCTCGATGCGCTGCTCGAGGGTGCGGCGTTCCGCTACGGCTACAGCGTCGAGGTCGAGTGGGAGGACGTGGGCGCCCCGGCCGACGCGTGGCGCGGCGCCGGCCTGGAGCGTCACACCCTGCTCGAACGGAATTGCGTGCCGTTCGCCCTGCTGAAGTTCGACCTGGCCCGCGAGGACGTCGTGACGTGGCATCCCGGCGCCGGCCGCCGTCCCAGTGAGCCGCTCTTCGTGCGGGCGGCCGACGGACGCGCCGACGACGAGGGCTGGCTCCTCAGCGTCGTCGACGACGCCAACCGAGGGGCGAGCGACGTCTACGTCCTCGACGCCTCCACGATGGCGCGACACGGACCCGAGGCAGTCATCCGCCTGCCGGTCCGCCTGCCGCTGCGCAGCCACGGGGAATGGGTGCCCGCAGACCGCTACCGCTGAAGTTTCTTCGCGCACCGCTCCCGGGCGCGACCGTTCTCCTCCGACATGACACCTTCGACCATGCGAGAGGGCCCACGGCCCGACTCCGTCTCCCGGCGCACCGAGCAGCTGGTGGCCAGCGTGGCGCAGCACCACCGGGCGATCTCGGCCCACCACAGCCAGCTCCTGGCGGCCGTGGTCGAGCTGGACCGCCGCAGGGCGTGGCGCGTCGACGGCGCCACGTCCATGGTCGCCTGGCTGGTCCAGCAGTGCGGCGTGGCCGCGGCGACCGCCCGCGAGTGGGTGACCGCCGCGGCGAAGCTGAAGGAGCTGCCCAAGATCTCCGATGCGCTGTCCCAGGGCAAGCTCTCCTTCGACCAGGTGAAGCCGCTCGTCGAGGTCGCCAAGCCCGAGACCGACGCCAAGCTCGCCGAGCAGGCGACCCACTGGTCGGCCAAACAGGTGCGCGAGCTCGCGATCGCCACGCGCCAGCAGTCCGACGGGCAGGCGACGGGCTCGTACGCACGCCGCTTCCTCCGCTTCGACGACCGCCGGCGGATGCTGACCGGGTACCTGCCGGCGGATCAGTACGCCGTCGTGAAGGGCTCGCTGGTGGCCCGGGCCAGCCGGCTGGTGAAAGACCGCACACCCTTCGACCAGCGCATGGCCGAGGCCCTGGTCGCCGTCTGCAAGCGGGACGGCGACGGCAAGGCCGGCGGCGGGGACGAGCCAGCCCGGGCGGGCGGCATGCGGCGGAACCGGCCGACCGTGGTGGTGCACGCCGACCTGAGCGTCCTGGCCGGGGGCGAGGGAGGCGGCGAGCTCGACGTCCTCGGGCCCGTGTCGCGGGAAACCGCGCGCCGGCTCGCCTGCGACGCCAAGGTCCTCGTCTCGGCCGACGGGGCGGCCGGGCGGGCGATGAACCTGGGCCGCGCCCGACGCGACCCGTCGGACGCGCAACGCATCGAGATCCGCCGGCGCGACAAGGGCTGCCGCTTCCCCGGCTGCACCCACACCGAGTTCACCGACGTGCACCACGTCCTGCACTGGACGAACGGCGGCGCCACGGACCTGGGCAACCTCGTCGAGCTGTGCGACCAGCACCACCGCTTCGTCCACGAGATGGGCTGGCGCATCTCGGGCGACGCCAACGTGGAGCTCAGCTTCCGGAGCCCCACCGGGCGAATGACGACGTCGACGCCGTCCCCGGCGTTCAGGGGCGCAGCGAGAGACGGACCGCCTGATTGAGCGCGTCGTGCACGGCGACGTTCTCGGCCCGCGATGGGACGCGGACCCGCACGAGCGCCGGGTGACCCGGAGCCGAGGCGAGGGCCGGCTCCAGCTCTGACAACTTCGAGACCTCCGTGACCGGGAGGCCGAACCCGCGCGCGACCGCGCCCAGGTCGCTCGTGGGCGGCGTCCCGAAGAGCGACTCGAAGACCGCGGGGGCCAACGTCGTCGCCTGCGGGAGGAACGAGAAGATGCCGCCCCCGCCGTTGTCGACCACGACGAACGTGCAGGGAACGTCGGGCAGGTTGACCAGCCCCGAGACGTCGTGCAGGAACGCCAGGTCGCCCAAGAGGGCCAGCGTGCGCGGTGCCGCGCCCGAGGCCGCGACGCCCAGCGCCGTCGAGACCACGCCGTCGATCCCGTTGGCGCCGCGGTTGGCCAGCACGACGGGTGGCGCCGGCAAGGCCGGCGCGAACCACTCGAGATCGCGGATGGGCATGGAGGCCGAGACGAACACCGAGGCACCGGCCGCCGCCGCGTGGCGGTACGCGGTCCGGGCCACCTGCGGCTCGCTCAACTCGGTGCCGAGCGTCTCGTCGATGGCCCGTTGCGCGCGCTCGTCCATAGAGCGCCAGGCCGGGAGCCAATCGGGGTCGGCGGGAGGCGCCTCGACCGCGGCCGCCGCCTCGAGCCACGCGTCCGGGTCCGCGTGCACGAAGTCCGTCGCCACGCGCAACGGATCGGGCCGGTGCCGCCACGGGTCGATCACCACGATCCTCGCCCCCGCCGACGCGGCCGCCACCACGTACTCGCCCAGCGCCTTGGAGAGCCAGGGCGCGCCCAGGAGGACGACGGTCTCGGGCAAAGGCGGGTGCGTGCGCGCGACGGCGTCGGCGGCGGCGACGGTGCCGCGGACGCGGCAACCCGACAAGGGGTCGGCGAGGACGGGCCAGCCCCGGCGCTCGGCGAAGGCGACCAACGGGATCGGATCGACGGGCCCGTACGACGGGCCCCCGACGATGACGAGGCCCCGAGGGTGCAGCGATTCGACCGCCTCCCCGACCGCCCCGGCGTCCCCCGCCGCCAGGACGTCCTTGGCCCGGGGCGCCGGCAGCTCGTCCGACCCGTCGGTCAGCGGCTCGCGGAAGGCGAGATTGAGGTGGACGGGCCCGGGTCCGCGCTCACCGAAGCGCGACTCGACGAACGCGCGCACGGCTAGGGGACGCCACGTCGCCTCCTGCCCCGCAACCGGCACCCCGGGGTCGGTGCGCCAACGCACCTCGGCCGCGAAGAGCGCGTCCTGCTCGATGGTCTGCGAGGCGCCGGTGTGGTGGAGCTCGGGCGGCCGGTCCGCCGTGCAGACGAGCAGCGGGACGCGTGCGTGGTGTGCCTCGGCGACGGCCGCGTGCAGTTCGGCCGCGGCGGTGCCACTCGTGACGCAGATGACGACGGGCCGCTGCGTCGCCTTCGACAGGCCGACGGCGTAGAACGCCGCGCTGCGCTCGTCGAGGCGGACGTGGGTCCGCATCCGCTGCGCCAGGGGCAGGGCGAGCGGCGTCGAGCGCGACCCGGGACACACGACGGCGTCGGTGACGCCCAACCGGGACCACTGGTCGACCAGGGTGGCGCAGAAGGTGGCCTGTACGCTCACGCGGCGTGGCCCTCAACGTCGAACTGCGGGGCTCGGGGCCTCCGCTCGTCCTGTTGCACGGCTTCACCCAGACCGGACGCCTCTGGGGCCGCTTCGGCGAGCACCTGGCCGGCTCCCACACGCTCGTCGCGGTGGACCTGCCCGGTCACGCCGGATCGGGTGCCGTCCGTGCCGACCTGCCGGCGACGGCCGGCCTCGTCGCCGACGCGGTCCGTGACGCCGTCGGTGACGCACCGTGCGACCTGCTCGGGTACTCGCTGGGCGCACGGGTCGCGCTCCACATCCTCACGCAGCCGGACCGCGGCGTGGCGGTGAACCGCGCCGTCCTGATCGGCGCGACCGGGGGGATCGAGGACCCCGACGACCGGGCCCGGAGGCGACGGTCCGACGAGGCGCTGGCCGACGACCTCGAGACCGGCGGCGACGTCGCAGGCTTCCTCGACTCGTGGCTGCGGGGACCGCTGTTCGAGCGGCTGGGCGACGAGGCGGAACGCACCGAGCGGCTGCGCAACGGCGCATCGGGGCTCGCATCGAGCCTGCGCCTCTGCGGCGCCGGAACCCAGGAGCCGCTGTGGGACGCGCTGGCGACACTCCCCGCCCCGGTCCTGGCCCTGGCGGGGACGGACGACGTTCGCTTCGCGGCCCACGCGATACGCATCGCAGCGCTCGCTCCGTCGGGCGTGGCGTCGCTGATCCCGGCGGGCGGTCATGCCGTGCACCTGGCCCAACCGGATCACGCAGGGCGGGTCGTGGAGCACTGGCTGGACGCCACCGGCCCGACGGGGGCCGGCTGAGCCCTCACACCAACAGCCCGATGGTCAGAAGGAGGCCGACCGCGAGCTGGAGGCGCGCCGTCGCGGCGAGCATCGGCAGGAGGCGTCGGCCCTCGTGGTCGCTCAGCGCCAGGCGGACCGGTGCGACGGCCAGCGGCGTGGCGAGGAGCGCGAGCAGGGCCCAGGACCGGTATCCGTAGAGCACGCCGATGGAGAGTGCCACGGCCATCAGCGTGTAGCAGTAGAACAGGCCGGCCCGGCGCCGGCCGAGCCGTACGGCGAGCGTCCGCTTGCCCGACTCGGTGTCGGTGTCGATGTCGCGCAGGTTGTTCGCCTGGAGGAGGGCGGCGGCGAGCAGCCCGACGGGCACGCCGGCCCAGAGAGCGAAGCCCCAGTCGAACGGGGTGGAGAACACCGTGCCCCGGAAGACCCAGAGGAAGGGCGCGTGCTGCACGTAGGCGGAGCCGGCCGTTGCGACCAGTCCGAAGAACACGAAGACGAACAGCTCGCCGAACCCGTAGTAGCCGTACGGCTTGGGCCCACCCGTATAGGCCCACCCGGCGACGAAGCAGACGGCTCCCAGGGGGACAAGCCACCACGTCACCCGGGCGGCCAGGATCAATCCCGCGATCCCCGCGACAGCGAATGCGGCGGCGGCGGCGAGCTTGACCTCTCGGACCGTGGCCAAGCCGCCGGCGACGAGGCGGAGCGGACCGACCCTGCTCTCGTCGGTCCCGCGCTCACCGTCGGCGTAGTCGTTGACGTAGTTCGTGCCGATCTGGATGGCGAGCGCCACCACGAGCGCCAACAGCGCGTTGGGCCATGAGAGCTGGTGGTCGAGCGAAAGGTGGCACGAGACGGTGTGACACGCCGCGGCGGGGTTGTACACCAGCCGGCCGCTGTACAGGTACCCGACGGCGGTGCCCACGGCGACCGGCACGATCGCTGCGGGGAGCGTGCGCGGCCGCGCGCCCGCGACCCAGACCTTGAGCGGAGGGCTCACGAAACGGGAACGCCGATGACTGGGGTCTGCACGGCGCCCTACGCTACTGGCCGGTGCCAGAGCTCGTCGCCCTCGATCTCCCTGGTGGGATGGGGTTTGTCGACGCACTCCGTGCCGTCTGGGACACGGGCGACGCCGCCGCGCCGCTCGACCCGCGCCTGCCGCCCGCGGCCCGCCGGACCATGCTCGAGGCCCTCCGCCCGACCCGGATCGTCGGGAGCGACGGCGAGCAGCACGCGCTCGAAGACGGGCTGCCGGTCCAAGAGGGCGACGCGCTCGTCGTGGCGACCTCGGGGACGTCTCGTGAGCCCAGGGGCGTGGTGCTGACGCACGACGCCGTGGCCTCGTCGGCCCGGGCGACTTCGGAGCGCCTGGGCGTCGAACCCGGACGCCATTCGTGGCTGGCCTGCCTGCCGCTCGCCCACATCGGCGGGCTCGCCGTCGTCACGCGCGCCCTCGTCACCGGTACGCCCCTCGTCGTCATGCCCGGCTTCGACGCGGACGCGGTCGAGGCGACGGGCAAGTCCGGGCGGGCGACCCACGTCTCGCTGGTCGCCACCGCGTTGCGCCGCATCGACCCGTCCGTCTTCGCCTGTGTCCTGCTGGGCGGGAGCAAGGCGCCCGACGTGCTGCCGCCCAACGTCGTCGCCACCTACGGCATGACCGAAACGGGGTCCGGCGTCGTCTACGACGGGTGGCCGCTCGAAGGCGTCGAGATCGCGTTGCGGCACGAGGACGGGTCGTTCTCCGACCGTGCCGCGGGTGCCTCGGCCTCGCCGGGGGGCGAGATCCTCGTCCGGGCGCCCATGCTGTTCCGCTGCTATCGCGACGGGTCGGACGGACGGGTCGAAGGCCCCGGCTCCGACGCGTCCTGGTTCGCCACCGGGGACGCCGGGCACTGGGACGTCGACGGGAGACTTGTCGTGTCGGGCCGCCTCGAGGACGTCATCACCACCGGCGCGGAGAAGGTCTGGCCCGACGTCGTCGAGCGCGTGCTGAGCGAGCACCCCGACGTGGCCGAGGTGGCCGTCTGGAAACGGTCGGACCCCGAGTGGGGTGAGCGCGTGGTGGCGTGGGTCGTGCCGAGCGACGACGCGCCGTCACTGGACGAGCTGCGCAGGATGGTGGCCGACACCATCGCACCGTGGGCCGCCCCCAAGGAGCTCGTGATCGTCGGCGAGCTGCCGCGCACCGCCTCGGGCAAGGTGCGTCGACGCGCCTTGTCCTGAGCCCCGGACGGCCGCTCAGCCGTTCCCGCGCCACCGCGCGTTCAGGCGCTCCAGCTTCTCGGGATTGCTAACGACGCGGACCCCGACGATCCGGCCTTCGAGGATGTCGAGCACCAACGCGGACACGATCCGGTCGGCGTCGACGAACACCGTCGCCGGCTGTCCGTTGAGGACGACCGCTTGCGGCAAACCCTCGACCTTCTTCGCCACGTGCAGCAGGAAGCGGGAGGCGCGGAAGGGCCCGACCACCGGGCGCATCGCGGCCCGGACCCTGCCGCCACCGTCGGTCCAGACCACGACGTCCTGCGACAACATGGACAGGAGGCCCGAGAGGTCACCCGTCGCGCACGCCGCCAGGAAGCGGTCGGTGAGCTCGCGGCCGTGCTCGAGGTCGGCGTCGAAGCGTTGCCGCCGCTCTTCGACGTGCCGGCGGGCCCGGGCGCCGAGTTGGCGGCACGCGGCCGGGCTGCGGCCGAGCGAACGAGCGACCTCCTCGAACGAATAGCCGAAGATGTCGTGGAGGAGGTACGTCGCGCGCTCGAGCGGGCTCAGCTCCTCGAGCAGCACGAGAAACGCCAGCGACAAGCTGTCGGCGTGCTCGACCGCCGCGACGTCGTCGTCGACCACGGGCTCGGGGAGCCACGGGCCGGCGTACGTCTCGCGTTGCGCCCGTGCCGAGTCGATCTGGTCGAGACAGAGCCGCGTCACGATGGTGACCAGGTAGGCCCGCACGGACTCGACCGGTGCCTCGCCGCGTCGCAGCCACCTGATGCACGCCTCCTGCACGACGTCCTCCGCGTCGGTCGCGCTCCCGAGCATGCGGTAGGCGATGCCGAAGAGCAGCGATCGCCACTCCTCGAAGGTCGCCGTCTCGGCGTCGAGATCACGCAATGGCTTCGCGACGGGCGTCACTCGGCTATCCCACCGCACGCATGGGGACCTCGCAGGAGTCGGAGAACCCCTGGCTGCGCAGGCCCAACCCGGCGTTGAACCGGGACCGGAAGTTCTCGAGCGCGACCCAGGCGGCGAGCTCGACGAACTCTGCGTCGCTCAGATGCGATCGGACACGGGTAGCGATGTCGTCGGACACCTCGGCCGGGCAGCCCGTGGCGACCTCGGCGTACTCGAGCACGACCTGCTCGCGCTCGTCGAAGAGGTCGCTGGAGCGCCAGGTGCCGACCGCCCGGACCTTGGCCGGGTCGATCCCGTCGTGCATGCCCTCGTAGTAGCCGAAGTCGGT
>DATDIE010000318.1:0-10841 GCA_036521235.1 Acidimicrobiales bacterium | reverse complement strand
GTTGGGGTCCTCCGTCGCCGCCACCAGCTCGCCCGGCGGCGCATCGAGCGTGGATGCACCGGGAAACAGCGACGCCGTGTGCCCGTCGGGCCCCATCCCGAGATGGATCAGGTCGATGCCCGGCCCGGTCACGAGCTCGCTCAACACGTGCTGGTACTCCGCGACGCACTGCTCGACCGGAAGCTCGGTCGGCATCGGCTGGAACGAGCCGACGGGGTCGATGCGGTCCAGGAGCGACTCGCGGATCAGGCGCTGGTTGGAGTCGGGGTCGTCGGGCGGCACGATGCGCTCGTCGCCGACGTAGACGTGGACGGCACTCCACTCGATGCCGTCGGTCTCGGCCAGCACCTCGTAGCACGCCCGTGCCGTCGGGCCGCCCGACAACACGAGCGCGAACCGTGGCCCCGGGCGCGCTGCGAACGCCTCGACCACCGCGTCGGCGAACGCGCGCGTGACGTCTTCGACGGGAGTGATCATGCTCACGCGGACCGACCGTCGCCCTAGGGCGTCGGGGTCTCCGTCTCGAGCCCCTGTTTTCCGGATTCGAGCGTCACGGCGTGACCGCCGAACTGGTTGCGCAGCGCGGCGACCATCTTCAATTGGTACGAGTTCTTGTCCTGCGAGGCGAAGCGGGTGAACAACGACGTCGCGATCACCGGCGCCGGCACCCCGCGGTTGATCGCCTCCAGCGCAGTCCAACGGCCCTCGCCCGAGTCGACCGCCACCGGAGCGATCTCGTCGAAGCCCGCCCCCGGGCGCAGCGCGCGCTCGGCCAGCTCCAGGAGCCAGCTGCGCACGACCGAGCCGTAGCGCCAGATCGAGGCGATCTCGTGGATGTCGAGGTTGAACTCGTCGGCCCGGGCCATCACCTCGAAGCCCTCGGCGTACGCCTGCATCATCCCGTACTCGATCCCGTTGTGGACCATCTTCACGAAGTGCCCGGCACCCACCGGCCCGACGTGGGCGTAGCCGCCATCGGGCGCCAGCGTCAGCAGGGCGGGCTCGACCACCGCCACCGACTCGTCCGTGCCGCCCACCATGAGGCAGTAGCCCTCGGTGAGCCCCCACACACCACCCGACGTCCCGGCGTCGACGAACCCGACGCCCTTCTTCGCCAGCCGCGCCGCCATCGGCTCGGCCTCGGTGAACTTGGAGTTGCCACCGTCGACGACGACGTCACCCGCTTCGAAGAGGTCGCCCAGGGCGCCGATCGTCTCGTTCGTCACCTTCCCGGCCGGGAGCATCACCCAGGCCGCCCGCGGCGCACTCAGCTTCTGGGCGACCTCGGCCAGCGACGTCGCCGTCTCGGCACCCTTCGACGCCGCCAGTTTGAGCGCCTCCGCGCTGAGGTCGAACGCCACCACTTCGTGCCCGCCCTTCAGCAGGCGCTCGGTCATGTTGGCGCCCATCTTGCCCAGGCCGATCATGGCGATCTTCATGCGGGCTCCTCTCGGTTGCCGACTGCGGGCGAATCAGAAGGTAGCGGCTTTGTCCGTCAGCATCTGCAGCAGCTCGTCGAACGACTTGGAGAACGAGTGCACGCCCTCGTCCTCGAGCGTCTGCTCGACGTCGCTCATGTCGATGCCGGCCTCGGCGAGGTTGGCCAACGCCTGCGTGGCCTCGTCGGGGTCGTGGTCGACCGTCCGCTTGAGCGTGCCGTGGTCCTCGAAGGCCTGCAAGGTGCTCTCGGGCATCGTGTTGACGGTGGACGGCCCGATGAGGCTGTCGACGTAGAGCAGGTCCGAGTAGCTCGGGTTCTTGGTCGACGTCGACGCCCACAGCGGGCGCTGGACCCTGGCGCCCTGATCGCGCAGGGCCTCCCAGCGCTCGCCCGCGAAGGTGCGGTGGAAGTGCTGATAGGCGCTCTGGGCCTGGGCGACCGCGGCGGTGCCCCGCAGGCCGAGGATGGCGGGGTCGCCGCCCTCGCCGCCGGCCAGGGTCACCAGACGCTGGTCCACCTCGGTGTCGACCCGGCTCACGAAGAACGACGCCACGCTGGCCACGTGGGGGAGCTGGTCGGCGCGCCCGGCCGCCACGAGCGTCTCGAGCCCGCGCAGGTACGCCTCCATCACCTCGTCGTAGCGGTCGAGCCCGAAGATCAGCGTGACGTTGATGCTCCGCCCCTCGCCGATCATCGTCTCGATCGCCGGCACGCCCGCCTTGGTGGCGGGGATCTTCACGAGCAGGTTCGGCTGCGCGATCCGCTCGTGCAGATCGCGGGCCGACTTCACCGTGGCGTCGGTGTCGTGGGCCTGCGCGGGGGAGACCTCGAGCGAGACGAACCCGTCCTCGTGGTCGCTCTCGTCGTAGAGCGGCCGGAGCATCGCGAGGGCGTCGTTGATGTCGGTGATCGCCATCTCCCAGTACGCCGCCTCGACCGTGTGGTCCTTCATCAGCGCGCGGAACTGGTCGTCGTACGTGTCCTGCCCCGAGATGGCCTTGGCCAAGATCGTCGGGTTGGACGTGATGCCACGCACACCGACCTCGAGCCACTTGGCCAGCTGGCCGCCGTGGATCCAGTCCCGGCGCAGGTTGTCGAGCCAGGGGCTCTGCCCACCAATGGTGTAGAGGTCTTGCAGTCTGGTCATCGGGACAACTCCCTTCGTGGTGTGGCGGCCGCCCATCTCATGGAGAGCCGCCCTTGCGAAAGCGCCGAGCTCAACTGCCACTCGGGGCCAGCAGCGCGCGGGCCCGCTCGACGACGTGGTCGGCCGTGAAGCCGAACTTCTCCATGACGACGTCACCGGGAGCCGACGCGCCGAAGTGGTCGATGCCGATGGAGTCGTCGGCGTAGCGCTCCCACCCGAAGGTGGCCGCCGCCTCGATGCTCAGGACGGGGACGCCGGGCGGGAAGACCCCGGCGCGATAGTCGTCGGATTGCTTCTCGAAGAGGTCCCAGCTCGGGAACGAGACCACCCGGGCCCGCACTCCGTCCGCGCCCAGTGTCGTCGCCGCCGCCAGGCACCACTGCACCTCGCTGCCGCTCGCGACGAGCACGATGTCGGCCGGGCCCTGGGGGTCGGCGAGCACGTAGGCGCCCCGCTCCACGCCGCCGGCCGCCCGCTCCTCCGTCTCGGCCAGCACCGGCACGTTCTGGCGGGTCAGCAGCAACCCGACCGGGCCGTCGGCCTCCACGGCGAGCCGCCACGCCTGCGCCGTCTCGTTGGCGTCGGCCGGCCGGATGAGGCTGAGGCCCGGCATCGCCCGCAACGATGGCAGGTGCTCGATGGGTTGGTGGGTCGGCCCGTCCTGGCCGAGGCCGATGGAGTCGTGCGTCCACGAGTAGATGACGTGGCACCCCGTGAGGGCGGCCAACCGCACGGCCGGACGCATGTAGTCGCTGAAGACGAAGAACGTGCCGCCCAACGGCAGCACGCCGCCGTGCTGGGCCATGCCGTTCATGGCGGAGCCCATCCCGTGCTCGCGGATGCCGTAGTGCACCTGGATCCCGCCGGGGGTGCGTGGCTCCTGGTTGTCCGCGCCCGCCACCCTCACGCCGTTGTTGCCGGTGAGGTCCGCCGAGCCCGCCAGCAGGCCGGGGATCTTGGCGACGGTGGCGTCGAGGACCTGGTTCAGCGCGTGGCGCGTGGCCAGCGGCTTGCCGGCGTCGAACTTCGGGAGGTCGCCGGCGAACCCGGGCAACCCGTGCGCCGCCTGCGCGGCGTCCCACGTGACGCGGTCGCCATCCCATGCCTCGAAGCGCGCGGTCCACTCCGCGTGGAGCTGCGCGCCGCGCTGGACCTCTTGGCCGTAGAACTCGCGGACCTCGTCGGGAATCCAGAACGACTGGTCCGTCGGGAGCCCGAGGAGGTCCTTGGTCAGGCGGATCTCGTCGGCGCCGAACGGGTCGCCGTGCGCCTTGGCCGTGTCCGTCAGGTGGGGCGAGGGCCACCCGATGTGGCTGCGCAGCACGAGCAGGTTCGGCTGCGCGTCCGGCGTGTCGGAGGGATGCTCGAGTGCCTCACGGATCGCGGCTTCGAGCGCGTCGACGTCGTTGGCGATCTCGCCCAGGTAGTGCACGCGCCAGCCGTAGGCCTCGAACCGCTTGACCGGGTCATCGTCGTACGCCAGCTCGGTGGGGCCGTCGATGGTGATGTGGTTGTCGTCGTAGAAAGCGAAAAGGCGGCCGAGCCCGAGATGCCCGGCCAGCGACGCTGCTTCGTGCGAGACGCCCTCCATCATGCAACCGTCGCCCAAGAAGACGAACGTGCGGTGGTCGCACACGTCGCTCCCGAACGTCGTGCGCACCCAGCGCTCGGCGAGGGCCATGCCGACCGAATTGGCGAATCCCTGCCCGAGCGGACCGGTCGTCACCTCGATCCCCGGCGTGTGGTGGTACTCGGGGTGGCCCGGCGTCCGGCTGCCCCACTCGCGGAATTGCTTGAGGTCCTCGAGCGAAAGGTCGTAGCCGGTGAGGTGGAGCATGGCGTACTGGAGGATGCAGGCGTGCCCGTTCGAGAGGACGAAGCGGTCGCGGTCGGGCCACTTGGGATCGACCGGGTCGTAGCGCATGATCCGCGTCCAGAGCACGTGGGCCAACGGGGCGAGCGCCATGGCGGTGCCGGGATGGCCCGAATTGGCCGCCTCCGGCGCGTCCATGGCGAGGCCGCGGATGACGTTGATGCCCAGCTCGACGAGCCTGGGGTCCTGCACCACCGGAGGAGTCGTCTGCAGCGTCACGAGGTCACCCTAACCGTCCGCCCACGCCCGTTGGCAGGGCGCTCACGTACTATTCACCCCTCATGGCTTCCCGCATGCAAGTGCCGCCAAACAGCGACCTCACGCTCGGGATGACCTGCGTAGACAAGGCCACTCCGGGCCGGACGATCTGGCGCATGAAGGCCGACGAACGCTTCGCCAACCCGGCCGGGATCATGCAGGGGGGCTTCCTCGGCGCCTTCGCCGACTCGGCCATGGGCGCAGCCGCGGTGACGTACGCCGCAGGGCGCAAGGTCTTCTGCTCCAACGCCGAGATGAAGATCAGCTTCCTCGGTGCCGTGGACCCCGGTTCGCAACTCGAGTGCACGGCCGAGGTCGTGTCGGGGGGGCGGCGCGTCGCGTTCGTCGAGGCGAGTGTCGTGGCACGCCCACCGGGCGACCGCGAGGAGAGCGAGGAGCGTCTGGTGGCCCGGGCGTCGTCGACCTACATCTTCAAGGAGCGGGACTGAGGTTGCGCCAGGCACGGGCGCCGCTGGGTTGTTGCACGGCGTCGGCCCAGGCACCAGGATTGTGCGTCACATGACACCACGGTCTGACACCAACAGCGGGTTGCGGCACGCAGGCGACGATGCGTTCCAGCTCACCGTCGACTACGTCAAGCAGGAGACGGTCGAGCCGCTCCGCGGCCTCGGTCGCTTCCTCTATATGGGCATCGCCGGCTCCTTCTTTCTCGCGTTCGGCATCCTGTTGATCCTGCTCGGCGTGCTGCGCCTGCTGCAGACCGAGACCGGCACGGCGTTGACCGGCAACTGGTCCTGGGTGCCCTACGCTGCTGTCTTCGTGCTCGGGCTCGCCGTGATCGGCGTGGCCGTCTGGCGGATCACCGCCGGGCCGGGGCAGGCCAAGCTTCCCGAGGTCGTGGCACGACGCCAAGCACTGGAGCACGAGGTACAGGAGGGATCGAGCTGATGGCCGGAACGACCACCAAGGCCGGGAGCAACGGACGGCTGATCACCCGCGAGGACCTGCAGGCCGCCTACGCGCAGGTGATGGGCGAGGGCGAGGCGGAGCTGCGCGCGGCCGCCCCCCGCGGGCTGGCCATCGGCGGCGCGGTCGCCATCTTGATCATCGCGTTGGCCTTCCTCGCCGGGCGCCGCCGCGGGAAGGCCCGCTCAGCGGTCGTCGAGATCCGGCGGCTCTGACGTGGACATCATCCTTCGGCGCTTCTTGCGCGCCGGGGTGCGCCGCGGTCTTGGCGGCAACTGGTACTGGTTCGCCCTGGCCGGCGCGACGTGGTTCCTCCGCCGCACGCTGAACGACCGCACCAGTGCCGTCTCGCGCGTCACCGTCGCGCCGGGGGAGCAGGTGCTGATCTCGGTGCGTGACCCGAAGGCAGCGCCCGCCGCCGTCGAAGCCTGACGCCCGTGCCCGGGTCCTTGGCGGCAGGGGAGCGTGTCCTCCTCATCGACGCCAAGGATCGGCGCTACCTCATCACGCTCGCGCCGGGCGCCATGTTCCACACGCACGCCGGGATCGTCGCGCACGACGACCTGATCGGCAGCTGCGAGGGCCGCACCATCACCGGGTCCACGGGCCGGTCCTTCCTCGTGTTGCGCCCGACGCTCAGCGACGTGGTGCTCAAGATGCCGCGCGGCGCGCAGGTCATCTATCCCAAGGACCTCGGTGCCATTTTGATCGCAGCCGACATCGGGCCGGGCCAGCGCGTCCTCGAGGCGGGTGTGGGCTCGGGTGCGCTCTCCATGACCGTCTTGCGCGCCGGGGCGTCCGTCGTGGGCTACGAGCTCCGCGAGGACTTCGCGGCGCGGGCCCGGGCCAACGTGGCGGCGGCGCTCGGGCCGGACGCGCCCTACCGGGTCGAGATCCGCGACGTGACCCAGGGGATCGACGAGCGCGATCTCGACCGTGTCCTGCTCGACATGCCCGTCCCGCACAAGGTCGTGGCGGCCGCGGGCGAGGCACTGCGCCTCGGGGGCATCCTGTTGGCCTATCTGCCGACGATCAATCAGACCGCGTTGCTCCGCGCCGCTCTCGACGATCCCGAGTCTCCCTTCGGTCTGGCCGAGACCCAGGAGATCATCCGGCGCACGTGGCACGTGGAGGCCCGCTCCGTGCGCCCCGACCACCGGATGGTCGGGCACACGGGGTTCTTGACGACGGCGCGGCGGATCGAGCCGGGCGCCGGTACGCGCTTCAAGGCAGCCCCCGAAGGGGAGGAATCGTCCGAAGCGGGGGAGGCCGCCGAGCCAACGGAGGCTGAGTCGTAGGTCCGCCGTACGGTCCGGCCTACGTGCCCGCTTCCTCCATCTGTTGGATCAGCTCCGCCGGCCATCGCCCGCCACAGAATGCGGTGTCGGCGGCGACGCGGTCCTCGAAGAGCCGAAGGATGTGCGCTTGGTGCACGCGGTGGGGGACCCCTTCTTCGGTCCACGACAACGTGAACTCCACCAATTCGCCCCCGGGGATCGGCGTGCGCTGAAGGTCGAGGAACTCGCCGCGATCGGCGTACCAGCGGGCGAGCTCGGCCCGGACCGCGTCGCCACCGTGGACCTGGAACCTCCAGTTGGGCACCGTGGCGTCCAGGGCCGCGTCATCGGAGAACACGCCGCCGGGCAGTTCGCCCGCCTCCACGCCCGCAAGGAACCGTTCGACGGCATCACGACGGATGGGTTGGGCGGAAGCGGCCATGGTCACCCCTTTACGTAGGAGAATTTCTCCGCGACCTTGCCGTCACGGACCTTGAACAGATCGACCCCGCGCACGTGGCCGCCGTCCCAGCTGTAGCGCCAGCGCTGCACGACCCGGTCGTCCGCCAGGAAGGTCTCTTCGGCCTCGAAGTGTGAGTTCGTGTCGTCGAAGATCTCCTGCCACGCCTTACGGATCGCGGCGGGCCCGACGTGCCGCACCCCGTCCGGAGCCGGCCCGGTGGACTCGAAGACGCAATCGTCGGTGATTAGGGCGAGCGTGGCGTCGAGGTCGTGCGCGCCCCAGGCGTCGCCGAACGACGTGACCAGGGCCAGGATGGAATCGCCCATTACTTGGCGTAGTTGCTCGCGCCGAACCAGTCCACGACGACAACCGGCTCATCCCCGACGACCCAGGCGTCATGACCGCTCGGCAGCGACGTCACGTCCCCCGCTCCGGCGACGAATTCCGTTCCATCGTCCATGCGGATGCCCAACCGACCCGACACGTGGTACTGGAAATGTGGCGCGGTGCAGCTGTCCGTGCCGGCGATGGGTTTCACATCGTTGGACCAGCGCCAGCCTGGTTCGAGCACCAAACGACCTACGTCGGAGCCGCCTACCTTGAGGATCTCGGCCGTCCCGTTCGGGAATTCGCGTACCTCGTCGGGATCGCCGAAGCTTCGGTGCTCGGTCTGTTGCGCCACGGTGTGCCTCCCTTCTGCCCCGCCGCCCTGCGGTCACGGCGGAAACGCCACTGGGGACTATGCTTACCTATTAGTAGGTAAGAGTCAACGGCCGTTGACGTGGCCAAAGAGGGCTGGAGCAAGTGGCATCCACGCAGGCGAGCGAGCGCGGCGACACCCGAGCGGCGGTCCTCGACATAGCCGAAGGGCTGCTCCAACGCAGGGGCTTCAACGGCTTCTCCTACGCGGACATCTCCTCGGAGTTGGGGGTGACCAACGCGGCGCTCCACTATTACTTCCCGGGAAAAGCCGAACTCGGGCACGCCCTCATCACTCGATACGCGGACCGCTTCGTCACGTCATTGTCCGCCATCGAGGACAGCGAACCGACTGCCCCGGGCCGCTTGCGCGCCTACGTCGTGCTCTATCGAACCGTGCTCGAACGGGGCCGCATGTGCCTGTGCGGAATGCTCGCCGCGGAGTACCACACCCTTCCGGAGCCGATGCGCGAATCGGTGATGGGCTTCTTCGATCGCAACCACGACTGGCTGACGCGCGTGCTCGAGCAGGGACGCGCCGACGACACCATCCGCTTGGCCGGCCACCCCCGCGCCACCGCCGAGATGGTCGTCGGCGCGCTCGAAGGCGCCATGCTCGTCGCCCGGACCTACGGCGAGACGACGCGTTTCGATGCCGTGGCGGAGCAGCTGCTGGCCCAGCTCTGCGGGCCCTGAGAGCACGTTGACACCGGCGGTGCGTGACCGTCGGTAGAGGGGCCGGCCGCCGGGACGAGTCTGGCGGAAGGGGCGCGGCCGGCTGCCCCAGGAAGGGTGATCAGCAGGCGGGGGAAAGGAAAGCTGGCGCGGTGGGAGCGGGCGCTAGTCGCGCTCGATGAAGATGCACTCGCCCGGGCACTCCTCGGAGGCCTCGACGACGGCGTCCTCGAGCTCGTCGGGGACGAGTGCCATCCCGGCGGAGCCGCCGGGGTCGTTCTTGACGGCGTCCGATTCCTTCACATAGGCGAGGCCGTCGTCGAGCAGGGTGAACACTGCGGGCGCGATCTCCTCGCACAGGCCGTCCCCCGTGCAGAGATCCTGGTCGATCCAGACCTTCATGGCTCCCGTAATTCTCCCTTGTTGACCTTGTCGTGACCGCCCGACGGGCCAAGTGGACCGTAGTGAGGCGTCCCGCGCGCCGTCAATCTGGCTGCGCCGACCTCTCATAGCGTACCCGCCAGGGGTCCCCCTCCTGGTTCATCCCTGTCGCATGCAAGTTGCCGGGTCGGCGCCCCGAAACATGGCGGCAAAACGCCCCGAGGCGAGGGCTAGGGTGATCAGCAGTGACCGCAACGCCGGACGAAACCGCAGCCCAGCTCGAGGCTTTACGCGCCGAGCTGACGGACGCCGAGGACGAGATCCACGCGCTCCGTCGCCGGCTGCAGGAGAGCCCGGGCCGCGTGCAGGCGCTCGAGGAGCGGTTGCTCGAGTCGAAGGGGCAGCTGGCCCAGGCGACGTCGCAGAACGAGAAGCTGACCTTCACCCTCCAGCAGGCCAAGGAGCAACTGGCCGCCCTGCGTGAGGAGGTGGAGAAGCTCACCCAGCCGCCGGCGGCGTACGGCACGTTCCTCGGGGTCAACGAGGACGGCACGATCGACGTCTTTTCCTCGGGGCGCAAGATGCGGGTCAGCCTGCATCCCGACATCGACCCCGGGCAGATCAAGAAGGGCAACGAGGTCGTCCTGAACGAGAGCCTCAACGTCGTGCTCGTGCGCGACGGCGAGCTGGCGGGCGAGGTCGTGACGCTCAAGGAGCAGCTCGAGGACCGCAAGCGCTGCGTCATCTACGCGCGGGCGGACGAGGAGCGGGTGGCCGAGCTGTCCGAGGACATGCTGGGGGTCAAGTTGCGGGCCGGCGACTCCCTCCTGCTCGACGTGCGGACGCAGCTGCTGATCGAGAAGCTGCCCAAGCTCGAGAGCGAGGAGCTCGTCCTCGAGGAGGTCCCCGACATCACGTACGCGGACGTGGGGGGTCTCGACACGCAGATCGAGGCGATCACCGACGCCGTCGAGCTGCCGTACATGCACCGCGAGCTCTTCGCCAAGTATTCGCTGCCGGCGCCCAAGGGGATCTTGTTGTACGGCCCGCCGGGGTGCGGCAAGACACTGATCGCGAAGGCCGTGGCCAACTCCTTGGCCAAGAAGGTGGCCGAGAAGACCGGCAACGACAACGTGCGGTCGTTCTTCTTGAACATCAAGGGCCCCGAGTTGCTCAACAAGTACGTCGGGGAGACCGAGCGCCAGATCCGCCAGGTCTTCCAGCGGGCCCGGGAGAAGGCGGACGAGGGCATGCCCGTCATCGTCTTCTTCGACGAGATGGAGTCGCTGTTCCGCACCCGGGGGACCGGGATCTCCTCGGACATGGAGTCCACGATCGTCCCCCAGCTGCTGGCCGAGATCGACGGCGTCGAGTCGCTGCGTGACGTCATCGTGATCGGGGCGTCGAACCGCGAGGACCTGATCGACCCCGCCATCCTGCGGCCGGGCCGCCTCGACGTGAAGATCAAGATCGAGCGCCCCGACGAGGAGGCGGCCGGGCAGATCTTCAGCCGCTACCTGAAGACGTCGGTGCCGTTGGACACCGGGGAGGTCTCCCGGCTCGGCGGGGGCGACCCCGAGAAGGCCGTCCAGGCGATGATCGAGCAGACGGTCGCCGAGATGTACCGCGACGACGACTCCAACCGGTTCCTCGAGGTCACCTACCAGAACGGCGACAAGGAGCTCTTGTACTTCAAGGAC
>DATDIE010000317.1:0-5492 GCA_036521235.1 Acidimicrobiales bacterium | reverse complement strand
CTGCGCGGTGCCGTAGGTGAAGATGCCGCCGTCGGAGGCGACGAGCCAGTAGCCGCCCTTTGGGTCCGCCGCGCCACCGACGATCGGCTTGACGAGCGGGACGCCGATGGTGTCGCCGTAGTAGCCCGCCCCGCCGAACGTCATCACGCCGCCCGCCGCATCGACGATGGCGTAGGAGGACGTGCTGGGCGTGGGCGCCGGCGTGGAGGCGCCGGCCACGCCGGCGTGGCCGAGATGGAGCGCGGCGGGGACGCCGGGTACCGCACCGGGGCTGGACACCAGCGTCAACGCACCGGCCGCGAGAAGCGTCGCCAGTCCGATCAGAGCACGGCGGCCCGTCCAACGAAGATTCGTTCCCGCGCCCCGCATGAAGCCCAGATCATAGGGACGCGCACCCGCGCCGACCGCGCGCCCCCGTCGCCGCGGCTAGAGCAGGCTCAGTTGGCCGCCCACCTTCTCGGCCTGATTCCCGGCTTCCCGTTCCTGGGGCGACACCTTCACCGGCGTTGCCTCGCTGCTCGTGCTGTCGCCGGCGCCGGCACCACGGGTCCCGGGCCCACGGCCGCGGTAGCGGTCACGCCCCGTCACGCCGCACCGCCGGGCGGCCGCACGCACGATGCCCTCCACGCGCTCGCGCTCCGCGTCCTCCTGGTACGCCCCCCGCCGGAAGCGCCCGCGGTGCAGGCGCACCAGGTCCGGCCTCGCCCGGGCCAGCCAGTCGAGGTAGTGCCCGCGTACGGGGCCGCGCAGGTGCAGCGCCACGCCGCCGATCGACGCTGCGCCGGCGGCGGCGCAGGCCTCGACGACCTCGGTCAGCTGCTCCTCCCCGTCGGAGAGCCCCGGCAGCACCGGCGCCACCAACACCCCGCAGTGGATCCCCAGGTCGGACAGGCGGCGCAGGGCCTCGACCCGCCGGTCCGGCGGGGGCGTGCCCGGCTCGGTCAGCTTCCACACGTCACGGTCCAGCGTCCCGATGGAGAACGAGACCGCGACGTCGGCCCGCTCCGAGGCGGCGGCGAGCAACGCCGCGTCGCGCAACACCAGCGTGGACTTGGTCAGGATGCTGAACGGGTTGCGCGCCGCCGAAAGCGTCTCGACGATCCCGCGCGTCAGGTGGTACTTGCCCTCGGCGTGCTGGTAGGGGTCGGTGTTGGTCCCCATCGCAATGTGGTCGCCCGACCACTTGGGCGAGCGCAGCTCGG
Source organism: Acidimicrobiales bacterium (assembly GCA_036521235.1). Lineage (GTDB taxonomy): Bacteria > Actinomycetota > Acidimicrobiia > Acidimicrobiales > RAAP-2 > Bog-473. The sequence goes on along the minus strand of DATDIE010000317.1, from coordinate 4,290 downwards.
CGCGCAGGCGCTCGACGGCGTTGACCTTCACGACGATCTTGCGCTCGAAGTCCTCGCCGATCCCCAGCCCGAGATAGTCGTGCGTCGGCCGCGCGAAGCAGTAGACGCAGGCGTGGCTGCACCCTCGATACGGGTTGATCGTGTGGCGGAACGGCACGACGCTCTCCGGGGGCACCGTGTTGATGATGGTGCGCGCGTTCACGTGGAGGAATTCCATCCCGGCGTAGGCGCCCTTCCCGACGTGGCGCTCGGCGAGGCGTTCGTCGGGGAAGAGCGTCCCCTTCTCCTCGCTCTCGGCCAGGGCCCACCGCAATGCCATCGCGTTAGGATAGCGAACATATGTTCGTAATTCAACGGCCGGGTGTCCACAAAAAGCACCAGGTCAGGCAGTAGCCTCGACTGCACTGTGGTGACCAAGACCCGCGGAGGGAGCGCCACGCGTGCGCCCGCGCGCGGCGCCAAGAAACCGGCCTCCCGGGCCCGCCGCCCCGCGCCGCCACCGGCGCGGCCGCCGTTCTGGCGCGTGCAGGCCCGTGACCTGTGGGCCATCGGGCTGATCACGCTCGGGGTCCTGCTCGCGCTCGCCCTGTGGTTCCGCCAGCTCGGGCCCGTCGGTCGCGGCACCGACACGGCGTTCGCGCTCCTGGCCGGTTGGGTCCGCTTCCTGCTCCCGTTCGTGGCCACCGGCGCCGGCGTCGCGCTGCTCGTCGACCGCGGCCCCCGCGCCGCGCGCGACGACGAGCGCGACGAACGCGACGAGCCCTCCGCCGGGGCTGACCCGTGGCGGCTGGCCGTCGGCACCGTGCTCGCCGTCCTCGGCGTGTGCGGGCTGTTCGAACTGGCGAAGCACACGCCGATGTTCTCGAACTCGCACGGGCTGAAGAACGCCGGCGGCTATCTCGGCGCCGTCGTGGGCCGGCCGCTGCACTCGGGCCTCGGCACGGCGGGCGCGGCCGTGATCCTCGTCGCCGTCGTGCTGGTCGCCCTCCTCATCGCCACCGGCGTCTCGGTCGCGTCGGTCGGGCGCGCGCTGCGCACCGGCACGGTCGCCGCCGGCCGCGCCGCCGGCGCGCTCTGGCGCGGCAAGCCGCTCGTGGTCCTGCCCGAGGACGGCGCACCGAGCGATCGGGGGGAGCCGGCCTCGCCGCTCCCTCCACCGGTCGCCCCGGAGGACGACGCCTCGGACCTGGCGCCGCCGGCGGAGCCGGACGACTCGGACATCGACATCCCGCTCGACCCAGAGCCCGAGCCGGAGCCCGTCGCCGAGAGCGAGCCGGCGGCCCCGGCCGCCGCCCGCGCCCCGGGCGAATGGGTCCTGCCCCCGCTCAGCATGCTGACGGCGTCGAAGAAGTTGCGCCTCGACCAGCGCCAGGTCGACGCGGCGGGGGAGGAGCTCGTGCGGGCGCTCGCCGCGCACGGCGTCGAGACCCGCCTCGTCGGGAGCCGGGTCGGCCCGACCGTGACCCGCTACGAAATCGAGCTCGGGCCCGGCGTGAAGGTGGCGCGGGTCACCAGCCTGTCCAAGGACATCGCCTACGCCATGGCGTCGCCCGACGTCCGGATCCTGGCTCCGATCCCCGGCAAGTCGGCCATCGGCGTCGAGGTGCCGAACCGCACCCGCCAGCTGGTGGCGCTGCGCGACATCCTCGACTCCAAGGAGGGGCACGCGGCCGCGCACCCGCTCGAGGTTGCCATGGGCCGCGACATTGCCGGGCGCGCCGTCATGGAGAACCTGGCCGAGATGCCGCACATCCTCATCTCGGGCGCGACGGGCTCGGGCAAGTCCTCGTGCATGAACTCGATCATCACGTCGATCCTCATGCGCGACACGCCTGATCGGGTCAAGCTGATCCTCATCGACCCCAAGCGCGTCGAGCTCGGCCAGTACGACGGGCTACCGCACCTGCTGAACCCCGTCGTCGTCGACCCCAAGCAGGCGGCCAACGCGCTCGCCTGGGCGGTCAAGGAGATGGAGCGCCGCTACGGCCTGCTGGCCCAGCACGGCGTGCGCGACATCACCGGCTACAACCAGCTCGTCGCCGAGGGCCGCATCGAGTCGCCGGCCTCGGATCGCCGCCTGGTGCGCGACGCCGCGGCGCGGGCGCTGGGCGAGGACCACCCGGCGGTCGAGGACGCCGACGAGGCCATGGCCGAAGAGGAGCCCATCGAGCCCGAGCCCTTCATCCTCGTGGTGGTCGACGAGCTCAACGACCTCATGATGGTGGCGGCGCGCGACGTCGAGGACTCCATCGTCCGCATCGCGCAGATGGCGCGCGCCGTCGGCATCCACCTCGTGATCGCCACGCAGCGCCCGTCGGTCGACGTGATCACGGGCGTGATCAAGGCGAACATCCCGAGCCGCATGGCCTTCTCCGTGTCGTCCCTGGCCGACAGCCGGGTGATCCTGGACCAGCCCGGCGCCGAGCGGCTGGTCGGCAAGGGAGACATGCTGCTCCTCACCGCCTCGTCGAACATCGCGCGCCGGCTCCAGGCGCCGTGGGTCTCCGAAGAGGAGGTCCGCCACATCGTGGGCCACTGGAAGGCCCAGGGCGGCCAGGCCGAGGCGATCGTCGGGATGGACCTCCGCGACGACGGGCCGGGCGGCGGGAGCGCCATGGACGACGAGGACGACGAGTTGCTGGTCCAGGCGCGCGACCTCGTCGTGCGGTCGCAGCTCGGCTCCACCTCGATGTTGCAACGCAAGCTCCGGGTGGGCTTCGCGCGCGCCGGTCGCCTGATGGACCTCTTGGAGCGGGCCGGCGTCGTCGGCCCGAGCGAGGGCTCCAAGGCACGGGCCGTGCTGATGACGCCCGAAGAGCTCGATGCGCTGAACCGGCGGTGACCCCCGAGAAGTCGGCGCCGCTCATGGTGGCGCCATTCCGACTGGATGCGCTGCGCGACGCGTCGCCGCCCGACGAGCCTTCGTCCCGCGGCGAGCGCGCCCATCGGCGTGCCGCCGCCGCGACCCGCCGCCGACACCGGCGCCGGCGCGTGCTGGTGCCGCTCGCCGTCCTCGTCCTGCTCGTGGTGGCGGCGGCGGCGTTCGTCGGGATCCGGCTCCGTTCCGCCGCCCCGCCGCCCACCACGACCCCGGTGTCGCTGTCGTCGATCGGCGTCCCCACCAAGACGGTGCCCCTCCCGTGGCCGACCATGGGGCAGGGGGCCGTCGACATCCCCTCCGTCGGCGCCGAGGAGGTCTCCGGCCCCGAGCAGCCCGTGCCCGTGGCCAGCCTGACCAAGCTCATGACCGCCTACGTCATCCTGCGCGACCACCCGATCGCACCGAACGAGACGGGGCCGCAGATCACGGTGACCCAGGCGGACGTCGACGACTACAACACCGACACGGTCTCGGACGACTCGAACGCCCAGGTCACGATCGGCGAGCAGCTGACGGAGCTGCAGGTGCTCGAGGGACTCCTCATCCATTCGGCGGACAACTACGCCGATCTGTTGGCCCGCTGGGACGCCGGCAGCGTCCCGGCCTTCGTGGCGAAGATGAACGCCGCCGCCGCCACGCTCGGCATGCACCAGTCGCACTTCGCCGACGCGAGCGGGGTCTCGCCGCAGTCGATGTCCACGGCGGCCGACATCTTGAAGGCGGCGGCGGCGGACATGGCGCACCCCGTCGTCGACTCCATCGTCGACAACACGTCGGTCACGTTGCCCGTCGCGGGCACAATCTCCACGTACACGCCGCTCCTCGGCCTGGACGGGATCGTCGGGGTCAAGTCCGGCTTCACGACGGCGGCCGGTGGGTGCGACGTCGTGGCCGTGGTCCGGCCCGTGCACGGCCACCCGACGCTGCTCCTCGCCGCGGTGACCGGCCAGGAGCAGGCGAACGCGCTCGCCGCGGCCGGGCTGCACGGGCTGGCGCTGGTCAACGCGGTGCAGCCGCTCATCGGGACGACCAACGTGCTGCGGAGCGGCGTCACCGCCGCGCACGTCGCCGCCGCCGGCCAGTCCGTGGGGGCGAGCACGACGGCGCCGGTCTCGATGCTCACATGGCCTGGCGTCAGCGCGGCACGCGTCTTCCACCCGGGGCACCAGGTGAGCGACCAGGCCAAGCGGGGCGCGCGCGTCGGCACGGTCGTGGTCACCGTGGGCACGCAGCGGGCGGTCGTCCCGGTGCGTCTCACGCGCGACATCCCCCAGCGCTCGATGCTCCAGCGGATCTTCTGAAGGCCTAGCGTGGGCGCCGTGCGCGCCCGGGCCCCCGCCTCCTCGGCCAACCTCGGCCCCGGGTTCGACACCCTGGCGGTGGCGCTCGACCGCTACGTGAGCGTAGAG
>DATDIE010000316.1:0-8479 GCA_036521235.1 Acidimicrobiales bacterium | reverse complement strand
CTCGGCGCTTAATCCCCGTTTACAGTCGTACTAGTGGTGTGAAGTCGCAGGTGGTTGCCGGAAAAAAGATTTTTATTAACTCCAGGTCAACGAGAGGGGAGAACGAAACCCGCTCGTGGGAACTACGGTCGGCCACATGGGTGAAATGATCGAATTTCCGAGCAATGGGTCCACCGCAGGCGGATATTTGGCCGTTCCGGCGGGTGGCAGCGGGCCTGGTGTCGTGGTGATTCAGGAGTGGTGGGGGCTCGTGGACCACATCGAGGACGTGTGTGACCGGTTCGCCGCGGCCGGGTACGTCGCGTTGGCGCCGGATCTGTATCACGGCCAGAAGGTGGCACCGGGCGAGCCCGACGAAGCGGGCAAAGCGATGATGGCGATGAAGATGGACCAGGCCGCGCGCGACATGAGCGGTGCGGTCGACGAGGTGTTGCGCCGCAGCAGCAGCTCCACCGTCGGCGTCATCGGCTTCTGCATGGGCGGCGGGCTCGCGCTGGTGCTGGCGACGCAACGGCCCGACGCGGTATCGGCGGTCGTCCCTTGCTACGGGATTGTGCCGTGGCCAGACGTGCAGCCCGACTACACCGCGATGTCGGCCGCGGTGCTCGGTCACTACGCGGAGCTGGACGAGTACTTCACGCCCGAGAAGGCGAACGAGCTTGCCGAGCAACTGCGTGGGATGGGCAAGTCGGTGGAGATCATCGTGTACCCGGGCACCGATCACGCGTTCTTCAACGACACGCGGCCCGAGGTCTACGACGCCCAAGCATCGAAAGCGTTGTGGGAGCGGACGTTGGCGTTCTTCTCGGAGAATGTTCGTTAACGCGCGCTCCGGCGTGGATATGTCCGACGTGTATATGGACTGCGCCTAATAAAGCACGAGCCTTCAGGCGGATCTCCTTATATTCATAAGTAGGAGCGCCGTAGGTACTCGAACAAAGACCTCGGGAAGGGCCTGCAGGCCCGTTTTGTTACCATCGAGTCATGTCCGAACGCTCTCGTGATCTGCCCCGCCGTTCCTGCCTGTCGACCCCCGGCTCGAACGAAAAGTTCCTGGCCAAGGCGCCAACCGTCCCGGCCGACATGACGTTCCTCGATCTCGAGGACGCCGTGGCGCCGCTCGAGAAGGAAGGCGCCCGGCCCAAGGTCGTCGACGCCATCAAGAACCTCCCGTGGGACGAGCGCGTCCTGTGCGTGCGCGTCAACGCGTGGGATACCGAGTGGACGTACGGCGACGTGATCGAGGTCGTGGGCAACGCAGGCGAACGCCTCGACGAGATCATGTTGCCCAAGGTGCAGTCGGCCGCCGAGGTGCAAGCGCTCGACCTTCTGCTGACGCAGGTCGAGAAGAAGTCGGGCCTGCCCGTCGGGCACATCGGCATCGAGGCGCAGATCGAGACGGCGCGCGGGCTCATAAACGTCGACGAGATCTGTGCGGCGTCGCCCCGGCTCGAGACGATCATCTTCGGCCCTGCCGACTTTGCGGCGAGCATCGAGATGCCGGTGCTCACCGGCGGCATCGACATCCCCGAGTATCCCGGCGACCACTTCAACTACGTGTTCAGCCGCATCCTCATGGCCGGCCGTGCCAACGGGTTGCAGGTGATCGACGGGCCGTTCCTCAAGGTGCGCGAGCTCGACGCGCTGCGCGACTACGCCATGCGCACCCGCATGCTCGGCTACGACGGCAAGTGGGCGCTCACGCCCGACCAGGTCACCATCCTGAACGAGGTGTACTCACCGACGCAGGAGCAGTTCGACCGTGCGTTCGACATCCTCGAGGCCTACCGCAAGGCGACGGAGGAGGACCGCAAGGGCGCCGTCATGTTCGGTGACGAGATGATCGACGAGGCCAGCCGCAAGATCGCCCTGAAGTTCGTCAGCCGGGGCGAGCGGGCAGGCCTGACCCGCAGCGCCAACTAGCCGCTCAGCGCTTAACCGCCAGCGCTCAGCGCCCAGCGCCCAGCGCGTCAGTCCCCGATCAACCGCCGCGCGATCACCTTCAGCGCCAGCGTCTCGTCGGCGCCTTCGAAGATCGACAACACCCGCGCGTCGACGAAGTAGCGCGAGACCGGGAACTCCTCGGCGTACCCCATTCCGCCGTGGATCTGCATGGCCTCGCGCGTCACCCATTCGGCAGCACGGCATACGTACGCCTTCACCATCGACGCCTCCAACGCGCCCTCGCCGCGCGCCATCATGCGCGCCACGTGGTACGACGATTGCCGCGTCGCCTGGATGAGCACCGCCATCCGACCGAGCTTCCACTGCGTCAGCTGGTAGTCGACGATCGGCGAGCCGAACACGACGCGCTCACGCGCGTACGAGAGCGCCGCCTCGTACGCCGCCTGCATCACGCCCAACGCACGGGCCGCGGTCTGCAGCCGCCCGTTCTCGAAGCCCTGCATCTGCAAGTAGAAGCCCTTGCCGAGCCCCTCCTCGCCGCCGACCAAATTCGAAGCCGGCACGAACCAGTTCTCGAATGCCAGTTCGTAGGAGTGCATTCCCCGGTACCCGAGCGTGTCGATCGGGCGCCCCTCCAGCCGACCCGGCGCCAAATCGTCGGGACGCCCGACGACGTCCTCAGCGCCCTGCGTGAAGAGGAAGCCGTGCCCGTCCCCCTGTGGCTTCTCGACGATGAACATCGAGATCCCTCGATGCGCCAGCGACCGGTCCGGGTCGGTCCGCGCCAGCAGCATCAGCACGTCCGCCCGTGCCGCGAACGTGCACCAGGTCTTCACGCCATTGACGACCCACCCGCCGTCGACCCGGGTCGCCGAGGTCACGATCCCGGCGACGTCCGACCCGTAGTCGGGCTCGGTCACCGCCACCGCGGCGAGGATCTCGGCCGAGGCGAGCTTGGGCAGCCATTGCTTCTTCTGCTCCTCGGTGCCGCCGTAGACGAGCGCCCGGGTGAGGATCTCGGGCCGGGTGATGAGCGAGCCGCCCACGCCGAGCGAGCCCCAGCTGAGCTCCTCGGTCGCCACGACCATGCCCATGTAGTCGCTCTCGCCGCCCGTGGCATAGCCGCCGTACTCCTCGGGCACCGAGAGGCCGAACCCGCCGAGTTCCGCCAGCCCCTCGATGACGTCGGCGGGGATGTCCGAGTTCGTCCGGTGCACGTGCTCCGCGTGTGGCCGCACCTTCTCCTCGGCGAAACGGTGGAAGGTCTCGCGCACCAGCTCGAAGTCCTCGCCCAGGTGCCGAGGCCCCTCGGTCGCGGCCAGCGCCGCCAGGACCGACGGCTCGCGCTGCGCCTCCACGAACGCGGCCGCCGGCGCTGCCCAGCCCGGCTCGACACCCCAGAGCGCCTCGCGGCCCGCCACCTTGCCGGTGAGGTCGGCCACCACGTCGGCCACGAAGGCAGAGGCGATAGCCGCCTCGACGTCCCCTTGCTGGCCGTACTCGAGGGCGGCCCGGGCGGTGCCCACCGCGGCCGCGGCGTGCGCGATGTCGTAGGCCACGACCTGGTTGGCGTCGATACCGCCGCGTCCGCGGACGGACGCGCAGGCCTGATCGACGAGCTCTTGGGCCAGGTCGACCGCAGACGCGGCGCCGGCGAGATCGGCGGAAGAGGGCGAAGTCACGGGGCGCGACCCTAATGGCTGGCCCGCGGGCGCCTCTCCGTCCGGCCTTCCTTCAGGTGCGGCGGCCGATCACCGTCACCAACGGTGGCAACACGACCGGGTCGTCGCCGGGATCGACGCCCGTCAGGGACGCCAGATACTCCGTCACTGCCCCCGGGCCGACGCCGGCCGGAGCCTCCGCCCACGCGTCGACGACTTCGAGCGACGCGTCGCGCACCAGCGCGGGCAGCAACGCGCCGACGTCGGGGTGACGAGCGTCGGGCATCGACAAGGGTGAACCGGCGATCCGTCCAGCCGAGGTGATCGGCTCCTGCGCCACGACCCAACCGCCGGAGCGGACTGCGTCGGCCATCTTTCGCACGACGACCAGCGGATCGATCACGTGCAGCAAGAGGAACCGGCAGAACGCCAGGTCGACCTCCTCGGGGAGCGACAGGTCCTCGCCGGCCTGAGTGAGCGCGATCACCTGGGCGTGGGCAGCGGCGGCCCGGGCCACCTCGTCTCGGGCGAGCGGGTCGCTGTCGACGGCGTACACGCGCCCATCGCGGCCGACCATCTCGGCCAGGGCCACGGACACGTCGCCCCCACCGGCGCCCACGTCGACGCAGCGCCAACCGGGGCCGAGTCCGAGCCGCTGGAGGGCGGTGGCCAGCGGCCGGCGGTAGACGTCGTCGCGCAACCCCTTCAGCTCACTCATCGCGGCGCCCCGTTTGTCTCCACGATCACGGGTCGCACTCTACGAGTCGCGTGTCCGTCGCGGCGGCGCTCACGCGGGCCGGGCGGCTCCTCCGTGCGGAGCGACCCACGTCGCCCCGCACCCGGGCGGGCGCAGGGCAGAGAGGGGCCCATGAAGTGCACGCCGATCAGGTCCGGCCACCCCGCGGCGATGTATGCGGGTGCCCAGGGACGCCTGAGCGGCCGTCGGCCCTCTGCGGCGCCGGCCGCCTGCGTGGGGACCAGTATCCTCCTCCCCCGTGAAGGTGACGATGTTGCTCTGCGACGCAGCCCAAGTTTCTGACGGCAAGCTCTACATCCTCGGGGGCGGATGGAGCATGACGGGACCTGACCCGGTCCCGTCCGCCGTCGCCCTGAAGATCGACGTTGACTGGCACGAGGCCGAGTCCTCGCATCACTGGGAGCTCTTCTTGGAAGATGCGGACGGCCGGCCGGTGTTGATGGAGACCGCCGAAGGGACCCAACCGGTCGAGGTGCGCGGTGAGTTCACCGTGAGCCAGCCCCAGGGCATTCCCGAAGGCTCGCCCATCGACGTCGCGCTGGCGGTGAACCTGGGGCCCATCCCCTTGTCCCCGGGCACCCGCTTCGCCTGGCGTCTGACCATTGACGGGGAGTCGCTGCCCGGAGCTTCGCTGGGCTTCACGACCCGGCCTCGCCCACCCCAAGCCGACGGGTGACGGTCTACGACCGGCCGTTCGGCCGGTATCTCGAGGACTTCGTGCCGGGTGACATCTACAAGCACTGGCCCGGCAAGACGATCACTGAATACGACGACCACCTGTTCTGCATGATCACCATGAACCACCATCCGCTGCACACCAACGCGTGGTTCGCCGAGCACGAGACGGTGCAGGGCAAGAACGTCGTCGTGGGCAACCTCGTGTACTCGTTGGCGCTCGGCATGAGCGTGCCCGACGTCAGCGGTTCGTGCATCGCCAACCTGGAAGTGGAGTCGCTGATCCACCGCTTTCCCACGTTCCACGGCGACACGATTTACGCCGAGACGCGTGTGCTCGAGGCGACGCCGTCCAAGTCGAGGGACGACCGGGGCATCGTGACCGTGGAGACGAAGGCCTTCAACCAGCGCGGCGAGGAAGTCTGCTACTTCCGGCGCAAGCTCATGGTCTGGAGGACGGCCAGCGCGCCCTCGCGCCAGCGCCCCTACGGCGACGACGTCTGGGACTGAGCCGGTAGCGCTCGCGTCAGGGCGGGCGCGCCGCTTCCGTCAGGGCCTCCTCGCCTGGGGCGAGACGCACCGCCGGGACCTGCCGTGGCGCCGCACCCGCGACCCCTGGCCCATCCTCGTCTCCGAGGTGATGCTGCAACAGACGCAGGTCGACCGCGTGGTGCCGCACTACAAGCGCTTCGTCGAAGCGTTCCCCACGCCGGCCGCGTGCGCCGACGCCGGCCCGGCGGAAGCGGTGCGACGCTGGTCGGGGCTCGGCTACAACCGGCGCGCCCTCAACCTGCACCGGGCGGCGTGCACCATCGTCGAGCAGCACCGAGGGCGGGTGCCCGAAGACGACACCGCGTTGCGCGCGCTGCCCGGCATCGGCCCTTACACCGCGCGGGCGGTCCGCGCGTTCGGCTTCGGCCACGACGTCGCGGCCGTCGACACGAACGGCGTGCGGGTGCTCGCACGCTCTGTGGCCGGCTCGCGCCTGACGGCGACGGCCGCGTTCTCGTTGGGAGACCGCCTGGTACCGCGGGGCGACTCGTGGGCGTTCAACCAATCGATGTTCGACCTCGGTGCCACCGTGTGCACGGCGACCCGGCCCGACTGCACGCGCTGCCCGCTCCGGCGTCAGTGTGCGTGGCGGCGTCTCGGGGGCGACGACCCGTGGCGGGCCAGCCCGGCCGCGCGGCGCCAGAGCGTGTTCGCCGGGTCCGACCGGCAGGGGAGGGGCCGTCTGCTCGAGGCCCTGCGCGAGGGCGACGTGAGCGCGTCGGCGCTCGCTGCGGCGTGCGGGTGGGCTGACGACGTGGCGCGGGCCGACCGCATCGCGGCGACACTGGTCGACGAGGGCTTCGCCGGCTGGGTCGGCGGACGCGCCCGAGTGCTCCGACTCTGCTAGCTGTACTCGGACAGCCAGCGCCTCACGGAACCGTCAGAAATTCCAAGATCCGCCGGTTGACGATCTCCGGCTTCTCGACGTGCAGGAAGTGACCGGCGCCGTCGAAGATCTCCATCTCGGACCCTTCCGCCAGGTAGTCGAGCGGAGAGCCGATGGAGGAGAGGAGCATGCAGCCGTCGTCGCGCCCGTGGAGATAGAGCGTCGGCTTCGGCGTGGGCAACAGCCCGGCCGCCTGCTCCTCGGCGAACTCGGGCACCTGCCGAGCGGGGTCGAACATGGCGCGGTAGTAGCTGATGGCCGCGACGATGTGCTCGGGGTCCCCGATCGACTCCTTCACCCGGCCGACGTCCCACGCGCCGTCGTACCCCGGCGACCAATCGCGCCAGAGCTGATCGATGAAGGCGTAGTTCTCGAGGGGTAGCGCGCTCTCGGCCATGGCGGACTGGAAGAAGAACATGTACCAACTCCGCTGCAGTTGCGCGTAGGTGAGCAGGTTCATGCCGATCGACAGGGTCGGGGGGACGGCGGCGGTCACGGCGAGACGCCACCGATCAGGTTGGTGTGCCACCGCCCCGTACGTGATGAGGGCGCCCCAGTCGTGGCCGATGATCACGGCGTCGGCGGTGCCACCGAGCGCATCGTGCAGCGCATTGGCATCGCGCACGAGCGCGCCCGTCTGGTAGTTGCCGTCGGCCGCCAGCGAGGAAGGGGCGTAGCCCCGCAGGAACGGCGCCACGGCCCGGTACCCCCCTGCCGCCAGCTCGGGCAGCAGGTAGCGCCAGGTGTGCGCAGTGTCGGGAAAACCGTGCAGGCAAAGGGCGAGAGGGCCGTCCGCCGGCCCATCCGTGAGGCAGGCAAACTCCTGCCCGTTGGCGGTGATCATCTCCTGTTGAGCCATGGCGACAGAACGTAGCTGGCCTTTCGAAGGTAGGGTTGTTTGGGTGAACGTCACGTTCTACGGGGTGCGGGGCTCTTGCCCGTGCTCGGGGGATCGGTACAGGCGGTATGGGGGCAATACCTCGTGCCTCGTCATCGACATCGACGGGGACGAGCCGCTCATCGTCGACCTGGGCACGGGATTGCGCGCACTCGGTGACACGCTGCAGAGGGAAGTGCGGGCCCTCGGGACGCCCCTCCACGCGACCGCCCTGCTCACGCATCTCCACTTCGATCACATCCTGGGCATCCCCTTCTTCGGCCCCCTGCACGACCCGGGCGCCCGGCTCACGGTCTACGGACCGGCGCAGCCCAAGGGCACGCTCAAGGAAGCGCTACATGCGGCGGTGCAGCCTCCGGTCTTCCCCATCCACATGGAGCAGTTCCGTGGCGAGCTCATCACGATCGACGTCGGCGCCGAGGACTTCTCCATCGGCTCGGCCAAGGTGATGGCGCGTCCCATCCCCCACGCGGGGGTGACCCTCGGCTTCCGGATCGAGGCGGAGGGACGCGCGGTGGCGTACATGTCCGACCACCAAGCACCGCTTGACCGTCGCGCCGTGCCCGAAGCCGTGCTCGAGCTGTGTCAGGGCGTCGATCTCCTGATCCACGACGGTCAGTACACCGACGACGAGTTCTCGACCAAGGCCGATTGGGGCCACTCGACGGCCGCCTACGCCGTGCACGTGGCCGCGGAGGCGGGCGTGAAGCAGTTGTTGCTGTCCCACCACGACCCTTCGCACACCGACCGCGAGCTGGACCGGATCCTGACCCAGGCGCGGCGCCTGCCCGAGGCGAAGAACATCGAGGACGTGTCGTCGGCCCACGAGTCCCAGTCGATCGACCTCGGCAAGGCATAGGTCGTCCATGTCGGGCCTGGACCAGGCCCGGTTCCGCGAGGTGCTCGGTCACTTCGCGACCGGGATCACGGTCGTCACCGCGCTCGAAGAGGGCGAGCCGGTCGGCTTCACCTGCCAGTCGTTTGCCGCACTGTCGCTCGACCCACCGATGGTGATTCTCGCCCCGGCGCGGAGCTCAACGAGCTGGCCGCGCATCCGCCAGGCCGGCGCGTTCTGCGTGAACATCCTCGAGGAGCACCAAGAGGCGCTGTGCCGCACGTTCGCCGTCTCGGGTGGCGACAAGTTC
>DATDIE010000315.1:0-3340 GCA_036521235.1 Acidimicrobiales bacterium | reverse complement strand
CGAGCGGTGACCCGTCCCGCCGGCCCATGGGGTACGCGGGGTCCCAGCGGTAGCGCATCTCGTCTCGTCTCCTTTGGTCGAAGTGGCGTGTCGTGCGGTGTGGTGTCGTCTCAGTAGGCGCCGTGCGCCCGCTCGCGGGCGAGGATCTCCTCCGCGATCGAGGCGTCGGTGTCCTCGTCGGGGATCAGCGCCCACCCGGCCACGTAGAGGGGCACGGCCAGGCCGCCGAGGAAGACGAGGGCGACGAACCCGATCCGGACCAGCACCGGGTCGACGTCGAAGTAGTCGGCCAGGCCGGCGGCCACGCCACCGAGCATGCGGCCGCTGCGGCGGCGGTGGAGGCGCATCTCGTGGTCGTGGCCGGCGGCCGGGCCCGGGGGGAACTCGGCGGTGGCGGTCGCGGTCGTCGAACCGTCACCGGGGGTGCCGGCGGAGCCGGCTGCGGCGGGGTCTTCGGGGGTCTCGTTCGGGGCGGTGTCCATGAGGACAGCGTGACGGGGCGTCACCTGGGTGGGAATCAGGAAACACCCTGGTCGGTCCCTGAGGGTCACCCCGACCCCTCAGGGACTTCCCTGATGGCCCGGGGTCGGGGCCCCGCGCGATCATCGAGGTATCGCAGAGGCGCCCGAATCCAGCACGCGCCCGCTCCCCGCGAGCGGGAGCCCGACCGAGCAATTGCCGGTCGTGCCCGCAGCGCCGCGCCCCGCCCCGGACGCCGCCGCACCGCCGCCGGCTATGCCCGCCCCTGCCTCCGCACCCACGGCGCCGTTGGATCCGACTCTCTCCGACAGCAACCCCGACCCCCGAAGTGACTGCGACGACCACGGGCGCCCTTGGGGTCGGCACGGCCGCCGCGACTGGTCAGCGCACGAGCATCGCCACCACGGGGACGGGGACGGGCACGGGCACGCGCACGTGGGGCGCAAGATCCGGTCGCTCCGTCGCAGCCCGGACAACCGCGTGCTCGGTGGCGTGTGTGCCGCCGTCTCGCGCCAGACGGGGATCGACGTCACGTGGGTCCGCGTCGGCTGCGTCCTGGCGTGCATCTTCATGGGGGGCATGGTCCTGGTCTACGCGGTCGCCTGGATGATGATCCCGATTGAGGGGCAGGAGACCACGATCTTCTCGCGGGCCATCAAGGACAAGCACGGGCTCCGCCTCGTCGTCGCCATCCTGATCCCCGTGCTCGTCCTCACGTCGGTGCTCACGAGCACGTTGCACGTCCCCCTGCTCGGCTTCATCAGCTGGCCGACACTGATCGCCGCCGCCCTTCTCGTCCTCATCTGGCGCAACGCCAACGACTCGGAGAAGCAGTTCATCGACCACGAGGTCGTCCCGCTGTTCGGCACCGACTTCCACGGCCGGGCCCGGCACCTGCTCCTCATCCGGATCGTGGCCGGCGTCATCATCGGCGGCTTCGGCATCGCCCTCTTGGTCGAGGGGCACACGACGGTCGCCGCCCTCAAGCCCATCGGGGGTGCGGCGCTCGTCATCGCGGCCGCGGTGATCGTCTTCGGCCCGTGGTGGCTCAGCCTCGTCCGCGACCTCATCGCCGAGCGCCAGGCCCGCGTGCGCGCCGAGGACCGGGCCCAGATGGCGGCGCACGTGCACGACTCGGTGCTGCAGACCCTGGCGCTCATCCAGCGCTCGTCCGACGACCCGCAGAACGTGCTGCGGCTGGCCCGGGCCCAAGAGCGCGAGCTGCGGGCGTGGTTGTTCGAGGGGCGTTCGCCCGGGGCGATCAGCGAGGACGCCACGATGCTCGGCGAGGGCGTCAACCTCCTGCAGCGCCAGGTGGAGGCGGACCACGGCATCACCGTCCAGGTCGTCGTGGTGGGCGACTGCGAGCTGGACGACGCCCTGCGCGCGCTGCTCGACGCGGCGCGCGAGGCCACGGTCAACGCGGCGAAGTGGTCGGGCGCCGACCAGGTGTCCGTCTTCGCCGAGGTCGAGCTCGACTCGGTGCGCATCTACGTGCGCGACCGCGGCCAGGGCTTCGACCCGGCGTCGGTCCCGGCGGACCGGCGCGGCATCACGCAGTCGATCGAGGCGCGCGTCGCTCGCTTCGGCGGCGAGGCCGTCATCCGTTCGGCCCCGGGGGAAGGGGCCGAGGTCCAACTCTTCATGCCGCGGCGCGAACGGGTGAAGTGAGCACCGGCGGCGAGACCCCCGCCGGTGGGGGGCGCCCACGTATCTTCCTGGTCGAGGACCACGCCGTGTTCCGCGCCGGTGTGAAGGCCGAGCTCGGGGACGCCGTCGACGTCGTGGGGGAGGCGGACGACGCCGCCGCGGCGACCGAGCTCATCGGTGAGCGCCTGCCCGACGTCGTGCTCCTCGACGTGCACCTGCCGGGCGGCGGCGGCCTGGCCGTGTTGCGGGGCGTCCTGCCGGCGCATCCCGAAGTGCAGTTCCTGGCGCTGTCGGTCTCCGACGCGCCCGAAGACGTCATCGACGTGATCCGCGCCGGCGCCCGTGGCTACATCACGAAGACGATCTCTGGCCCCGAGCTGCTCCAGGCGGTGTACCGCGTGGCTGCCGGCGACGCCGTCTTCTCGCCCCGCCTCGCCGGGTTCGTGCTCGACGCCTTTGCCCACGGTGGCACCACCCAGACCGCCGCGCTCGATCCGGAGCTCGACCAACTCTCCCCCCGCGAGCGTGAGGTCCTCCGGCTCATCGCCCGCGGGTACACGTACAAGGAGGTGGCGCGGGACCTCACCATCTCGGCCAAGACGGTCGAGTCTCACGTGTCGTCGGTGCTGCGCAAGCTGCAACTGTCCACCCGCCACGAGCTCACGAGGTGGGCCACCGACAGACGTTTGGTCTAGAACAAGGGCCATGTCCGAAGACCTCGCAGCGGAGCACCGCGACGCGGCACAGCTCGCGCGCCAGGCCGGTCTGGCGTTGTTGGAGCTGCGCGAGGCTCCGGCCGGCGTCCGCGACGTCGGTGTGGCGGGGGATCGTCTGGCCCACGACCTCTTGGTCGCGGAGCTGAACCGCCTCTATCCCGATGACGACGTGCGCTCGGAGGAAGGGCTCGAGCACGTCGCGAGCGACGGCCGCCTCTGGATCGTCGACCCGCTCGACGGCACCCGCGAGTTCCGTCAACCGGGTCGTACCGACTGGGCGGTGCACGTCGCCATGTCGGTCGGGGGCGCGCCCGTCGTGGGCGCCGTCGCGTTGCCGGCCGTCGACATCGTGCTCTCCACCGGCGCGCCACCCGAGCTGACGCCGCCGACGGGGGAGCAGCCACGGGTCGTGGTCTCGCGGAGTCGCCCACCCGACGTGGCGTACGACGTCACCGAGGCGGTCGGCGGGGCCATGGTGCCCCTGGGCTCGGCCG
>DATDIE010000314.1:0-17448 GCA_036521235.1 Acidimicrobiales bacterium | reverse complement strand
GATGCATCAGCACCATCATCGACGGCATTGCCCCGGCTCCGTCCGTATAGGCCGTCTCCGGCCCGCCCAGCGCGGCGAGAATCGCCGCGGACTCGTGGCCGATCTCCGAGAGCACGAGCTTGGTGACATTGCCCTCGGGCCCCGGGCCGCCGCCGATGACCGCTCGATGGGCGCTGCGCATGTTCAGGGCAGACATCGCCTCGGTCCGAGCGATGGAACGGCCGATCCGCCCGGCGCCGCCGGCCAGGCGATCGGGGTGGGCGTCGAAGGGCGCGATGGCCATGTCGGGGGGCATCGAGCCGCCGCCCTGGCCCCCGCCGATCGACACGCTCTCGTTACCGAGCGTCGCCCGCGCCACGGTCCAGCCGCCGTTGATCGGTCCGACCACGTCGTCGTCGGGGACGAAGACGTCGTTGAAGAAGACCTCGTTGAAGTCCGAGTGTCCGGTGACCTGCTTGAGCGGGCGCACCTCCACCCCTTTCGCGTGCATGTCGAGGACCATGGTCGTGATGCCCTGGTGCTTCGGCGCGTCGGGGTCGGTGCGGATCGTGGCCAGTCCGAAGCTGGCGTACTGGGCACCGCTTGTCCACACCTTCTGGCCGTTGACGAGCCAGCCGCCGTCGACCCGGGTGCCCTTGGTCTTGACCCCGGCGGCGTCGCTGCCGGCGTCGGGCTCGCTGAACAGCTGACACCAGATGACGTCCTGACGCAGCGCGGGCATGACCCAGCGGGCCACTTGGTCCTCCGTCGCGTGCTGAATGAGCGTGAGGACGACCCATCCGGTGATGGCGTACTGGGGGCGGGACACGCCGGCGGCCTTGAACTCCTGCTCAATGACGAGCTGCTCCACCGCTCCGGCCTCGCGTCCCCACGGCTTGGGCCAATGGGGCATCACGTACCCCGTCTCGATCATCGCCGCCCGCTGGCCCGCCGCGTCGAGCCCCTTCACCCGATCGGCAAAGGCCCGCACGTCGTCGCGCATGGGCTCGGCCTCCGGCGGCAGGTCGATCGTTCGGACGCGCCGCGTGCGGGCCCGTACGAGGTCGGTGATGTCCCGCGCCGCCGCCTCGGCGTCGACCACGGCCTCGAGCGCGGTGGCCCGGCGGAGATACAGGTGGGCGTCGTGCTCCCAGGTGAAGCCGATACCCCCGTGCACCTGGATGTTGAGCTGCGCGCACTCGTCGGCGGCTGATAGCGCGAGCGAGGACGCCATGGCGGCGGCGAGCGACAGCTGATCGCCGCCCTCCTCGGCGGCGCGGGCGGCATCCCACACCGTGACGGTGGCCAGCTCGGACGCGACGAGCATGTTGGCGCAGTGGTGCTTGACCGCCTGGAACGTGGCGATGGGCCGGCCGAACTGCATGCGCACCTTCGCGTAGGCGGCAGCCTGTTCGGTGCACTCGGCGGCGACGCCGGTTGCCTCGGCCGCGATGACGAGGCGAGCCAGGTCGACGAGGACCTGCCGCCCGCCGGCGATTACCTCAACGGGCGCACCGTCCAGCGTGACGCGGGCGGTGCGCCGCGTGGGATCGAGGTTGCCGGGCACCTCCACCGACACGCCGGCACCTGATGTCTCGACGACGATGGCGTCGTCGCCTGCGGGGAGAACGAGCACCTGGGCGAGGCCACCGCCCAGGACCGCCGGCGCCGTCCCGGCGGCCGTGCCCCCGGACACGGTGACGTCGGACGTGAGCGCGATGCCACCGCAGACCGATCCGTCGGCTAGGCCCGGTAGCACCCGTGCCGCCAATTCCTCCGGAGCGACGGCGTCGATGACAGCACTGGCGATGACGGTTGGCACGAAGGGCCCCGGTGCCATGGCGCGCCCGAGCTCCTCGACCACGACGACGAGCTCGGGCATCCCGAAGCCCGAGCCGCCCCGCTCCTCGGGCAGGTGCAGGCCTAGCCAGCCGAGAGAGGCCAGGTCGCCCCAGAAGCTCGGGAGTCCTTCGGTCTCCGCCTCGAGCAGAGCCCGCGCGGCCCCTCGGGAATCTCGTTTGGCCAGAAAGTCCGAGGCCGTCTGTCCCAGGGTGCGGTGGTCATCGGTGATGGCGATCGACATAGATAAACAGTATCCTCTATTGTCGATTGAGGCCAGACCGCCCCGAGAGGAGCAGGACCAATGAAGCTGGGCACGGCGGTGGGGATGCGGAACGACCCGGACAAGTTCGCCGCGCACGCCAAACGGCTGGAGGACCTGGGCGTCGAGTACCTCTGGACGGGCGAGGCCTACACGGCCGACGCCGTCTCCACCATGGGCTTCCTGGCCGCGGTGACGAAGAAGGCGCAGATCGGGTCGAGCATCTTGCCGCTGTATTCGCGTACCCCGACGCTCATGGCCATGACGGCCGTCGGTCTCGACAAGCTGTCGCAGGGGCGTTTCGTCCTGGGGCTGGGCGCATCTGGACCGCAGGTCATCGAGGGCTTCCACGGAGTGGCGTACGACGCCCCGCTGGCCCGCACCCGCGAGATCATCGAGATCTGCCGTTCGGTGTGGCGGCGTGACCGCCTCGTCCACCAGGGCGCCAACTACCAGGTGCCGTTGGCCGAGGGGAAGGGCACCGGGCTGGGCAAGGCACTCAAGATCATGGACCACCCCGTGCGCGAACGGATTCCCATCTATGTCGCCTCCCTCGGCCCGAAGAACGTCGAAATGACCGCCGAGCTCGCCGAGGGGTGGCTGCCGCTGCACTACTGGCCGGACCGGGCCCACGAGCTGTGGCGGTCCTCACTCGAAGCGGGCCGAGCAGCGCGATCGGCCGATCTGCCGCCACTCGAGATCGTGGCCGGTGGATCTTTGGCCATCGGCGATGACGTCGACGGGCTCCGCGAGAGGGATCGCCCGATGCTCGCGCTCTACTACGGGGGCATGGGCGCCAAGGGCAAGAATTTCTACAACGACGTGCTGCGACGGTACGGCTACGAAAAGGAGGCGGACGAGATTCAGGACGCCTATCTCGGTGGCGACCGCAAGCGGGCGGCCGCGCTCGTCCCCGGGGAATTGGTCGCGGGCATGTCGCTCATCGGGGACGCCGGCTTCGTTAAGGACCGTGTCGCCGCCTATCGGGAGTCCGGAGTCACCGTGCTGAACGTGCAGCCGGTCGGTCCGAACGCGCTGCAGGATATCGAGACCATCGCCAACTGGGTGGCCTGACCCCGCCACCTAGGGCCCAGTCGCGTGCTCCTCGCGGGCCCGTCGCAGCTCTTCGAACTCGCGTGGCTCGCGCCCTTCGCGCGCCGCCAGTTCGGCCTGCCGCCGCAATGCCTCCTCGACGACCTCTGCCATCGACCCGGGCAGCAACAGCTGCTCCTGGTGGATGGTGGCACCGAGGACGCCCTGGCGGTCCCGCAACGAACCGTTGTAGGACCCACGCGCGCTGCGGGCCTTGACAGGCCGGAGGTCAACGAGAACCCAGTCGTCGGCCCGGATGTTCTGGTGGAACCACATCGAATGGTCGATTGAAGGGCCGCCGCGCCCGATGATCGTCTTGTCCTGCTGACCGAAGCCAGTGCCGAGATCCGACAGATAGGTCAGCGCCGCTCTGTGCATCAGCGCGTCGTCACCGAGCGAGGCGGCCGAACGTACCCACAGGCAGTCGGTGAACATGCCCTTGAGGAAGTCGGTCGGCGTGACCGGGCGTACATCTAGCAGCGTGTTCCACCCACCCTTGGCGAGCTCCTCCGGTGCGGGCACGTCGCGCCGCGGCGCGTCATCGAAGATCCCACCCTCGCTCTCGGCATGAAACGAGGTGATCATGGAGAAGATGACCTCGCCCTCCTGCACGGCGACGACGTGGCGGGCCGAGAACGAGCGGCCATCCCGGTCACGGTCCACTTCCAAGATGACCGGCAGGTTGCTTTGCCCCGCCCGCAGGAAGTAGCCGTGCAGCGAGTGCGGGAGTCGGTCCGCCTCGACCGTGGCAGCCGCGGCGAGGAGACACTGCGCCGCCACCTGCCCACCGTAAAGGTTCTGACGCGGTCCGTAGTTGGCGTTGCGACCGCGGACCAGGTCACGGTCGACCCGTTCGAGGTTCAGCAAAGAGGGGAGGTCCTCGGCGCGGTCGAGGTCCGTCATCTCCGGGCCTGCTGAACCCGCGGTGCCCGCGTCGAGATGCGCTGCCAGAACAATCGACAGCACACGGTGGGCTCGAGACCGAGCTCGTCGGGGAGGGTGAAGGTCAGCGCAACGCGTGGGGGCTCGCCGAGGGCGGCAGCTTCGGTGGCGTCGACCTGCAGGTCGATCGATCGCACGACGCCCGGCCTTACTTGGGGGCGAAGCGCTGCCCGGCGTCGAGCCTGATGCAGGAGCCGTTGAGCATCGGGTTCTCCACGATGGCAATGGCGAGCTTGCCGTACTCCTCGGGCCGTCCCATGCGCTTCGGGAAAGCGGCGTCTTTGGTCAGCGTTTCGGCAAATTCGTCCGGGATGCCCTTGGTGATGCCCGTGCTGAACAGGCTTGGCGCGATGGCCAACACCCGGATGCCCAGGCTCCCGAGGTCGCGCGCCATGGTCAGCGCCATGCCGGCGATGCCGGCCTTGGCTGCCGTGTAGGCCACCTGGCCGATCTGGCCTTCGAACGCGGCGATAGATGCGGTGTCGATGATGACGCCGCGCTCACCGTCTTCAGGCTCGTTGGTCGACATGTGGAACGCCTGCAGGCGGTTGAGGTTGAAGGTGCCGATGAGGTTCAGCTCGACAGTGCGGCGGAAATCCTCCAGGGGGTGGGGCCCATCCTTGGACAGCGTCCGCTTCCCGACGCCGCCCCCCGCCGTGTTGACCGCGATGTGCAGGCCGCCCAATGCGGCGACGGCGTCGGCCATGGCGGACTCGACCTGGTTGTCGTCGAGGACGTTCACCTCGTGGAACGTGCCGTCGAGATCCTTGGCCACCTCGGCTCCGGCCGAGGTCGGCAGGTCGAGAATGGCGATGTCGGCGCCCTTCTGCCGCAGCAGCTCGGCCGTGGCCTTGGCCATGCCGGATGCGCCACCGGCGATGACGGCCTTCTTCCCCTTGATCTCCACTGAAGTTCCTCTCTCGTCGGTTTGCTGTCCGCTTCTCGGTCGATGCATGTCGGATGGCCCGCGGGCAGGCCGCACTCCGAGGAAAAGAGTGTACCATTTTGTCCCAAACCGATTTCTTGCCAGGCTCCAGGAGGAACCGAATCATGGAACGCGAAGCCGTCCTGTTCGATGTCGCGGACAACGTGGCCACCATCACGCTGAACCGGCCCGACAGCCTTAACGCGTTCAACAAGGCCATGGCCGACGACATGACGTGGGTCTGGGAGACCATCCGCGACACCGACGACATACACTGCGCCGTCCTCCAGGCCAATGGTGATCGCGCGTTCTGCACCGGTCTCGACATCAAGAGCGACGGCAGCTGGTTCCAGAAGGAGAACGTCTGGAACAGCTTCGACCCAGGGGCACTTCTGGGCCCGAAATTTCAGCACCGGGTGTGGAAGCCGGTCGTAACGGCGGTGCACGGGCTATGTGCCGGTGGGGCGCACTACTTTCTCAACGAGTCCGACATCATCATCTGCTCGGACGACGCTGTGTTCTTCGACCCGCACGCCAACGTCGGGATCGTCAGTTCGCTCGAGCCAATGGGAATGCTGCACCGGGGGGTTCCCCTGGGTGACGTCCTGCGTTGGGCGCTCATGGGCAACGAGGAGCGCATCACCGCCGACACCGCCCTTCGCCTCGGGCTCGTGACCGAGGTGGTCACCCGGGAGCAGCTCCGTGACCGCGCCCAGGAGATCGCTCTGTCGATCGCCCGGCGGAATCCCAAGGCCATCCAGGGAACTATCCGGGCCATCTGGGAGTCGCTCGACATGACGCGCACGGCCGCCATTCAGAACGGACTGTCCTACACACAGATCGGCAACTTCCCGCCGGCGCCCCCCCCGCCGCGGGACAAGAGCGAGACTCAGTACCGCTAGAGGCGTCTTCAGACAAATTGGGCGCTGCTGCGGCAGCGTCGAGATCGACCCACCGACTCAGCCGCGGACAGATTCCCGGAGGGTCAGAGCAGAGGGCGTAAGTCCCGTTTCCGCACCTTGCCGGCTGCCGTACGAGGCAGCGCCTCGATGACGACGACCCTCGTGGGCCGCTTGTGCGGGGCGAGCCCGGCGGAGGCAGCGACGTCCCCGAGCTCTTCGACAGTGGGTGCCTGCTCGCCATAACGCGGCACGACCACCGCGCACACGGATTCGCCCCAGAAGTCGTCGGGCGCCGCGCACACTGCGATTTCGGCCAGTGCTGGGTGGCGAGCCAGCACCTCTTCGACTTCCCGAGCCGAGATGTTCTCGCCACCGCGGATGATGATGTCCTTCACCCGGTCGGTCACGACGAGGTAGCCGTCTTCGTCGAAGCGAGCCAGGTCACCGGTGCGAAACCAGGTGCCGTCGACGAAGGCGTCGGCGTCCGCCGCCGGGTCCTGATAGCCGAGGAACTGCTTGGGCCCCCGGGCGACGATCTCACCCTCATCGCCCGGGGCGACGCCGTCGCCGCGCTCGTCGAGCAAGCGGACCTCGTTCCCTGGCGTGACCCGACCGTCGGTGCTCCGGCGCTTTTCCGGCGGATCCGCCGGACCCCCTGAGCTGATGGCCGGGTGTTCCGTGGACCCATACGTGCGCCAGGTGACGATGCCGGTCGCCTCGCTGCGCTCGACCAGCTCCGGAGGGACGGCCGCCGCACCGCACAGGAAGCGACCCAGGGACGAGATGTCGCGCCCCGTCCGCTCCGCCTCGTCGAGCAAGGTGGAGAGAAAGAAGGGCGTTCCGGCACTGGTCGTGATGCGGTGCTCTTCGATGAGCTCGGCCGCGGCCCGGGCGCTCCAACGGTCCATCACCACCGTGGTCCCGCCGGAAGTGAGCGGGCGGAGCAGACCGAGCAGCGAGGCCACATGACCGGCAGGGAAGGTGCCGAGCATGCGGCTGGTGGCGTCAACGGGCACGGCAGAAAGCCCGCACAGCAGCGTCTCGTGGCTGTGCTGCACTCCCTTGGGCGCAGCCGTCGAGCCTGACGTGTAGAGCACGCAGGCTGCAGACGACGGGTCGGGCCGAGGTCCGGGGGGGATGGCGGCGGGTTCGACGGAACCGATCGCGACGGCGCCCGCAACGGCGACGTCGTCCAGAACGATCACCTGGCGCAATCCCCGCGGCCGGCGCTGCCCTACGAGCGGGCTCACCAGGTCGCGCCCGCGCCACTCTGGAGCGACCACGGCGTATCCTGCACCGGTCTCGCTCAGAGCATGGGCGACCTCGTGGGCCGTCGCCGTCGTCGCAATGGGCACGGCCACTGCGTGGAGCAACCACACGGCGGCCAGGACCTCGGTGCCCGTGAGGTCGGCCGGGGCCTGTACGACGACGGCGTCTCCCGCCTTCAATCCGACAGCGGTCAGTCGTCCCGCGTAGAGGAGCGCCTCTTCGAGGAGCGCGCCGAGCGTGACCCTGGTCGTCTCGCCATCGGCTCGGGCGAACACGATGCCGTCGCTCGCGTGGGAGGTGCAGCCGGCATGAATCGCTTCGCCGACAGTCTGATTGGGATAGAGCCCGAGGTCGCGCCAGGCCGTCCGAAGCGCGTCACGGTCCGCTCGCCCCTCGTCGACCTCCGTCACAGGCCGAACGTGCTGATGAGGTCGGCCAGGACGAGTGGGCGGTCGCTCTGTACGGCGTGACCGGCTCCGTCGACCACGACAACGTCCAACGACGGGAGGCGTCGCTGCATCTCGGCGATGTCTTCGTCGCGTACGAAGGGGGAGAGGCCGCCGCGCACAAAGAGGGCCGGGACGGTGATGGCGCTGACGTCGTCCCACAGCGAGGTGAAGTCGACCCAGTTCGTCGCACCGTCTGCCGCGGGCTCGCTTGGTGGTGGACCGAAGAGGTCATAGCGCCAAGTCCAGCGACCGTCGTCGAGCCGACGCGCGTTGTGGCGCACCCCTCTTCGCACACCCGTCGCAGATCGGAACGGGCTCAGGGCGACGGCGGCGTCGGCCATCTCGTCGAAGCTGTCGTAGACGGGAGGCCCGGCGATGAGCGAGACGGTGCCGCGCTCGGCCGTACCAAGTTGACGGGAGGGATCGTTGATCTGGGGCGTCACGTCAACGAAGACGGCGCGACGGCAGAGGTCCGGACGTTGCGCGGCCAGGCGGATGGTCGTTGCCCCGCCGAGCGACATGCCGATGACGCAGCGAGTCGCGGGCGTCACGGCTTCCATCAGCATGGCCACCGCCTCGGCGTTTCGCCACGGCCCGTAGTCGCGGTCACTCCGCCTGTCCGAGTGACCGTGCCCGGGCAGGTCGACCGCCACTCCCGGACGGCCGAGAGCGAGCATGACGGTGTCCCACGTGTGCCCGTTTTGCGCCCCGCCGTGCAAGAAGACGAGCTCGGGCTCGCCGTCGCCCCACTGCAGATACGAAAGCGCCTGCCCTGAGGGGAGGGTGAACGAATGCCGGGAGACGATTGGCCGCTCTGAGAACGGGATATCCCATTCGGCTGCGTTCTCGTGAAGCATTCCGAACTCGTCGTAGTCGTCCGACCCCAACGTGTCCTGCAGCGACGTCATCGATCCGATGACCCGAGCCAGGAAGCCCGGTCGGCCGCCATGGCGACTGACTCCAGCCCTCTGGCTGCTAGAACCGCTCGATGATCACCGCCGGCGCCATACCACCGCCGGCACACATGGTGATGAGCGCGACCTGCCGGTCCGTGCGCTCGAGCTCGTCCAACGCAGTTCCGACCAGGAGCGAGCCCGTTGCGCCGATCGGGTGGCCCAGGGCGATGGCCCCTCCGTTCACGTTAATCCGTTCGCGGTCGATGTCGAGGTCGCGGATGAATTTCTCCGGGACCACGGCGAAGGCCTCGTTGACCTCGAACAAGTCGATATCGCTCACCGACATGCCCGCCTTGGCCAGGACCTTGCGGGTGGCGGGGACGGGTGCGTTCAACATGAGCGTGGGGTCGTCGCCCAGATTCGCCGTTGCCACGATCCTGGCCCGGGGGATCATCCCGTGCGCGGTGGCATAGTCGGGGCTCGTGACGAGCACCGCGGCCGCGCCGTCGACGACCCCCGACGAGTTGCCGGCGTGGTGGACGTGGGTGATCTCGAGGCCCGGGAACTTCTGCAAGACGAGCGAGCGATAGGTCGTTCCGTTCTCGTCGAGCGGGACGTCGGCCAATGCCTCGAACGAAGACGGGAGCGAGCCCAATGAGTCGACCGTGGTCCCCGGGCGCGGGTACTCCTCGCGATCCAGGAGGACCGTGCCGTCGACGTCGTACACCGCCACGGTCGACTTGTCGAAGCGCCCCTCCTTGATGGCGATCTCGGCGCGGCGCTGTGACTCGGCCGCCAGCTCGTCGACGGCCCGTCGGTCGATCTTCTCCAACGTGGCGATGGCGTCCGCGGCAACGCCCTGGTTCGTCTGGGGATGGATGGAACGCAGGTGATCGTTGCCGCTGTCGAGGAAGGGCGAGCGCGCCTTCGAGACGTTGCCGGCGTAGGACGACATCATCTCGGTGCCGCCAGCAATGACCACGTCCTCCATGCCTGACATCACGGACGCCGCGGCGAAGTTGACCGAGGAGATGCCGGACCCGCAGAAACGGTCCAGGGTGACGCCACTGGCAGTCATCGCGTAGCCAGCATCGAGAGCGGCCATCCGGCCGAGGTCGCCACCTTGGGTTCCGACCTGCATGGAGGTGCCCCAGACGATGTCGTCCACGTCACCGGTGTCGAGTCCGTTGCGCTCGGCCAGCGCCCTGAGCACGGTGGCGCCCAGCACTTGGGGGTGGAGCCCGGCCAATGCACCCTTGCCGACCTTCCCTATGCCCCTTGGGGTGCGACAAGCGTCGATGATCCAAGCGTCGGTCACGTCGATCCTCGTTCCTCTGTGTGGCGGCCCTCTCCGGGCCCAATGGAGTAAAGAGTATCCCAATTAGGGGATCTCGATCGAGCGCTCGAAGGTCAGCGCCCCTCTGCCCGCCGGCGGTTGACCTCCCACTGCCCTCGGCTGAAATAGCTCTGGTCCTCGCCGAAGCCCTCGACCCCATCGTCCCAGCGCCAGTGGACCAGCGAGTCACCACCGTGCCCGCGCCAATGCCGGCTCACCGCCTCACCGCGTGCGGTCAGGCGGCGATCAAGTTCGTCCATCGCCTCGATCTCGAGGGTGAGCGGCCATCCCGTGTTCGCATCGAACGTCACGCGGCGCTCCCCGGCGAGGATGTGCCCGTAAACGTCGCCGCGGAGGAGGAACCCGCACGTGACCGGTTCGACTTCCGGACCGGGGACCGCGTAGATCAGCCAGGCCTCGCCCGGGCCGGCGGCGCAGAAGGAATAGCCGACTCCGCCGAAGTTCCCCGCCTGCGACGGGTCCTCGGGTCCGCCCTTTCCCGACCTCTCGCGACGCCGGGGGCGTCCCCGAGGGCGCGGACCCCACGAGCGATCGCGCACCGAATGGCAGTCGATGGGGATCTCCTCGCCGAGGAGGGTCATCGTCCCGGTGACGTGACCAGCCTGGTCGAAGTGCGCCCCTTTGAGAAAGGGGACCACACCGGCGGGATGGGGGTTGGGCTGCATGATCGCGTCGAAGGAGAGGGCCAGTTCGAACGACCCGCCGGGATCCGCGTACGTGACCGCGTAGCTGCGCAGTGGTTCGAGCACTCGCACGTGGACGCCGTTGGGCCATTCGAAGTCGCGCATGTCGCGCTCGCCCCGCGGCGGGAGCTGCAGGCCTGAGTACTCCGCCCGGTACGCGATCTCCCAGGGATAGGCCGCGCCGTCGTCCCACACCCAAGCGCCACCATTGCAGAGGCCGGCATTCGGAAGGGCCTGGCAATACGTCCAGCCTCCAAGTTTGCGCTCGGGGACATTCCAGGAGAACCAGTTGGTCTCCGTCTCCCACCATCGATCGGTCATCTCCTCGTCGTGGAAGTCGTCGTCCTCGGCCCCGAAGGTCCGGTAGGTGCGCTCGGCGCGCCGGCGGTCGAGGTCGACCCCGAACATCTCACTCATGAGGTCAGTTCGGGCCAGTGCCGGTCGGCCAGCACCCCCATGGAGGGTCGAGCCAGCTCCGTCTCGCGCGCAACCCTGCGCCACAGCGTTCGCAAGTAGTCCTCCTCGCTCACCGTGCCCGCCATCACTCCATCAGCCACCGCGGAGCGTCCAGCCATGACGGACGACGGCCGACGACCCAAAAGCGTCGCATCGTCGTCGAGCTCGCTGACCTCGTACGCGCCGCCATAGCGGTCGACCTGTTGCAGATATTTGACGAGACGCGCGATGCCCTTGCTTCGTGCCGCGGCCAGCGGGTCTGAGATGCGGGGCACGATCACCTCACGAAGCTGCGATAGGACAGCGTCGTACATCCAGTCGTGGTCACACCGTTCACGGGCCTGCGGCGGTTCCACCGGTGTGAGCTCCAACCTTGTCGCGGCCGCCAGTGCCTCGAGCCAGAGACGTCGGTGCAGCATCTGGTAGATGAAGCCGTTGCCCACATCACCACCCCCCCCGACACCACCAGCGGCGTCGCCGGCGGTTGTGGCCGGCCGGTGCCCCATCACCTGGAGCTTGGTCTCGGCCATCACCTGGTAATAGTGGACCCGGGATTCGTCGATGGGATTTCCGGAGAGTTCCGCGTACTCACGCAGCCGCGTCGGGAAGTCGGTGAATGGCTCCTGCGTCGCCCGCAACGAGAGCCAGGCGATGTCGTCCATCGGATCGCCCAGGTGCGCCAGCTCCCAGTCGACGACGGCGACGACCCGTCCGCCGAGATACATGAAATTCCCCGGTCCGGTGTCGCCCTGCACCAGCACGGGCGGGCCGTCGTAGTCGGGCACGTGCCGTCGCAGCCAGCGCAGAGAGAAGAGGAGCGCAGGGTCGGGTTGGCCGCCGCGTTCGGCCAGCACCCGCTCCCACTCGTCGAGTTCAGCGCCGACAGCATCGGGGACGGTCTTCACTGATGGGAAGGCCGGCAGGTCGAGTGCCGCCGCATCGAGGGTGTGCAACGCAGCCAACGTGGTCATGAAATCCCGTGCCGTGGACTCCCGCTCGGACTCGTCCTCGATGCGGGAGAACCAGTTCTCGCCGACAACCCGTTCCGACAGCATGGCTTGGTGCACCGGATGCACGCCGAGGACGCGGGGCACCGGAACCGGGCCGTCCTGGAGGGCGAGGTACACCGTGGCCTCGCGGTGCAGCGTCCAGGGGTCCTTGGTGCGCGCCGGATCGGAGCGGTCGTAGCGGAGAAAGCATTCGGCGACCGTTCCATCTGGGCGCTCGAGGTCGACGTGCCAGGCCTCCTTGCGGCCGCCACCGGGCTTACGGTCGGCCAGCTTCAGGCGACCGCCGCCTATCTCCTCGACCCACGACACCAGGTCGTCGGGGAGGGCAATCGCGACGCTCACACGATCCGCATCTTGCGGTGGGCCCGGTTTCGGTCGCGCCACGTCGCCGACCGTACTGGTGCTGCCCACGGCCGGGCGGATGATCGACGGCTTGTCGGGATCGCCGACCTACTCGAAGTCGGTGGACCAGCGAACCAGACCATTCCGGGCGTACCGGTCCGGCACTGGCTGGCGTCGTCATCGAGAGTTCGGGTCTCGCTCAGCACGGCCCGCCTGACGTTGCCACCTGGCAAAAGGTGTCCTTTTTCCCTGGTCGAACGAAAGAAATGTCCTTCAGCCGTGGTTCGAACACCCTGGGTGTGAGCCGGACCGACACATCCCTGACTCATCAAATACCAGGCAGGCCGGTTGGGCTGACGGTTTATTGCGGACATGTTGCGGTACCTTAGCTTTGCGAGGTGCTAAATGGTATCCTCTTTTCTCGTCGTAGCCGGGGGGCCGCTACAGCTGGTGACGAGCACCGATATCGCCCCCTCGATCCCCAAGGAGGAGACAGTGCTCACAACAGGTGCGATTGGACGGACAGGCGGGCGGGCGAAAAGGGTCTTCGCTACAGGCTTGCTGGCCGCCGGCGTCGTGACCGCAGCGACAGTGTCGACCGCCGTGATGGGCGTCGACGAGGCCGGCGCAACCACGCCGCACCCAGCGACGCTGCCCGCGGTGACGATCGGCTTGATCAGCGACGCCGGTGGTGGCAGCTCTATTGGCACGTCGGGTCTCGTCGAACAAGGTGCCAAGGCGGCCGTCGCCTACATCAACAAGTACAACGACGGCCTCGAGGGTCACAAAGTCACCCTCTACATCTGCGAGAACCAATCCACGCCGGCCGGCGGTCAGACCTGCGCCAACGACATGGTCCAGCACGGCGTCGTGGCGGTCGTCGAGCCGTTCACCGGGCAAGGCGCAACCGAGGTTCCGACGATCACCGGCGCCGGCATCCCCTACATCACGCTCAGTGGAGCATCCACGGCCGAGCTCACGACGCCCGGAGCGTACGACCTAACGGGCGGTTTCCCGGCCGACCTGGGCGGCGATGCGCTGAGCGCCAAGCAGCACGGCTATAAAAAGGTCGCCCTGCTGGTGGAGAACGTGCCAGCCGCCATCCAGGGGGCGCAGGTGCTGGGCGGGCTCGTGTTCAAGGCGGCGGGCGTCGGCTTCACCGTCGTGCCCATCAACCCGGGCACGGCCGACATCTCGCCGCAGCTGCAGTCGGCCGTTTCGGGCGGCGCTGACGCAGTGGGCATGGTCGGCGACGTGACGCTGTGCAGCTCCTTCCTCCAGGCCTACAACACGCTGTCGCTCAAGCTGCCCCGGTACATGCTCGCCACGTGCCTTGACCCCAGCATCCTGGACTCGGCAACGCTCGACAAGGCGCTTGCCGGCTCGTACATCGCCACGACGACGCAGCCGTCCACGGCGGACAAAGCGCTCTACGCGGCCATCATCAAGGCGTCCCTGCCGAAGGTGAGCACGAACCCCAACGTCAGCAGCAACCAGGCCTCGGGCGTGGAACCGGTCCTCGCACTGGCCAACATCATGAAGGGTTCGACGCAGCCCGTGACGGCTGCCGGCGTCAAGACGCAGACCGAGACGGCGAAGAACGTGGTGATTCCGCTCTCGGGTGGCCTGACCTTCACCTGCAACGGGACGGCCATTTCGCTGCTCAAGTCCGTGTGCTCGTCGTCCGCCGCTATCGGAGTCGTTCAGAGCGGTAAGACGGGCAAGATCACCGGGATCAAGGTCTACAACCCCACACCGCTGTTCTAGAACCGACCAAATGCGGACGGGCTTTGGCGCCGCACCAACTGGTTCCTGGGTCTGACTGCTGCGGGGACTGCACCCTTCTTCGGGGGGCAGTCTCCGTGGCGCGTCACGGGTAACAATGAGCGCGTCCATGCCCGACTCCGGTTGGCGTTCCGGACGGGCGCCCCGGAGGTGAACCGGAAGAGTCGCATCTTTGGCGCCCTGGCCGACTCTGCAGCCTTCGTCGCCAACGGTACCGCCACGAAGATCCATCCGTCGGTCGCGCCTCATCCCGGGGCATCGTGTGGTCGACAAGTAGAGGGTGAGTGCCTTTGCGGGAAGCGATCTCGACATGATCCTGCGGGCTCAAGGTGTGCGCACTCCCGTCCTCGCCGCGATCGCCACGAGCGGGGTCGTTCTCGTCGTCCTGCGCGACGGCTCCGTCGACGCCGACGAGGAGGAGGTCTATCGCGTGCTGCTCGACAAGGTCTTTCCCTGCCAAGCGGATGTGCTCTCGGTCGACGAATGGGTCGCCGGCATGCAGCGTTAGGAATGCGCCTCTCAAGGGACCAGTGCTGAGGCACTTACGGGCTGCCGATCATGGGGGTCCTGTGCAACACGGGCGCAGACGACAATGATCGATGCGGTCCCGACGTGCTCCGCCGTCGTCTCAGAGGTTCTGGTTACAGCTATTGATCGGGTCAAGCCAAAGCCCACGGCGGCGCTTGGTCAGCTGAAGAACCTTGACGAGGTTGGCTGAGCCACCTTGCTCTGGGACATTGGGACCGTCACGACTGCTCGCACCTGTGGTGGGTGCGGGCGCACCTCGTCCGTCGATCAGGCCACGACTTCAGTGGCACCTTGCTCGAGGAATGCGACAGCGCCTTGCGTGACATATACCCGCAGTACCGACTGACGGATTTTACGCGGCTCGTGGTCTCCGATGTGACGTACCTGGTCGGCTGTGGCGCCACCGGTCCTCAGGCCGGAGCGACCGACCCGCTCATGTAGGCGGACTCCACTGCTCTGGCGTCGTGGCGGTACTGCTCGGCCGGCCCGGACAGGACGATGCTCCCGTGCACGATCACCATCGCCTCGTCGGCGATCTCCAGTGCCAGCTGCACGTGCTGCTCGACCATGATCACCGATGCGCCATGCTCGTCGGCGACACGGCGGATCACCGGCATCAGAGACTCCACGGCGATAGGCGCCAGGCCCATCGACATCTCGTCGATCAAAAGCAACTTGGGGGACTGCACCAGTGCGCGTGCGATGGCCAACATCTGCTGCTCGCCCCCGGAGAGGTCGCCGGTCCGGAGCTTCTCGCGTCGCGCCAGCGCCGGGAAGAGGTCGAGTACCGGGTCCAGGTCAGCGCCTCTGGGGGCCGCCAGCTTCAGATTCTGCACCGGGGTCAGCTCGGTGAAGAGGGCTCGGAAGTCGGGAATGAGGATCATGCCGGCCTGATTCATCCGACGGGGCGATGAGCCCCTGACCTGTTCGCCATTTAGGAAAATGGCCCCCGCCCGCGGTGGCAGAAATCCCGCCAGGGTCATCAGGAGTGTGGTCTTGCCGGCCCCGTTCGGCCCGAGGACGGTGAGCACCTTCCCGGGTCTGAGGGTGAAGGTGATGTCGCGGCCCACGGTTAACTTTCCGTAGCCGACGTCAAGGCCCTTGCACTCCAGGATCGGCCCGTCGCCAGGCACTGGTAGCCCCTCGGCCTCAGGGCTTATGGCCGTGTCACTCACGACGTCACCAGCCGCTGATGGGTCGCGCCGAGATACGCCGTCGATACCTGATCGCTCTCCCGGATCTCCGCCGGGGTGCCCGACGCGATCAACTCGCCGAAGTCGAGGACGTTGATGGCGTCGCACAGGTTCAGAACGAGGCTCATGTCGTGGTCGACTAGGAGGATCGCGACGCCCCGGTCGCGCACCTCACGCAGACGGTCAGCCAGCCACAGGCTCTCGGTACTGTCGAGGCCCGCCGCCGGCTCGTCAAGCAGAAGCAGGCGGGGCTCCGCGGCCAGGGCGCGGGCGACAGAGACGAGTTGCCGCTGGCCCTGGGAGAGCATGGACACCTGCAAATCGCGCATCTCGACGAGACCGAGCTCCTCGAGGAGCTTCGTCGTTGCCGCCGGGTCGTGCGCCTGCGCCGTGTGCTGTCCCACCTGGACGTTCTCCTCGACGGTGAGGTCGTCTGAGACTCCCGCGAGCTGGAACGTACGCGCGAGCCCGAAGCCCGCTCGACGGTGCGGTGCGAGGCCCTCCAGGTCCTGTCCGTTGAAGACGACCGAGCCCTCACAGTGGTGGAATCCGCAAAGGGCGTCGATCGTCGTCGTCTTCCCAGCCCCATTGGGTCCGATCAATCCGACAATCTGCCCGTCCGCAACGGTGAAGCTCACGCCGTCCACTGCAACGACTCCCCCGTAGCGAACGGTCAGACTGCTCACCTCGAGCAGCGCCCTGGTTCCTTCGGCCTCTGGGGTGGCTGGTGCTTGGGTGTGTCCGTTGGAGCCGACACCGGCGCCACTCTCGACCAGGTCGCCGGGCGAAACCGATACCGGAGCGAGTGTGGGAGTCGGCCCGGACACATGCGTTTCCGTCGTCGCGCGTTCCGATGGCACGAGCGCCCCCCCGGGACGCGCCAGCACGCCCCGCACCCGTCGCTGCTCCAGCAAGAGGTGGATCGGCCCGACGACGCCGTCGGGATTGAATATCACGGTCAGGATTACCCCGATGCCGGCCACAATGCCGTACCAGTTGTCCACGCCACCGGTCCCGACTTCGGATGAAATCAACGCCACCAAGATGCCGCCCGCCGAGATGATTCCCGCCAGGATTCCTCCGCTGACCGACGTGATGCCTGCCACCACCACGACCGAGAAGGTGACGAGTCCGAGGTAGGCGTCGAAGTCCTGGAAGGTGACGTTGCCGAGTTGGTAGGCGAGGAGGGAGCCGCCCAACCCGGCGATGAAGGCCGCGATAGCGAAGCCGACCAGCTTGACCTTGACCACGTTGATCCCTGCCGCCGCGGCCGAGCGCTCGTCGGCCCGGACGGCCAGCATCGCGGACCCAAGTCGGCTGGTGCGCAGCCAGCTGATGCCGAGCGCCACCAGCACCAGGACGACAAGGCACATGATCCCGAAGGCAGGCCGTGGGAAGTCCTTGCCCGATCCGATGCCGAGGTCCATGCCGAAGAGCCGGGGCGTGGGGATGGCCAAGCCGCCCGCGCCCCCATCGAGCGAGTTGTTGTTGAACCAGATGGCCTCCACCCCGGCAGCGAACGTCAACGTGACCACGCCG
>DATDIE010000313.1:0-2390 GCA_036521235.1 Acidimicrobiales bacterium | reverse complement strand
TCTCCGGGTTGAGCGGGTTGTTCTGGGCGACCGAGGCCGGCGTTTGCACCTCCGGCCCGATCGAGCCCGGCTGAACGCCTGGGGCGTCGAAGAGCGCGACCGTCTGTGTCGGTGCGTTCACCTGTCCTGGAACGACGAGGGCGAACTCGTCGAGGAGGCTCTGGGGGTTCTGCACCATGCCGACGACCGTCTTGCCCCCCTGGGACCAGGTGTCGCCGATGTGCAGGTTCAGCGCGGACGCCAGGCCGGGCGTGAGCGCGATCTCATTCGGCCCGCTCGGATAGTGCCCCGACAGCAGCTGCAGCATCGGCCCGCCATAGGGCCCGTGCGGATCCTGGGAGCGGAGGTCGTACGTCTGCGTCGACCCGGGGACCGTGAGGTTCTGGTTCTCGATCACCTGGGTCGTGCCGAACTGGTGCTGCAAGCGGGCGATCTGCGAGTCCGCGTACGCCAGCGTGTTCGTGCCCAAAGCGGCGGACTTGCCCCCCGGTGTCAGTTCGAACGTCGCCAGGTCGTGCGCCGTGCCGAACCCTGCGTTGGTCGGCGGCGGCGTGTTCACCGCGACGGCCGAGCCGACGACGACGGCGGCCACCGCCACGACGATCAAGAGGAGGATCAAGAGCTGCTGGCGCCACTCCCGGCGGAAGAGCCGCCACGCCCAGCGGACCATGGCCCGGCGGGCGGCGACGCCACCGCTGCTCGGCGGCGGGGCCGACACGGTCGTCGGCCGTTCGAGGACGTCGACGCTCATGAGTGCGGGAGTTCGGCGAGGAACGTCTCGGCGCTCTCGGTCGGCAGCGTCTGGTCGACGACACGGCCGTCGCGCAGGAACACGACGCGGTCGGCCCACGAGGCCAGCTGCGCGTCGTGCGTCACGACGATGGCCGCCATGCCGCGGTGGCACGCCGCGAGGATCAGCCGCATGACCGCCTCGCCGGTCGTCGAGTCCAAAGCCCCCGAAGGCTCGTCGGCG
Organism: Acidimicrobiales bacterium; assembly: GCA_036521235.1. GTDB lineage: Bacteria > Actinomycetota > Acidimicrobiia > Acidimicrobiales > RAAP-2 > Bog-473. Next base: position 1,417 of record DATDIE010000313.1, on the reverse strand, counting down.
AGGAGGAGCTTGCGCCCGCCGACCACGGCGCGGGCGATGGCGACGCGCTGGCGCTCGCCGCCGGAGAGCTGGTCTGGATAGTGCAGGGCCCGTTCCTTCAACCCGAAGTCCTCGATCGCCTCCATCGCCGTCGCCTGCGCCTTGCGGGCGGAGACCCCGTCGAGCTCCAGCGGCAGCGAGACGTTCTCGACCGCGCTGAGCCCGGCGAGCAGGTTGTAGTCCTGGAACACGTAGCCGATGGACTGGCGCCGCAGCTGCGCCTTGGCGTTGCGCGACAGCGACGCCAGCGACCGTCCGCCGACGAACACGTCGCCGCTCGTGGCGTCCTCGAGGCTGCCGGCGATCGTCAGCAGCGTGCTCTTGCCCGAGCCGCTGGCGCCCATGACGGCGACCAGCGAGCCGGCGTCGACGGCGAGGTCGACGTTCGCCAACGCCACGACTTGGGCGGCGTCTTCTCCGTAGACCTTGGTGATGCCGCACATTTCGAGATAGCTCATGACCGTGATCCCACCTTGCGCCGGGGCTTGGGGAGGGGGAACGACTGCGGGGCCGGCGCGTCCACGCCCGCAGCTGCTCGCTTCAGTCGGCCGTCGGCCGTGTCCAACCACCTGATCAGCGAGTCGAGCCGGAACAGCTCGGCGTCGACGACCAGGGCGAAATTGAGGTCGAGTCGGGACTCGTCTTCCTTGAGGCGGGTCCACTGCTGCATCAGCTCCACCAGGTAGCGCCGGTGCACCTGCACCACCTCCCGGACGTCCACCTCCGGCAGCTGGATCGCCACCAACACCTTGATGACGAGCTCGTCCCGGGGCGGCGAGGAGTAGTCGGGCGGGGTCGTCAGCCACTCGCTCAGCTCGGCCTGCCCGTCCTCGGTGATATGGAAGCCCTTCTGCGGGCCCTCCTCGGCCGCGTCGTCGGACTGCACCAGCCCGTCGCGCTCGAGGCGCTGGAGGGTCGTGTACACCTGCCCGACGTTGAGCGGCCAGACCTCACCGGTCCGAGCCTCGAACTCCTGACGCAACTGGAGGCCGTACTTCGGACCCTCACTGAGCAGGGCCAACAGGGCGTGGCGGACACTCATACATCCTCGTTTCTGCGTAGAATACTCAGTATCCTACGCCGAAGGCCCTGGTAGATGCAAGAGGGTCAACCCCCTTCTTTTCCTGGGGTCAGCCGCAGCTGTGCCGCCGGACCGGGCACGGCGGCGTCACGTCACCGTTCGCGGGCCGCAGAAGCGGTGTTCAGGCCGGGAAAGAAACGTCGGCGATGAGTGGGGGTTAGGAGGCCGCCGTCCAGGCCCGGACCCAGTTGATCTGCGTCGTGTCCGGGAACGGCGTGGCGGAGGTCAAGGCATCGCTGTTGACGCCGAGCGCCTGGGTCAGCGCGATGAAGAACGGCTGGTTGAACGGTGCCGTCC
>DATDIE010000312.1:0-3243 GCA_036521235.1 Acidimicrobiales bacterium | reverse complement strand
GACGAGTTGGACGAGCTCGTCGGCGAGCCGGGAGCGACGCCGTGAGCGCGGTGGCGCTGCGGTCGTGGTGGCGACGGTGCGTGAACGGCGCGCGGGCGCGCCTCGGCGTGTTGGCGCTGGTGCCCCTGGCGGCGCTGGCGGCGGGTTGCGCCATCCCCACGCAGGGCTCGCCCAGTGCGATCGCGTCGTCGCGCGTTCCGTTCAACCTGCTCGACCCGCACCCGCCGACGACCACGACGACGCAGCCGAAGCCGTCGTCCTACGTCGGCGTCAAGGTGTACTTCCTCAATACCACCGCCAACGACGCGCTGACGCCGGTCGACCGGCTGGTGAGCGCGCCCGCACCGCTGGAGTCCATCGTCAGCGCCCTGTTGGCCGGGCCGACCAGCGGGGACTCGGCCGCCGGGCTCACCACGGCCATCCCAAGCGACGTCACGGTGATCTCGGCGGGGACCACGTCGCCCAACGTCGTCACCGTGAACTTCAACACCGCCTTTTCCGAGATCGCCGGGACCGCCACCGAGCAGGCCGTGGCGCAGGTGGTGTCCACGGTGGTCAACGAAGTGGGGCTCGGCACCGGCGTCGTCTTCCAGATCGAGGGCCAGCGCACGCCCGTCCCGATCGCCAACGGGTCACAGGTGGCGGGACCGGTCTACCTCTTGCAGTTCCTCGGCGCGCCGACCTGAGCGGGCGCGCTCGGGGGCCGCGTGCTCAGCCGGCGTTCTCGACGTCGCGGCGCCAGGGCACGCGGGGTGCGCCCGACCAGAGGTGCTCGAGGTCGTAGTAGTCACGCGTCTCTTGCAGGAAGACGTGGACGATGAAGTCGCCGTAGTCCATCAGCACCCACGTGGCGTCGCCGAGGCCCTCGGTGCGCACCGGCTTGAACCCGTGCGCCTCCTTGACGCCGCGCTCGATCTCCTCGACGAGCGTGCGCACGTGGCGCGTGTTCTGCGCGCTCGTGATGACGAACGCGTCAACGACGCCGAAGAGCTCCCCCATGCCGAGGACGACCGTCTCGCGACCGAGCTTGGCGTCGGCCGACTCCGCGGCGGTTGCCGCGGCGGGTGGCAGCTGGACGTGGACGCCCAACCCTTGCGTCAATGGAGCACGTCCAGGATCCCGACCGTGAGCCCGAAGACGCCGGCCAAGATGGAGCAGGCGGCGACGGCCCAACGTTGACGAGAGCGGCGAGCCACTTTGAGCTCCGCCCGACGATCGGCCCGGCGCTGGGCACGAACCGGTCCTTCGCCCACACGAGGACTGTCCGACAACTCCGTCCACCCGGCCGGCATGGCGCTCATCTAGGCACAGCGTACATACCGCGGCGGACAATGCAATGGATGACCGGCGGCGGCACCAACCCGTCCACCGGGGCACCGGCGGCCAGCAGGTCGCGGACCTCGGAGCTCGACACCGCGACCTGCGGCCCGTCGACCTTCACGGCCCGCCATCCCGGCGGCAGGCCCGGCGTTTCGCCCGTCGGCCGGGACACGACGGCCAGCGTGACGAGGTCCCGCAACTCGTCGGCGCGGTGCCAGGTGTCGAGCTCGGGGACCAGGTCCGCCCCCACGACCAGGAACAACTCGACCGGGTGGCCACCGGCCCGGGCCAGGATCTCCTCGGCCGTGTCCACCGAGTAGCTCGGCCCGCCGCGGTCGATCTCGAGGCGGCTGGCCTCCGCGCCCGGGATCGACGCCGCCAACGCCTCGGTCAGGGCCAAGCGGTCCTCGGCGGCCGAGACGGCGCGCTGGCCGGACTTCTGCCACGGGTCGTTCGCCACCACGAGGAGGAGCCGGTCGAGGGCCAGCTGCTCCATGACCGCACGGCCGGCGGCCACGTGGCCGACGTGCGGCGGGTCGAAGGTCCCCCCGAGGATCCCGACCCGCTCGGGTCGCTCAGGTCCCGGCAAGCTCTGCGATCACCGGCGCGAGCGCGTCGATCTCGGCCTCGTGCACGACGATGTAACTGAAGCCCAGCTCCTCGCGTCGCTTGCGCAACGTCTCGATGATCTCCGACGCACTGCCGATCAAGGCAAGCGGCGCGGCGCGCAACTGGTCGGGAGTGAGGTCGAAGACCGGCGCCAGTGCCTCGACGACCTCGTTGGCGTTCGGCACGACCTGGACCGCCGCCGTCCAGCACTGCAGCTCGAGGTCGTCGGCGCGGTCCCCCGCTGCCTCGCGCGCCCAGCGCACGCGCTCGACGTACTTGTCGGCCACCGCCTCCGCCGCGACCTCCGGCCCGATGTGCCCCGCCGCGAGGCTCGGCACGACGCTGACGATGTCCGCGTAACGGCCAGCCAACGTCAAGATGCGCCGGCCGCCCCCGCCGATCACGAGCGGCGGCCCGCCCGGCGTGACCGGCGCCGGCGTCCCCTTCGCCTCAGTCACCTGGTAGTAGTCGCCGCTGAACGTCGCGGTCCCGGTCTCCCAGAGCAGGCGCATGATCTCGAGGCTCTCGGCCAGGCGCGCCACCCGGACCGACGGACGGTCCATCGGGATGCCGGACTGGTCGTAGTCGGCGGTCAGCCAGCCGGCCCCCATGCCGAACTCGAACCGGCCGCCGCAGACGACGTCGAGGGTGGCCGCCTCCTTCGCCACCAGCACGGGGTGGCGGAAGTCGTTGTCGAGCACGAGGGTGCCGACGCGCAACGTCGTCGTCGCCTCCGCCGCCACCGCGCAAGCCACCATCGGGGCCCACTGGTCGTCGAGGTGGTCGGGCACGTAGAGCGTCGAGTAGCCGAGGTCCTCGGTCTTGCGCGCCAGGTCCCGCCAGGCAGCGGGGGATGCGGCGCCGGAGACCTGCATAGCGAAGCGGAAGGCGGCCATGAGCGGGGAGCCTACGGCGTTAACCTGTTCGGGTGACGAGCCGCCCCGAGTCCGCCTCCTGGAGCGCCGCGTCCTGGCGGAAGTTCCCCGCCTTGCAACAGCCCGACTGGCCCGACGCCGACGCGTTGAAGAAGGCCGAGGCGCGGCTGTCCACGCTGCCGCCGCTCGTGTTCGCCGGCGAGGCGCGTCATCTCACCCGCGACCTGGCCGAGGTGGCCAACGGCGAGGCCTTCCTCCTCCAGGCCGGTGACTGTGCCGAGTCGTTCGCCGACTTCACGGCCGACTCCATCCGGGACAAGCTCAAGATCATTCTCCAGATGGCGGTGGCCCTCACGTACGCCGCCGGCGTGCCGGTGGTGAAGGTCGGTCGCATCGCCGGGCAGTTCGCCAAGCCGCGCTCGGCCGACACCGAGACCGT
>DATDIE010000311.1:0-19024 GCA_036521235.1 Acidimicrobiales bacterium | reverse complement strand
CGCCACGCGCCGCTGCCTCGCCGTGTCGGGCACGCACGGGAAGACGACGACCGCGTCGATGCTCTCGCTCATTCTGGTGGAGGCCGGTCTTCGCCCCTCCTTCGTCATCGGCGCCGACGTCAACGAGATCGGAACCAACGCCGTGTGGGACGGCGGCGACTGGCTCGTGGTCGAGGCTGACGAGAGCTACGGCACGTTCAAGGCGCTCCGGCCGGACCTGGCCGTGCTGACCAACGTGGAACCGGACCATCTCGACTACTACGGCACCTTCGACGTGCTCCGGGACGCCTTCTCCGAGTTCGTGGGAAGTGCGACGACCGGCGCCGTCGTGTGTGCCGACGATCCCGACGCGGCGGCGATCGGACGGGCGCACGGGGCGACGTTGGTCGGCCAGGAGGCCGGGTCGGACTACGTCATGGACGAGCTCGAGCTCCTCCGGAGCTCGGTGTCGTTCCGTCTGCGCGGCCCGGAGGGCGTGCTGGGCACGTTGCGCATCGGCGTCCCCGGCCTGCACAACGCCCGCAACGGAGCGGTGGCGACCGTCGCCGCACTCCGCGCGGGAGCATCGTTTCCGGCGGCGGAAGCGGCGCTGGCGCGCTTCGCCGGAGTGAGCCGGCGCTTCGAATTCCGCGGCGAGGCCAACGGCGTCACGTTCGTCGACGATTACGCGCACCTTCCGACCGAGGTCCGGGCGGCGCTGGCGACGGCGCGGAGCGGGGGCTGGGCCCGCGTCGTGGCGGTGTTCCAGCCGCACCGCTTCTCACGGACAGCAGCGTTGGCCTCCGAGTTCGGGACGGCCTTCGCCGACGCCGACGTGCTCGTGGTCACCGACGTCTACAGCGCCGGCGAGCGACCGGTGCCCGGGGTGTCCGGCCGCCTCGTCGCCGACGCCGTGGCTGCGGCGGATCCCCGGCTGCCCGTGACGTACGCACCCGCATGGGAGGAGCTGCGCCAGGCCGTGGCTTCGGTGTTGCGCCCCGGCGACCTCTGCCTCACCCTCGGCGCCGGGGACCTGACCGCGCTGCCCGACGACCTCCTCGGCGCACCGCAATGGTGACCGTCGCACCGAGCGACGATCTGCGCGCACTGGCGTCGGCGCTCGGAGACCGGGCCACGCTCATGAAGCCCCTGGGGCCGTTGACGACGTACGGGGTCGGCGGACCGGCAGCGCTGTTCGTGGAGATCGCCGGCCCGGCCGACCTCGACGCGGTGCGCGGCGTTCTGCGGGAGGGGGCCGACGGCGTGCCGCTCTTCGTGATCGGACGGGGCTCGAACCTGTTGGTGGCCGACGTCGGCTTCGACGGCATCGCCGTCCACTTGGGCCCCGGGTTCGCCGAGCTCGAGCTGCCGCCCGGGGACGCGGGGGAGCCGCTGGTGCGTTCCGGCGCGGCGCTGGCGCTCCCCGTGCTGGCGCGCCGCGTCGCCGACGCCGGATGGGCCGGGCTCTCGTGGGCCGTCGGGGTGCCGGGCTCGGTCGGGGGCGCCGTGCGCATGAACGCGGGCGGGCACGGTTCGGACATGGCGTCGTGCCTCGAGCGGTACCGCTGGGTCGACCTGCTCGGCCCGGAGGAGGGCACCGACGACGTGGCCAAGCTGGAGTACGCCTACCGCTCGTCCTCGGTCACCGCGTCGCAGCTGGTCGTGTCCGCCGATCTGCGGGTCACGGCGGGGTCGAGCGAGAAGGAGCAGGCCGAGGTCGCGGAGATCGTCCGGTGGCGTCGTGAGCACCAGCCGGGCGGGTCCAACGCCGGCTCCGTCTTCACCAACCCCGAGGGCGACTCGGCCGGGCGGCTGATCGACGAGGCCGGGCTCAAGGGCTTCGGCCTCGGCACGGCGCACGTCTCGGAGAAGCACGCCAACTTCATCCAGGCGGAGCGAGGGGGACGGGCGGACGACGTCCGAGCGGTCATGGAGCATGTACGCGAGGTGGTCGCGGAGCGGTGCGGGGTCTCGCTGCGGACCGAGGTCCGCCTTCTCGGCTTTGGCGCCGGGGAGACTGGGGGCGTGCCCGAATCCGAGTCCGAGCATGAATCGTCGGGTGAAGGCCACCGCGCGGAGGGCCGTCGGTGACGCCGGTCGAGGCGCCCTCGCGCCGTCGCAGCAGCGGTGGCGGCGGGGGGCGGCGCGGCGGCGGATCCGGCTCGGGCGGCTCCGATGGGGGAGGGAACGGCGGGAGTGGACGCTCGTCGGGCGGCGGCGAAGGTGGTGGGCGGCGTGGTCGGATGGACCCGCGGATATCCGCACGGCGGACCGCCGTTACGCGGGCCCAGGGTCGTCGTCGTCTCGGTCTTCTGATCATCGGTTTGGCCGGGACCGCGCTGCTCGTCGGCGTGTGGTTCCTGTTGCATTCGCCGGTCTTCGGGGCGCGCGCCGTGACGGTCAGCGGCAACACCCACGAGACGGCCGCGCAGGTGATTGCTCAGGCGGGCCTGGCCGGGGAGCCGCCGCTGCTCGACGTCAACGCCGGTGCGGCGGCGACACGTATCGAGCAGCTGTCGTGGGTGCGGAGCGCCACAGTGAACGTGTCGTGGCCCGACGGTGTGCACATCACCGTGACCGAGGAGACGCCGCGGCTCGAGGTCAGCACGCCCGGTGGTCAGTGGGCGACGCTGAGCACCGACGGGCGCGTGCTCGGGGTTTCGGCGACGCGTCCGCCCGGTCTCGTGTTGCTCACCGTCCCGCACCCGCCGGGCGGTCTCGGGTCGGTGCTGCCCGCCAGTGACGACGCCGGGCTCGATGTCGCGTCCACCCTGCCCGCCTCCTTCGCCGCACAGGTGACCGGCGTCACGGTCGAGCCGGCTGGGTGGGTCCAGCTGTCCATGACGACCCCGATCGCGGTGGATGTCGGGGTGGCCACTCAGCTCACGGCGAAGTACGAGGACGTCTCGTCGATACTGGCGGGCGCCAAGCTGCACAACGGGGATGTCATTGACGTCAGCGTCCCCGACGCCCCGACGGTGACAGGCCCGTGACGCCGGGTGACGCCACGCGACGTAGGATGCTTGACCTGCCTGAACACCCCCCGTATCGTGGGGTCACGTTGCCGAACTGTGAACATCAACCTTCCCCAAAGGTTCAGGGATGGGTCCTGTGGCTCACGTCAACGGTGACGGTGGGCGGAACGTACCAGCGAGCTATCGGTCGGCGATCGACCCGAGGACGAGGGGAATCATGACGACCGTGCCTTCCCAAGGCAACTACCTGGCAGTCATCAAGGTGGTTGGCGTAGGCGGCGGTGGGGTGAACGCCGTCAACCGCATGATCGACTCGGGGTTGCGCAACGTCGAGTTCATCGCCGCCAACACGGACGCGCAGGCGTTGTTGATGAGCGACGCGGACCTCAAGCTCGACATCGGGCGCCAGCTGACCCGGGGGCTCGGAGCCGGGAGCGACCCCGAGATCGGGCGCCTGGCCGCGGAGGAACACCGGGCCGATATCGAAGAGGCGTTACAGGGTGCCGACATGGTTTTCATCACGGCGGGTGAGGGCGGCGGCACCGGAACCGGTTCCGCCCCCGTCGTCGCCGAGGTGTCCAAGGAGGTAGGCGCGCTGACCATCGGTGTCGTGACGCGCCCGTTCACATTCGAGGGTCGCCGACGGGCCATGCAGGCGGAGAAGGGCGTCCAGACGCTCAAGGAACGGGTCGACACCCTCATCGTCATCCCGAACGATCGACTGCTCACCGTGTCCAACGACAAGACGAGCATGGTCAACGCGTTCAAGATGGCCGACGAGGTTCTCCTGCAGGGCGTCCGGGGCATCACCGACCTCATCACGGTGCCGGGTCTGATCAACACCGACTTCGCCGACGTGAAGATGGTGATGACGAACGCCGGCACGGCGATCATGGGCATCGGCTCGTCGATCGGCGAGGGCCGGGCCGCCAACGCCGCCCGCGCGGCCATCACCTCGCCGTTGCTGGAGGCCTCCATCGAGGGGGCCCGAGGCATGGTCCTCAATATCGCCGGGGGCTCGGACCTGGGGCTCTTCGAGGTCAACGAGGCCGCCGAGATCATCCACGCCGTTGCTCACCCCGACGCCAACATCATCTTCGGCGCCGTCATCGACGACAACATGGGCGACGAGGTGCGGGTGACCGTGATCGCGGCCGGCTTCGAGCGCTGGGAGGAGGGCGCACCCTCCTCGAAGGCCAACGATCTGGCCTCGAGCATCTTCTCCACGCCCGAGCCGGTGGACATCTTCGCCGACGCTACGGGGAACGACGAAGAGTTCGACCTGGGTGACGACGATTTCGACGTCCCCTCCTTCCTCCGCTAGCGCCGAGGTCGCGCACAGGCTGCGCGCCGTCCGGCAGCGCATCGAAGAAGCCGGCGGTGACTCCTCCCGCATACGCGTCGTCGGGGTGACCAAGGGCTTCGGTCCCGAGGCCGTTCTCGCCGCCCGCGACGTTGGCCTGGCGGACATCGGCGAGAACTACGCCAACGAGCTCGTGACGAAGGCTGCGCACGTGGAGTCGGATGACGCATTGTCCGCGTCGCCGCTCGTGTGGCATTTCCTCGGCGCGATCCAACGCAACAAGGTGCCGCGACTCGCCCCGATCGTCGGGCTGTGGCAAAGCGTGGCCCGGGCGGAAGAGAGTGCACGCATCGCGCGGTTCGCCCCGGGTGCCGCGGTGCTCGTCGAGGTCGAGACCACGGGCCAGGCCGGTCGCAATGGTTGCCCGCCCCATGCGGTGGGCGACTTGGTGACGCACGCGCGCGCCGAGGGGCTCGATGTACGCGGCCTCATGACGGTGGCGGGCCCGGGCGCCGACGCCGCGCAATCGGCGTTCGAAACGGTGCGCCGCTTGGCCGACGAGCACGGCCTCGAGGAGCGTTCCATGGGGATGACCGACGACCTCGAGGCGGCGGTGCGTGCCGGCACGACCATGGTGCGGATCGGCCGCGCGCTGTTCGGCGAGCGTCCGGCAAAGCGAACGTCATGACGGGCAACGCTCAAGGGAAGCCTGACATCACCCTGAGCAGGAGCCTGACTGCGCATTTGGCTGCGCCGCGGGGGCTCTTTGGACCGCCTAGGCGTCCGAGCAGGCACTACGCTGTGCCCTGACAGGAGAAGGCATGTCACCCTCGTTCATGAAGAAGACCATGGTCTACCTCGGCCTGCTCGACGACGAGTACGACGAGTACGACGACCTGGAGGACCGGGCCCCACGGGGGTTCTCGGCTGCCTCGCGGGTCGAGCCTCGGACGCCGGAGTACGAGCAGGCGGACGAGTTCAGCGGCGGAATGACCAGGGTTCGCACCATCCCGCGGGAGTCGGCCGTCCCGAGCCAACAACGCCCTGCCCCGAGCAACGTGGCCCCCCGGCCGAGTGCCGTACGCGCGGTACCGGTCGATGCGACGATTCAGCCGGTGGCGCCGTTGCCCGCGCCCTCTACGGCCCGCGTCCACGTGGTCGCACCCTCCCGCTTCGGTGACGCCAAGGAGATCGCGGATCGGCTGAAGGACAACCGGCCGGTGATCGTGAACTTGCAGATGGCCGAGCGCGACTTGCAACGGCGCATGATCGACTTCTGCAGCGGCGTCACCTACGCCCTCAGCGGCGAGATGGAGAAGGTGGCCGATCAGGTGTTTCTCCTGGCCCCGACGAACGTGAAGGTCTCGGACGAGGAGCGACTGCGGTTGGCTGAGCGCGGCTTCGGGCGGGACTGAAGCCACTACCCTCGTTCGCTGGTGAACATCTTTCAGATCCTCGCGTGGCTGATCGAGGCCTACATCTGGCTGATCATGTTCCCCTACGCGATCTTGAGCTGGTTCCGGATCCAGCCGGGGACCACCCTGGCGCGGGTGCAGTACTTCCTCTACCAGGCGACCGAGCCGGTCCTCCGTCCCGTGCGGCGGATCATCCGGCCGATGGGCGGGTTGGACTGGTCCTTTCTCATCGTCATCCTCGTCGCACAGATCGTCCTGATCCCCGTCCTCCGGGCCTAGCCGGGGTCCCGGCCCCCGGGCCAGGGAAACCCTGGAAGTGCAGAAGCGGGTGGTTAGACTCGGCCCCCATGGACAATTCCCAGGCATCTGCATCGATCCTCGACACCCTGCGCACGGTGGAGTTCCGTCTCGGGCTCAAGGGTTACAACGTCGACGAGGTCGATGAGTACCTGGACAAGGCGGCCCAGGAGGCCGAGAGCCTGCAGGAGCACGTCCGGCAGCTGAACGAGCGGCTCCGCCAAGCGAGCGAGCGCATCGCTCAGCTCGAGCGGGAGAAGAGGTCCGCTCCCGCGCCCGTCGCCGCCGAGGGCGACGAGATGGCTGCGGCTGCGGCGGCTGACGCCGCGGCGCTCTCCGATGAGACACTCCAGCGGACGCTGTTGCTGGCGCAGAAGTTCGTCGACCAGACGAAGCGGGAGAGCGAGGCGGAGGCGGCCGCGATCGTCTCGCAGGCCGAAGAGCGCGCCCGGGCCGCCATCGCAGATGCCGAGGCGAACGCCGCGCAGCTGCAAGCCGAGTCGCAGCAGAAGTTGCGCGAAGAGGTGACCAGGTTGGAGGCCACCCGCACGGAACTGGCCGCGGACGTCGAGACGATGGCCCGTCACCTCGAGTCCGAGCGCAACCGCCTGCGCGGGGCGCTGAGCGAGATCCTCAAGTGGGTGGACGAGAACGTGCAGCCGGCGAACTCGCTCATGGGCGTGAAGCCGAAGGCGAAGTCCGGCGGCGGCGGCGACCCGATGGCCGGCGGCCTCGGAGAGGCGGACGACGGCGCACCGACCCTCAGCCTGCAGAACGCCTCGGTGTCGGGAGCACCTCGCCCTCTCTGATCTTCCCCGGAGCCGACGCAGCGAAGGCGCTATTGCCCGGACGGTCGCGGTCCGCTATCGTCACCCGCTCCCCAAGGCAAGGTCGTTGAGGGGCGCGCGGCCACGGAGCGTGGTCCGAAGGAGAGCACGATGACCCCAGCGAGCAAGGGCTCCCAGGCCAAACGGGTTCCCGCGTCGCGCTCGACCACGACCTCGCGCTCCGGGAACAAATCGAAGGCCGCCCGGGTTGCTGCAACAGCTACAAAGCGTCCCGCCCTTACTAAGAAGAAGGCAGCTCCTGTTGTGAAGAAGGCAGCCACCGCCACCAAGAAGGCCACGTCGACGGCCAAGAAAGCCGCGCCCGCGACCACGAAGAAGGCCTCGCCCCCCGCCAAGAAGGCGGGCGCAGCGTCGACCAAGGCCGCTCCGGCCAAAAAGACCGCTGCGGCCAAGAAGGCGGCGCCGGCCAAGAAGGCCGCCCCTGCAGCCAAGAAGGGAGCGCCGGAGAAGGCGGCCGCCAAGAAGGCCCCGCCCGCACCGGCCCGCGCCGGCAACGGCGCCGGGGCAGCACCGACGCCGGCGCGGACGCCCTTCACGCCGAAGCCCAAGCCGCCCGCGCCCGTGCGGCCCAAGACGGGCCCATACGCGAAAGACACCAAGTTCCTCGAAGAGGTCCGTGAGCTGCTCGACGCCGATCGCGTCATCTACCAGGAGCAGGCCACGTCGCTCCGGGCCGAGGCGGACTCGCTCGCGCTCGAGCGGGAGCCGGGCGACGTGCAGTTCGACGAGGAGTCGGGTGAGGGCGGCACGGTCACCGTCGACCGCGAGCGCAACCTCGCCCTGTCGGGTCAGGCGACCATCGCGGTCGAGGAGATCGACGACGCCCTGGAGCGCATCAAGGACAAGACGTACGGGTACTGCGAGCGCTGCTTCCAGCCCATCCCGAAGCCGAGGCTGCGCGCCCTCCCGTACGCCCGCCTCTGCGTGGCGTGCAAGAGCGGGGGACTGTCCCGGCGCTGACCAGGCCGCGGGTACTGGTATTCGCCATTGCCGTGGTCGTGGTGGTCGTCGATCGCATCACCACCACGCTGGCGGAGGACCACCTGCACGACGTGCAACACGTCTGGGGCCCCTTCGGGCTGGCGTTGACCTTCAACTCGGGCTTTGCGTTCAGCCTCTTCAGCGGGCGCGCTGTCATCGTCACCGTGCTGCTGTGCGTGGGCGTCGTGGTGCTGGCGTGGGTGGTGGCGCAGGTGCGGTCCGTGCCCTTGGCTGTCGGGGCGGGGCTGGTCCTGGGGGGCGCCGTCGGCAATCTGAGCGAGCGCATCGTCGGCGGCCATGGAGGCCAGGTAGCCGACTTCATCACGCTGGACTACTGGCCGACGTTCAACTTCGCCGACGCGTGCGTCACGGTCGGGGTGATCATCGTGATTGTCGCCCTGCTGTTCGGCCGGCCCGAGCCAGCCGTCGACCCCGGCAACGAGGGCGGGTGAGGCGATGAGCGAGGAGACCGTCAGCGTCGAGGTCCCAGCCACCCTGTCCGGCGTCCGGGTCGACCGCGGCGTCTCGATGCTCGCAGGCGTCTCTCGGGCCGTCGCCGCCGAACTGGTGGAGTCCGGCCGTGTCCAGATCGACGGCGTGCCGGTGGTGTCGGGGCGCCTACCTCTCCGACAAGGAGCGATGCTCACCGTCGAGCTGCCAGCGGAAGGTGTGGCGGGCCCGCCGGCCGACGCCGACGTCCGTTTCAAGATCGTGCACGCCGACGAGAGCCTGGCTGTGATCGACAAGCCGGCTGGTCTCGTCGTGCATCCGGGCGCGGGTCACTCCGAAGGCACCCTCGTCGGCGGCCTCTTGGCGGCCTTTCCTGACCTGGCGGACCTGGTCGCAGCGGGGGTGTGTGCGGCGGACCGCCCGGGCATCGTGCACCGGCTCGACAAGGGTACGTCGGGCCTCTTGGCGGTGGCCCGAACCGCAGACGCCTACCGATCGCTGGTGGATCAGCTGGCCACTCGTGAGATGGAGCGTCGCTACCTTGCGCTGGTCGACGGTGTCGTCCCTGACGAGCGGGGCGAGGTGGAAGCGCCCATCGGGAGATCGACCCGCACCCCGACGAAGATGGCCGTGACGCCCCGCGGCAAGCCGGCTCGGACGGCCTACCGCGTGGTTGAGCGCCGGCACGTCGACACGCCCGCACCGACGACGCTGCTCGAGCTCACCCTCCAGAGTGGGAGGACACACCAGGTGCGCGTCCACATGGCGGCCATCGGGCACCCTGTCGTAGGCGACGCCCGTTACGGCAAGCCAGACAAGCGTCTTGCGGGACGATTTTTCCTGCACGCCTACCGACTGGCCTTCGACCACCCGGTGACAGCGGAGCGCAGCGAGTTCACGTCAGCGCTCCCCGAAGACCTGCAGGCATTCCTCGACGGGCCGTAACCCACCGTTTGTCACGGCTCGTCGTCGACGAGCCCGGGCCACCTAGGCCGCTTGATGCACCCCGACCACGTCGCCGTCTCCCGACAACGCAGCAAGTGCTTCCTCTTCGGCCCGACGCACGCGGCGGACGCCGACACCGAGACGCTCGGCCGTCGACTGCAATGATGCCGGCGAGTCCCCACCGAAGCCGAAGCGCAGGCGCAGGACGTCACGCTGCAGGCCCGGCAGCCGCTCGACGGCGTCTCGGACCCGCTCGTAGACCATCGTCTGCTCGACGTCGGCCACGAAGTCCGAGTCATCGGGGGCCACCAGCTCACCCAGCGTGGTCGTGGACTCGAGTGCCGCCGGCTGGTCGAGCGAAGCGGTCACCCGGGCAACGTCCTCGAGCGACTCACGCTCGGCTGCCGTCATCCCGGTCGCCTCGTCCAACTCCTCGTCGGTCGGGGCCCGACCGAGCGTGCTGGCCAGTTCGGCCTTCGTGAGCTCGAGCCGCTGGATCTGCTCTCCCACCTCGAGGGGGATGCGGATGGTCCGGCCGTGCTGCTGCACGGCACGCTGCAGCGCCTGGCGAATCCACCAGGTGGCGTAGGTCGAGAACCGGAAGCCTCGCTCCCAGTCGAACTTGTCGACGGCGCGCATCAGGCCGAACGTGCCCTCCTGGACCAGGTCGGCCATGTCCACGCCTCGGTCCTGGTAGCGACGCGCCCAGTGCACCACGAGGCGGAGGTTGGCGGCGACCATTTGCTTGCGCGCGGCATCGTCGCCTGCCGCTACCCGCTTCGCGAGCTCCACCTGCTGCTCGTGGTCGGGCATAGGAAACTGATCGAGATCACGCAGCATCAAACCCAACGTGTCCGACGTGCTCACCGCGCTCTTCATTCTTGCTCCAGCCGTTTCTTTTCCCCTGTCCTACGTACCCGGGGCATCCGGGGATGAACCTGTCACTTACAACCGGGACCAGGGCCGGATCATTCCATCCGGGTGTTCGGGCCCCGGCGCGTTTGCGCCGCTGCCGGGAGCCGTGCTGGTCTACGGCGATGGCCGGCCGGATGGTGCTGCTGCGGCACGGCGCGACCGAGTGGTCCCTCTCCGGTCAACACACTGGACGCACCGATATTCCCCTCCTGGAGGAGGGCGAATCTCAGGCGGAGGCCGCAGGCGCCTACCTCCGGGCCCACGGCCTGGGGAGCTTCGACCTCGTGCTGAGCAGCCCCCTGGCGAGGGCCGCCGACACCTGCCGGCTGGCCGGTTTTGAGAGCGAGCTCGAGCCCGACCTCATGGAATGGGACTACGGGGAGTACGAAGGTATCGCCACCAGGGACATCCGCGAGGGGCGTCCGGATTGGTCGCTCTGGGAGCAGGGCGTCCCCGGTGGAGAGCGGGCGGCCGAGGTGGGACGGCGGGTCGATCGTGTGATCGAGCGGGCCCGGAGTCAGCCTGGCGACACCCTGTGCGTGGCCCACGGGCACGTCTTGCGGGTCCTGGCGGCCCGGTGGCTCGGGCTCCCGCCGATCGCCGGAAGACTGTTCCTGCTCAGCGCTGGCGCGGTGTGCATCCTGGGCTGGGATCTGGACGCGCCGGCGGTCGAGCTATGGAATTTGTCGCCCGGGCCTTCGTGACAGCTGCGATGGGACCCGGCTCAGACCGTTGCCGCGACGTTGCCCTGGGCCCTGTCCACCATGTCGGCCAGGCTGTAGGACTGCAGGTGGGTGCGGATGACCTCGCCGACGTCGGCCCAGACGGCGAGCAGAACACACTGTCCCTCGTGATCGCAGGCCCCGTTCTCGTGCGGCTCGCCGAAGTCCCCCGCGGCGATCGGCCCGTCGACCGCCGAGACGATCTGGGCGAGGGAGATCTCTTCGGGCGGCCGCGCCAAGACGTAGCCTCCGCCGACTCCGCGCTTCGATCGCACAAGCCCAGCACCCTTGAGCGCAAGGAGGATCTGCTCGAGATACGGCTGCGGCAGGCCCGTGCGGACGGCGATGTCGCGCACCGATGTGGGCGTCTCGGCCCCGTGCAGCGCGAGGGAGAGGAGCGCCCTGCTGGCGTAGTCACCTCGTGTCGAAACCCTCACCAAGAGGGATTCTACCGGCCCAACCACCGATGGCGGGGGTGTCGGGGTCGTAGGGTGGCGCCGTGAGTGACGGCACGACCGCCGCGGCGATGGTCGCCGACCCGGGGAGAGGGACGCCGCCGCAGGCCGATGCCCCCGCACCCCTTCTCCCGGACTGGGACGGCGCGTGCCTGCATCGGGTGATTCCAGGCCTGCTCGGCCACCTGGCCGACCCGGACGGCGCCACGCTGCCACCCTGGTTCCCGGCGCCCGTTCGGCAGGCCACACAGATCGTCCTGTTGGTCATCGACGGGCTCGGGGCCGAGCAACTGCGTGCTCGGAGCCATCTCGCTCCCGTGCTCTCCTCAGGAGTGGGTGGCACCGTCACCTCGGTCGCCCCGAGCACGACGGCGTGCGCCCTGACGACCCTGGTCACCGGGGCCGTGCCCGCGGTCCACGGCGTTGTCGGCTACCGGTTGGCCCTCGACGGGAAGGTGATGAACGTCCTGCAGTGGTCGATCGACGGGGTCGACGCGCGAATGGCTTTGCCTGCGCACGTGTTCCAGCCCGTCCCGTCGTTTCCAGGCGCCGCCGGAGTCGTCCCGGTCGTGACGCGCTATGACTACGGCCCCACGGGTTTCACCGCGGCGCATCTGGGCCATGTCGATCTCCATCGCTGGCACACCCCGGCCGGGCTCGTCACGACGGTGCGGCACCTTGCGTCGACGGGTACCCCCTTCGTGTACGCGTACTACGAAGGCATCGACAAGGTCGCCCATGCGGAGGGGCTGGGTGACTACTACGACGACGAACTGCGCGCGACCGACCGACTCGTGGCAGATGTCCTCGAGGTGTTGCCCCCCGGGGCTGTCCTGGTCGTGACGGCGGATCACGGGCAGGTGGACGTCGGCAGCTCCGTCGAGGTGCTCGGCCCCGAGATCATGGACGGGCTCACGCTGATCAGTGGCGAGGGACGGTTTCGCTGGCTCCACGCGCGGCCGGGAGCGACGGCCAGCGTGGTCGACGCGGCGACGGATCTCCACGGCGATGTCGCCTGGGTGCGGACCAGGGAGCAGGTGATCGACGAGGGCTGGCTGGGTGGCATCCCGTCGCCGGAGATCGCGGAGCGGCTCGGCGACGTGGCCCTGATCCCGTTCGAGTGCACGGCTTTTCTCGACCCGGCCGATACGGGCGAGCTCCGGCTGAGGGCCCGGCACGGGTCGCTGACCCGGGACGAGATGCTGGTTCCGCTGCTGGGATGGACGGCCGGGTGAGGCCGACCGCCGCAATGACAACATAGGAAGACCCCGCCGCCGCAAGTGCGATGGCCGGCCGGTTCGGGTACGAAGAGCCGGGTACGAAGAGCGGAGTGAACGACGTGACGAACGATCTGATGGGCGGCGATCCGCCGGCCGAGCCGGCGACGGCGATCTCTCCGGACGAGGTGCTGCTGGGTGCGCCCACCGAGGGCGACGACGAGCCGAAGACCGAGTCGGTCAACGAGCCGGCCAAGGTGTTGCGCATCGGCTCGATGGTCAAGACACTGCTTGACGAGGTGCGCGCGGCGCCGCTCGACGACAAGAGCAGGGTGCGCCTACGCGAGATCTACGAGCAGTCGATCCGCGACCTCTCGCAAGGGCTGTCGCCGGATCTGGTCTCCGAGCTCGAGGCCCTTGCCTTGCCGTTCGACAGCGAGACGCCGAGCGACGCCGAGCTGCGCATCGCCCAAGCGCAGTTGGTCGGGTGGCTGGAGGGCCTGTTCCACGGGATCCAGGCCACGCTGATGTCCCAGCAGTTGGCGGCGCGGGCCCAGCTCGATGAGATGCGACAGCGGAGCCTGCCCTCTCCGGGCGACGGCGCGGGGCGGACGGGGACGTATCTCTGAGCCGGCGGGAGAGGATCCGGCGCAAACGACGAGGTCGGTGAGCGGGGCGGGAGACGGAGACGCCGGCAGGCACGCCGGCGCCACCGGGACGGCGGAAATTCCTTTCCGGAGGTCGTCGTCGCGGCCTGCGTCGGGGGGGTAGATTGCGAGACCCAGGGTCGAATCACACAGGTGTAAGTTTGACGTGGCGAAAGGAGGGCCGGTGTCGGAGCGGTCGTTTACGCATCTGCACACTCACACCGAGTTCTCCATGCTCGACGGGGCGGCGCGTGTCGGAGAGCTGGTGGCGGCGGCCGTGGCGGACGGTCAGCCGGCGCTCGGCATCACGGACCACGGGAACATGTACGGGGTCCTCGACTTCTACAAGGCGTGCCGGGACCAGGGGGTCGTCCCGATCATCGGGACCGAGGCCTACATGGCGGGGGAGTCGCGGCACGAGCGGCCCGTGCGCCGGGGAAGGGTCGATGACACGGGTGGCGACGTCGAAGGCGGGCAGAAGCTCTACTACCACCTGACGCTCCTGGCCGAGACGGTCGAGGGGTACCGCAACCCGATGAAGCTGTCCTCGGCGGCCTACCTCGAGGGCTACTACTACAAGCCCCGGCTCGACTGGGAGCTTCTCGAGCGCCATCACCACGGGCTCATCGCGACGACCGGGTGCCTGGGCGGGGTGGTCCTCCAGGCGCTCTTGTCGGGCGACGAGGCGGAGGCCGAACGGCGAGCGGCCAAACTCCAGGACATCTTCGGCCGCGACAACCTCTTCGTCGAGCTGCAGGACCACGGCCTGGCGGAGCAGCAGCGGACCAACCCCCAGCTGATGGAGATCGCACGGCGCCTCAACGCACCGTTGCTCGCCACGAACGACAGCCATTACACCCACCGGGAGGACGCGGTCGCGCACGACGCGTTGCTGTGCGTCCAGACCGGCGCGCTGCTGGCGGACACGAACCGCTTCAAGTTCGACGGCACCGAGCACTACCTCAAGTCCGCGTCCGAGATGCGCCATCTGTTCCGAGACGTGCCCGAGGCGTGCGACAACACGTTGCTGATCGCCGAGCGGGCCGACGTGCAGATCGAGCTGGGCAAGCCGAGCCTGCCCGAGTTCCCGGTGCCCGACCGCTTCACCGGCGACACGTACGAAGCGCGGGCGCTGGCGTATCTGCGGGACCTCACCATGGAGGGCGCGCGCGAGCGCTACGGGGACCCGCTGCCGAGCGAGGTGCTGGCGCGGATCGACTTCGAGCTCGGCGTCATCGGCGACATGGGGTTCCCCGCCTACTTCCTCGTCGTCTGGGACCTCATCCGCTTCGCCCGTGAGAGCGGCATCCGGGTGGGCCCGGGTCGGGGTTCGGCGGCCGGCTGTTGCGTGGCCTACTGCCTGCGGATCGTCGACCTCGACCCCATCCGTTACGACCTCCTCTTCGAGCGCTTTCTCAACCCGGGCCGCAAACAGATGCCCGACATCGACATGGACTTCGACGAGCGCTACCGGGCCGACGTCATGCGCTACGCCTCCGAGAAATACGGCAGTGACCGCGTGGCGCAGATCATCACCTTCTCCACGATCAAGGCCCGGGCGGCGGTGCGCGACGCGGCACGGGTGCTCGGCAAGCCCTACATCGTGGGGGATCGGATTGCCAAGGCCATGCCGCCGTTGATCATGGGCCGGGACACGCCGCTGCGCGCCTGTCTGACCAAGACGGAGGGTCACGAGGACGGCTACGCCAGCGCCGGCGAGCTACGCGACATGCACGAGACGGACCCCGAGGCCAAGGAGGTCATCGACGTCGCGCTCGGCCTCGAGGGCCTGCGGCGACAGGACGGCATCCACGCCGCCGCCGTCGTCATTTCGCGCGACCCACTGACCGAATACCTGCCGATCCAGCGTAAGCCGGACGCGGGCGGGAAGCCGGAGGACGCGCCGATCGTCACGCAGTACGAAATGCACGGCGTCGAGGAGCTGGGCCTGCTGAAGATGGACTTCCTCGGCCTGCGCAACCTCTCGGTGATCGAGCGGGCGCTCGATCGCATCGAGGAGGCGACGGGGGAGCGGCCCGACATCGACGGCGTGGACCTGGCGGACGAACCGACGCTCGAGATGCTGCGGCGCGCCGATTCGGTCGGCGTGTTCCAGCTCGAGGGGGCGGCAATGCGCCAAACGCTCCGCGCCCTCGCCCCGACGAGCTTCGACGACGTGGCCGCCCTCGTGGCGCTGTATCGACCAGGGCCGATGGCGGCCAACATGCACCGCGACTACCCCGAGCTCAAGAACGGGCGCAAGGAGCTGACGTACCTCCATCCGGACATCGAGCCGATCCTGAAGGACACCTACGGTTTGATGCTCTACCAGGAGTCCGTGATGCGGGTGGCCCAGAAGTTCGCCGGCTACTCGCTCGAGGAGGCCGACAACCTGCGCAAGGCGTGCGGCAAGAAGAACCGGGCGCTGATTGCCGCCGAGCGCGAGAAGTTCGTCGCCGGCTGCGCCACCGAGGGGTACGGCGAGGCGCTGGGCACCGAGCTGTTCGACATCATCGAGCCGTTCGCCGACTACGCCTTCAACAAGTCGCACTCGTACGGCTACGGCCTCGTCGCGTACCAGACGGCGTGGTTGAAGGCGCACTACCCGGTCGAGTACATGTCGGCCCTCCTGACTTCCGTCAAGGACAACAAGGACAAGACCGCGGTGTATCTGGCCGAGTGCCGCAATATGGGGATCGACGTACTCGTGCCCGACGTGAACCGCTCGGTGGCGGAGTTCGCCCCGGACAAGAGCCGCGAGGAGGGTCGTCGCGCCATCGTCTTCGGTCTCGCCGCCGTGCGGAACGTCGGCGAGGGACTCGTCGAGCGCATTGTCGTCGAACGCAACGCCAACGGCCCCTTCGTCGACATCTTCGACTTCTGTGCGCGGGTGGATCCGGTCGTGTTGAACAAGCGCACGATGGAGTCCTTGGTGAAGGGTGGCGCCTTCGACTCGCTGGACCATCCCCGTCAGGGCCTCTGCCTCGTGCTGGAGGAAGTCGTCGACCGGACGCTCGAGCGGCGCCGTGAGCAGGACCTCGGGATCACATCGCTCTTCGCCGTCTTCGAGGAGGAGCAGGCCGACCCCGCTTGGGGCGGGACGAAGGTCCCCATCCCCAATTCGGACTTCGACAAGGCCCAGCGCCTTGCGTTCGAGAAGGAGATGCTGGGCCTCTACGTGAGCGACCACCCGCTCATGGGGTTCGAGGCCGCACTGGCCCGGCACACCGACAGCTCGCTCTCCGACATGCGGGAGGAGGACGTGGTGGCGGGGGACCGCTCCCCGGTGCGCACGGTGGGAGGTGTGGTGACCGACCTGCGTCGCTCCTATACGAAGAAGGGCGACCTGATGGCCCGGTTCGTCCTCGAAGATCTCCAGGCCGCGATGGAGGTCTTCGTCTTCCCGAAGACCATGGCGGAATACGGCGCCTTGATCGAGAACGACGCCATCCTGGTCGTGAAGGGCCGGCTGGACACCCGGGAGGAAGAGCCGAAGATCGTCTGCATGGAGGTCTCGCGGCCCCTGCTGCACCGCGGGGAAGAGGACCTGCACATCAAGCTGCCGCTCGGGGTCGTGACCGAGCGGCGCGTCGAGGGTCTCAAGGAGGTCCTGAGCGGCCACCCCGGCCCCTCCTCGGTGCTGCTCCACGTGGGGGAGAAGGTGCTGAAACTCCCGGCGGAATTCAACGTCGACTGCCGCAACGGCCTCGTCGGTGAGCTCAAGCGGCTGCTGGGTCAAAGCGCCGTACTGTCCTGAACGGCGGTGACGGCCACGGCAGAATTGTGCTTTGAGCTGGGAAAATGCGATCCGTAGGCTCCGCCGGCACGGGGCTGAGCCGGGTACCCGGTTGGGAAGGCGCCGAGAGCAGCCAGTAGACTTAGTGCATGCCGATCGTAGTGAGCACCAAGGATTGCACTGCGCTCAGCGACGCTGAGCTCGTCGAAATGGCGGATCTGTGTGCGGATCGCCCGCCTGGGTTCGATATCGGCTTCCTATCAAAAGAGCGTGAGGCGTGGGTGCTCATCACCCAGGCCCGGGAGGGCAACAAGCTCCGGGGATACTCCTTCTGCACGCTCGAGCGCATCGGTGGCACGCCATCGTTGCTGGTCGGGCTCGCCTTGGTCGATCGCACCACGAGGGCCGAGCCGGCGCTGAAGGCGATCATGGCGGACCAGTACCGCCGGGCGCTGCTCGCCTTCCCCGACGAAGACGTCCTGCTCGGGACCCGTCTGATGTCGCCCGAGGGTTTCCGGGCCTTCTCCGGACTCCAGGACGTGGTGCCCTTTCCGGACCACAAGTCCTCCGGTGAGGAGCGGGCCTGGGCCCGCCGTCTCTCCAAGCGCTTCGGCTGCGAGAGCCGCCTCGACGACCGCACCTTCGTGTTGAAGGGGGACGGATCCGTGGCCGGCGGTCTCGACTTCGTCGCCGCCAAGGTCAAGATCCCCGAGGGCGTCGACACGCACTTCGCCGGGTTCGACGCCGAGAAGGGGGACCGCCTGGTCACCTTCGGCTGGGCCATGGCCGAGGACCTGGCCGGCGGCAAGCTCGGGCGCTGAGCCCTCAGCCGCGGGGAAGTACCGCGGCGCACACCTTGTAGCAGTGACCGTCCCGTGGGGGACTGACCGTCACGAGCAGGTACTGGGGATCGAACCCGAGCGCCGTCGACAGGCTCTTGCCGCTGAGGCGCTCCCGGCGGGCGGCGTCGAGGGCCCGGGCGGCGTGGCGGTCCTCTACCGGCAGCCACACGTCCTCGCGGTCCCATCCGAAGCGCACCCACGTCGTGCCGTCGGCGTGGCGGCGGATCAGCTGTGGGCTGCGGGTCGGCTCGATCAGGGCGACCGACGGGCGGAAGCCCCGGAACTCCCAGTACGGCGCGGACGGCCCGGGGAAGCCGAGCAGGGGCCCGTCCGGTGTCGCCACCATGCGCCGCAGCAACTTGCGCAGGTGCCGGCCCCGCAGGGTGCCGACGTGACGAGGCAGGTCGGCCACCGTCGTGGCCTCGGGCTGGGCAAGGTCGTCGCGTTCGGGGTCGGGGGCCAGCGTGACTTCGACGACGTCGAAGGTGCTGATGTCGGGGTCGTAGTCGTCGGGCCAGGGCACCCGGACGCGCATGACGGTGCGGGTGGCCAGGTCGACGACGGTCGTGTCCTCCTTGGTCGAGGAGAGGACGAGGAGGTGCAGCGTGGACCCACCCGCGGTCGGGACCCGCTCATGGCGTCTCGCTGAGCGTCGGGCCAGCCCTTTGGCGTCGCTGGTGCTGGCGGAGCGCTTCGACGTCGTGTCGGTGACGACGGGCGTCTCCGCTGTGATGGGCCCGTCCATGGCCGTTCCGTTCACGGCTTGATCCTGTCCTCCGTTCTCCGCTTCGTCCTCGATCGCCGTGTCGCCTTCACGCCTCACCGTCTCGTCCCGGGCGTCATCGCTCACGCGACAAGCGCCTCCAGTTGGGCGGACAGCGTAGTGGCGTCCTCGGCGGGCATCCGGCAGGAGCGAGCCTGGCAGACGTAGGCCCGGCCGGGCTCCGGCGGTCGCCCGGCGAACAGCGGGCCGCCGTCGGGCTGGCCCCAGGCCGTGACCGCCGCCGGGAGCCAGCGCCGGCGGACCTCACCGAGCAGGTCGGGCCGGTCCCCGGTGACCACGATCTCGTAGCGGCCACCCCACATGGGCAGCGCGGCCACCAGATCGGCGACGGCAGCGGGGTGACGTTCGAGGAGCGGACGGGCCAGGGCGAGCGTCCGGGCGGCGGCGTCGTCGAGCGCAGGATCCTCGACCAACGCATTGACGCGGAGCAGCGCCGTCAGCGCGATGGAGTTGGTCGCCGGCAGCGCGCCGTCGAGGAATTCCTTGGGCCGGACGACAAGCGCTTCGGCGTCG
>DATDIE010000310.1:0-2929 GCA_036521235.1 Acidimicrobiales bacterium | reverse complement strand
CCCCGCGCCGGGCCCGCAGCCGCCCGTTGACGGCGTCGTGGTGGAGGTGCGCGCCGCGCCGGCCGCGCCCCGTCTCGATCCCCCAGCTGGCCAGCGCCACCACTTCGTCGAAGTCCGCTCGGCTCACCTCGGCGTACGGCGCGGCGCGGCGCGTCATCTCCCACATGGCCTCGACGTCGCGCTCGTCCGCCGAGGCCACCTCGGCGACCAGCTGCTGGGTCAGCACGTCGAGCGGCGCCACCGGCGGCTCGAGGAGGTCGAGGCGGCCCTCGCGCACCGCGGCCAGCAGGGCGGTGCACTCGACCAGCTCGTCACGCGTCGTCGGGTAGAGCCGGCCGGCCGGGGTGCCGTCGCGGTGGTGGTTGGCCCGTCCGACCCGCTGGAGGAACGTGCCGATGGCACGCGGAGAGCCGATCTGGCAGACGAGCTCGACGGGGCCGACGTCGATCCCGAGCTCGAGCGACGCCGTCGCCACCAGGGCGCGCAGGTCGCCGGCGCGCAGGCGGGTCTCGACGATGCGCCGGCGCGCCGCCGAGAGGCTGCCGTGGTGCGCGGCGACGAGCAACGACGCGTCGACGTCGTCGCCGCCGCGGCCGGGCTCGTCCTCGGCCAGCCGCTCGGTCAGCTGGTGGGCGACGCGTTCGGCCATCTTGCGCGTGTTGACGAACACCAGCGTCGTGCGGTGGTGCCGGGTGTGCTCGGCGATGGCGTCGAGGATGTCGGACATCTGGCCGCCGCTCATGACGGCCTCGAGCTCGGTGGTCGGCAGCTCGATGGCCACCTCGAGGTCGCGCGCGTGGCCGCAGTCGACGATCGTCGTCGGCTCGCGCCCGGGGTGCACGCCCGAGAGCAGGCGCGCCACGAGGTCGAGGGGGCGCTGGGTGGCCGAGAGCCCGATGCGCTGGAGCCGCCCGCCGGCCTCGCTCACCAACGCGTCGAGGCGCTCGAGGCTGAGCGCCAGGTGGCTGCCCCGCTTGTCGCGGGCGAGCGTGTGCACCTCGTCGACGATCACGGTGCGCACGCCGCGCAGCAGCGCCCGCGACGACGGTGCCGTGAGGAGGAGGTAGAGCGACTCGGGCGTCGTGACCAGGAGGTCGGGCGCCTGGCGCTTCATGGCGGCGCGCTCCGCCGGCGGCGTGTCGCCGGTGCGCACGGCCACGCGCAGCTCGGGGTCGGGGCACCCCAGGCGGGCGGCCTCCTCCCGGATCTCGGAGAGGGGGATGTGCAGGTTCTCGTGCACGTCGACCGCCAGCGCGCGGAGCGGCGAGATGTAGAGGACCTCCGGCGCGCCCCCGCTGCGCGTGCCCGCCTCGGCCGCCCGGTAGGCGGCGTCGATCGCGACCAGGAAGCCGGTCAGGGTCTTGCCCGAGCCGGTGGGCGACGCGACGAGGACATCGCGCCCGGCGGCGATGTGGGGCCACGCCGCGGTCTGGGGCGGCGTCGGGCCGGCCGGGAAACGGCGGGCGAACCACGCCGCCACGGCGGGGTGGAAGAGATCCTCGGGGGCGAGCTCGGGTGCGGCGACGGCCATCGGTCTATTCCACCAGGATGTTGTGACCTTCGCGCCGCCCGCCGGGGCGGCGGGAGGTGGGGTCGGGCCCGGCCGGCACTCAGGCCTCGGCGCGCCACCCCCAGCACGAGATCATGGGGGGCTGGGTCAGGTCGAGCCGGCCGCTCCGCACGCTGGCCAGATGCCGCTCGATCTCCTCCTCGGTGGCGAATTCGCGGGCGACCAGCTGGTCGCGCACGAGGTTGATCGTGGCGAGCTCGAGCGGGATACAGGCCGGGTGGCGGATGGGGAACGCGGCCTCGGCCGCCACGTCGAGCAGGCCGGCGGCCCGCAGGCGGTGCGGCAGCGTGCGGCCGTAGGCCAGGTCGACGCCCCGCTCGGAGAGCAGGTGCCGGAAGCCGCGCCGGAGCCGGTTGGCCAGGACCTCCTCGGGCCCGGTCTCCTCGAGGCAGCTCCGGGGCTGGAGGGCGGGGTCGGCGTCCTCGACCAGGAGCACGCCGCCGGGGCGCAGCGCCGCCACCATGTTGGCCAGCGCCCGGTCTCGCTCGGGGACGTGGACCAGGACGAGACGGGCGTGGACCAGGTCGAACGGGCCGCCGGGCGGCAGGTCGCCCGCCACGTCGTGCTCGAGGATCGTGACGTTCGGGGCCGCCGCGTTGGCCGCCCACGACAGGTTGATGTCGGTGGCAACGACGTGGCCCCGCGGCCCGACGCGCCCCGCGAGATGCGCGACCACGGTCGTGCCCCCGGCGCCCACCTCCCAGCAGCGGGAACCCGCCGCCAGGCCGAGCGCGTCGAAGTGCCGGAACGTCGCCGGGTCGAACAGCGTGGCGAAGGCGGTGAAGCGGTCCATCGCCTCCGGCGCGTCGTTGGTCAGCAGGTACCGGCCCGCACCGGCACCGGCACCGGCACTCGCGCCCGCCGTCACGGCGAGGCCAGGGGCTCGGTCGGCGCGGCCGGGTCCTGGCTCGTGGGCGCGGCCGCGTCGGAGACGACGTTCGCCGCCGCACCGATTCCGGCCGGAGGCGGCGGCGGCGGGACCACCGAGGGGAGATGGAGGTCGTGGGAGGTCCCGACGTAGCGGTCGAGCACGTCGGCCACCTCGGCCCGGCCCTCCGCGAGCAGTCCGGGCGTGTTGGAGAAGTCGCGGTACTGGCCCGAAGGGTCGCCGCCGCCGCTGAAGACGACGACCTCGATGCCGGGCGGGAGCGACGCGAGCTCGCGGACGAAGCGTGCGTGCACGGCGACGAAGAACGCGGTGAGCGCGGCCTCGACCGGGCGGCTCGGCGGCCGCGGGTGGTAGTGCAGCGGGCCGCACAGCAGCACGTAGATGCGGTCGCATCCCGCCGTCAACGCCCGGCTGATCGGGACGTTGTTGACGACGCCGCCGTCGACGAGCACGTCGCCGTCGATCGTCAC
>DATDIE010000309.1:0-3967 GCA_036521235.1 Acidimicrobiales bacterium | reverse complement strand
GCCGTCGGAGCCTTCGGCGGCGCTGCCGGCGTCTCGGCGGGCTCGGGCGGGGTGACGGCGGTCGCGGCGGGCGCGTCGGGCGCCGGCGCGTCCGACGTGACGTCCGACGCGGCCGGGTCCTGGGTCGCCTGCTTGCTCCGTCGCACCGCGCCGAGGGAGGGGCGCCGCCCGGCGTCGCCCTTGGGCTGCTCGGCCGGGGCGGGTTCGTTCGCCTCGGGCGGCGGTGCGGGCGCGGCCGGCGCCGACGGCGCCTTGGCGGTGGGACGGGGGAACGCCGCCGAGCCGGAGAGCGACCGTTCCAGGACGCTCAGCCGCTCGGAGAGCGCCTCGACGCCCGAGTCGAGGTCGGGCCGCACCGCCCGCACGACGCCGATCTCCAACACCACCTGCGCGTCCGGCGCGTCGCGCATGTCGATGAGGGCGTGCCCGAGGATCTCGATGGTGCGCACGACGCGCGCCAGCGACATCGCCTCGGCCAGCGCGACGAAACGCTGCAAGGACGCACCCGATGCCGCCGACAGCTCGGGGGCCAACGCGGCGAGGAAGACCTGCCGCAGGTCGTCGATGAGCTCGGTGGCGAGTTGCTGCGGCCCCCAGCCCCCCGCCATCAGCGCACTGAGGGCGACGAGGACCGGGCCGACGTCGCCGTCGGCGATCGCGTCGAGCAGCGCGTCGAGGTCGGGTCGCGCCGCTTCCGACGAGCCCGACGCCACCACCTGGTCGAGGGCGGAAAGGGCGTCGCGCGCCGAGCCGCGCCCGCGTCGCACGGCCGCCTCGATGGCCGCGTCGTCCAGGTCGAGCCCGGCCTGTTCGTTGACGGATTCGAGCAGGTCGTGCAGGGCCTCGGCCCCGAACAGGCGGAACTCGAGGTGCTGCGTGCGGCTGCGGATGGTCGGCGGGACCTTCTGCGGATCCGTCGTGGCGAGCACGAAGACGACGTGGCTGGGTGGCTCCTCGAGCGTCTTGAGCAGCGCGTTGGCCGCCGCCGTCGAGAGCATGTGCACCTCGTCGACGATGTACACCTTCCACCGGCCGGGCGTGCCCAACCCGGCGTGGGCGACCAGGTCGCGCATCGCGTCGACGCCGTTGTTCGACGCCGCGTCGAGCTCGTGGACGTTGAGCGAGTTGCCCCGGGTGATCTCCACACACGACGTGCATACGCCGCACGGCTCACCGTCGACCGGCGCCTCGCAGTTGAGGGCCTTGGCCAGGACGCGCGCCGAGGACGTCTTGCCGGTGCCGCGCGGGCCGCTGAAGAGGTAGGCGTGGGAGACGCGGTCGTCGCGCACCGCACTGCGGAGCGCGCGGACGACGTGGTCCTGCCCTCGGATCTCGTCGAATCGCCCCGGCCGGAAGCGTCGGTACAGCGAGACGAAGGGGGCGTCGGCCATGTCGGCCGAGCCTACCCATGGCATCAGGCACCGCGACCCGGTGCTCGGTACGGCGGCCAGGTTGACTACGGCGCCCAACCAAACCCGCTGAGAGCTGCTGCCTTCCGACCCTGACTCGATTCACGAGCGGCCGTCGCGTAGGACCCGGCCACCGCACCCAACATCGGGTCAGCGGTGCGAACGAAGAGGTTAGCGGGCTGGTGCCGCCCCTTCCCTACACGACCAGGACGGGGCAGGCGGCGTGGTCCATCACGGCCTTGGGCACGGGCGACAGCGCGCGGGCGCCGTGGTCCGAGCCCGATCCGACGACGACCAGGTCCGCCCCCTCCTCCGTCGCCACCCGGGTGATGGCGCGGGCCGGGTCGTCGAGCACGGGGTGCTTGGTGACCTGCACCTCGGCGTCGGCCGCCTCCTTCGCGAGCTGCGTCAGCAGCCAGTCCGTCGCGCCGGCGCCCGCGTCCGTGTAGCGGAACTCCTCGGGCAGCCACGGCGCCGTCTCGGCCTCCCCCTTCCCCTTGATCGCCGTCACGACGTGGAGGGTGCCCCCCGTCGTGCGCGCCACGGCGAGGGCGCGGCGGAACGCTCGCGTCGCCCCCTGCGAGTCGGTCGCTCCCACGACCACGGTCTCAAACACCGGCGTACGGGCGCGCCGGAGCGTGCGCCGCCTCCGCGTCGCCGTGGGCCTGGCGCGCCCCGGGCTCGGGTGCGCCGTCGGCCGGGAGGGTCGGCGCGACGAGCACGGGCAACGCCGTGACGCGGGTGAGCTTCTCGCGCAGGCTTGGTGCCATGCGATGGCTGGCCAGGCGGCGGTGGTCGACCCCGACGAGGATCACGTCGGCGCCGAACGCGGTGGCCTCCTCCGCGATGGCGCGCGCCAGCTGCCGGTTGCGGGCGCTCCGGGTCGACCCGTGCGCCTCGACGCGCTGGGCCCCTCGCCCGGTCGTCCCTGCACCGTGGGACGCAACGGCCGTGGCGGGCCGCGCGTGCTCGACCAGCTCGAGGACGCTGACGTCGGCGCCCTGCAGCCCGGACCAGTGTGCGGCCAGGTCGAGGGCGCCGCGCCCGGCGTCCGAGCCGTCGATCGCCACGAGCAGCCGGCGGAACGGCGGTGTCTCGTCCAGCCCGCTCGGGTCCTGGATGCCTGCGGTTTCTGTGAGTGTCGTCATCGCTCGCTCACCTCCTGCGATTCGCCAATGGACTCAAGGTTACACAAAGATGAACTGAAAGTGACCATAAAATGTCCTTTACGTGAACTCCATGACCTGGGGCGCCGCGGGGGACACCCAGGTGACAGGGTTTTTGCCGGTCCCGGATCGAACCTGGTCGTCGCCGGTCGCGTCGCTCCGGGGGCCTCGTCCGCTGCCGTTAGCCTGACCAGGCTGCACAGCACGGAGGAGTGCGAGAGCGGCCGAATCGGCACGATTGGAAATCGTGTGTTGGGCAACCAACCGTGGGTTCAAATCCCACCTCCTCCGCTCCGCACTGCCGGGCCGACGGTGTCCTGGGCGACCCTGTCTCCGATTTCCTGACACATCCGAAATCCCAGGTCACCAGGCCCAGGCGCTCTTGCTGCGGGGCTTCTTGGTACGAGGTGCTGCTGGCTGACGGGCGAATCCCGAGAAAACCGTCCGCCGGAAAATTTTCGTATCGGTATTGACGTTGCTGTTTGTGATCCGGCTGGATCTCGTACCTATTCGTTCAAGGGGCGAACGAGAAGGTGCGAAGTTGTTCGGGATCTTGAACAGCATCGCTGATACAGATCGCGAAGTTTTCCGGACCGTCACTTGGTGACTCGTACAACTGCCCAGGCTGGCAGTCGTGGATCCGGCTCACGCCTGGCGGACTTTCGTTCCCGCCGGGGCCACCCGCATACTGGGCACATCTCGACCTCAACACCGGCACCGACCCCACCGAGCGACGGCGACGCCATGGAGCTGGCTCTCCGCGAGGCGCGGACCGCCGCGGCCGAGGGCGAAGTGCCGGTCGGCGCCGTCTGCGTGGTGGACGGGCGGGTGGTCGCCCGCCGCCACAACGAGCGCGAGCGCACCGGCGACCCCACGGCGCACGCCGAGCTGCTCGCCCTGCGCGACGCGGCGGCCGCCCTCGGGAGCTGGCGCCTGGGCGACGCCACGATCGTCGTGACGCTCGAGCCGTGCCCGATGTGCGCCGGCGCCATGGTGGCGGCCCGCCTCGGTCGCCTCGTCTACGGGGCCGCCGACCCCAAGGCGGGCGCCGGCGGGACGCTCTACAACCTCTGCGCCGACCCTCGGCTCAACCACGAGGTGCCGCTCACCGGAGGCGTGCGCGCGGCCGAGTGCGGCGCGCTTCTGACCTCGTTTTTTGCGGATCGGCGCAACGATCGAGCGCAGGCCGAATCTTTTGGCGCAGGTCCCAGCGACTAGGATCTCCGCCCGGAGGAGTGCGAGAGCGGCCGAATCGGACGGTCTCGAAAACCGTTGTGCCTCATGGGCACCGTGGGTTCAAATCCCACCTCCTCCGCTCGGGCCCCCAAGGCCCGCCGCACGGGCGGATGCGGCGAACACAAGCGGCAGGGGCCGTTTCCCGGCCGTGTCAGT